>PLZP01000089.1 GCA_003152215.1 Acidimicrobiaceae bacterium | reverse complement strand
GCGCATCCGCCGTCGCCTCTCGGGCACGGCCGAGCGTCCGCGCGTCGCGGTCTCGCGTACCAACAAGCACATCTCGGCACAGATCATCGACGACGTCGCGGGCCGCACGTTGGCGGCCGCATCGTCCGTCGAGGCTGGGCTCAAGAAGAAGAGCGGTGGCAACATCGATGGCGCCAAGGCCGTCGCGGACTTGCTCGCGACGCGCGCCAAGGAAGCCAAGATCACGACCGTCGTCTTTGACCGCGGTGGATTCGATTATCACGGCCGGGTCGCGGCATTCGCCGACACCCTTCGCGCCGCCGGACTGGAGTTCTAATGGCAGATCTAGAGCAGTTCGAGGAGCGCACCATCAAGGTGAATCGCGTCTCGAAGGTCGTGAAGGGTGGACGTCGGTTCTCCTTCACGGCGTTAATGGTCATCGGTGACGGCAACGGCCGCGTCGGTCTCGGCTACGGCAAGGCCAAGGAAGCGGGACTCGCCGTACAGAAGGGAATCGAAGAGGCTCGAAAGAACATGTTCGACGTGCCCCTCGCCGGCACGACAATCGTCTACCCGGTCCTCGGTGCCTCTGGCGCCGGACGAGTACTCATGAAGCCGGCCGCGCCCGGCACCGGGGTTATCGCCGGTGGCGCCGCACGCGCCATCTTGGAGATGGCCGGGGTCAAGGACATCATTGCCAAGTCGCTCGGTTCAAGCAACGGCATCAATGTCGCGCACGCGACCATCGAAGGACTGAAGCAGCTGCGTCGTCCCGAAGAGATCGCCGCGTCACGCGACAAGCCGGCCGATCACGTGATCCCCAGTGGCACGCTTCGCGCCTACCGTGAGCGTCAGCGCGAGGGTGACCTGTTCAAGGTCACGGAGGGCTGATCATGGGTCAACTGAAAGTTACGCAAATTCGCTCCGGCATCGCGACCAAGCCCAAGCATCGCGGGACCCTGCGCGCGCTCGGACTTCGTGGCATTGGCCAGTCCAACGTGCTGCCCGACCGTCCTGAGATTCACGGGATGATCGCTCGGGTGCCGCACCTGATCAAAGTGGAAGAGGTCAACTAATGAAGTTGCACGATCTCAAATCACCCGAAGGTTCGATCAAGCGTAAGAAGATCGTCGGTCGTGGTATTGGTGGTCGCGGAGGCAAGACAGCCGGACGAGGCACGAAGGGCCAGAAGGCCCGTCGCCAAATTCCGGCCGGCTTCGAGGGTGGCCAGTTGCCACTCCTCCAGCGCATTCCCAAGCTGAAGGGTTTCACGAACCCCTTCCGCGTGGAGTACACGCCCGTCAACCTTGACGCGCTCGCGGCGCTTGGTGTCAGTGACATCACCCTCGACGTGCTCGTCGAGCGCGGCCTGGCGCGAAAGAAGGACTTCGTCAAAGTCCTCGGTCGCGGTGAACTCACCACGACGTTGCACGTATCGGCGCACCGTTTCTCGGCGTCGGCGAAAGCCGCCATCGAGGCCGCGGGTGGCACGACGACGCAGGTGCCTTTGCCCTTCGCCGTTCGTCCTCCGGCGGCGGGCAACCAACACCAGAACCGCTAAGGTCCGACAGTGCTGCGGCGACTCGGGAATATCTTTCGCGTACCTGACCTCCGTAACAAGGTCTTGTTCACGATTGGCGTCATCTGCCTCTACCAGGCCGGTGCCAACATTCCGATTCCCGGGGTCAGCTGGAGCCAGGTGCTCATCCTTCAGGGCAAGGCCGGCGCGAGTGGCGTCCTCGGCTTCTTGAACCTGTTCTCGGGCGGCGCACTGACCCGACTGGCCGTCTTTGGTCTCGGTGTCATGCCCTACATCACGAGCTCCATCGTGATCCAGCTCCTCACGACCGTCATCCCCAAGTTGACCGAGTGGCGCGACCAGGGCGCGGTGGGCCAGAAGAAGATCACCCAGACCACGCGCTACCTGACGATTGGTCTCGCGCTGTTGCAGTCAACCGGTCTCATCTACGCCTTCCACGGCCACGACCAGGCGCTGCTCGGCTTCAACATCGACCTCATCCCCAAGTTCAGCCTTTCGCTCGGTCTCTTCATGGTCGCGATCATGACCGCCGGTACGGCCTTCGTCATGTGGCTCGCGGAGCTCATCACCCAGCGCGGTATTGGCCAGGGCATGAGCCTCTTGATCTTCGCGAACGTGGTCGCCGGACTCCCTTCGGGTGGTCGCGCCGTCTGGACCCAGGGTGGCCCCTACAAGTTCTTCATTATCTTCGCCGTGTCGATCGGCCTGCTCGTGCTGATTGTCTTCATGGACAACGGCCAGCGCCGCATTCCGGTCACGTTCGCCCGACGGGTCGTCGGTCGTAAAGAGATGGGCGGCAACTCGACGTACATCCCGTTGAAGGTGAACCAGTCGGGCGTTATCCCGATCATCTTCGCGTCGTCGGTGCTCTACATCCCGATCTTGATGTCCAACATCGTGCCGTGGGCTTCGTTCACGAACTTTGTGAACTCCTCACTGCATCCGACGAGTTTCTTCTACATCTTCTCGGACTTCGTGCTCATCGTCGCCTTCACCTTCTTCTACGTGTACATCGCCTTCGAGCCGCACCAGCAGGCCGAGATGTTGCGTCAGCAGGGCGGCTTCGTGCCGGGCATCCGACCGGGCATGCCGACTGAGAAGTACTTCGCCAAGATGCTTTCTCGCATCACCGTCGTCGGGGCCTTCTTCCTCGCCTCGGTCGCCGTGGTGCCGAGCATCTTCATGGCGCTCTGGAGCATCACGACCTTCCCGTACTACGGCACGACCCTGCTGATCGCGGTGGGTGTCGCGCTCGAGACCATGCGCCAGATCGACAGTCAGTTGATGATGCGTAACTACGAAGGCTTCCTGAAGCGGTAGTCATGTCACAACGTCTGAATCTGATCGTCCTGGGCAAGCAGGGCGCGGGCAAGGGAACCCAGAGCACCGTCCTGGCCGAGCGCTACGCCATTCCGCACGTCTCGACCGGTGACATCCTGCGCAACGCGGTCGCCGCCGGCAGCGAACTCGGCCAGCAGGTCGAATCGATCCTGCACGCCGGCGACCTCGTCAATGACGAGCTCGTCAACCAACTCGTCCGCGAGCGTTTCAAGGAGGCCGACGCGCAAAAGGGTGTCGTGCTCGACGGCTTCCCGCGCACCATTGGTCAGGCCGAGGCGCTCGAAGAGATGCTGGGCGACGACGGCATCAAACTCTGCATCAACCTCGACGTGCCGACCGAACTGGTGACCCAGCGACTCTCGTCACGTCGCGTCTGCCAAGAGTGCGGTGCGACGTACAAGGACACCGACGTGGAGGCGATCTCGGGCACGTGCTCGGCCTGCGGGGGCGACGTCATCCAACGAACCGACGACTACCCCGACGCGATTCGCAAACGCCTCGAGACCTACGAGCGCGACACCGAGCCACTGCTCAAGTTCTACGGTGCTCGGGGTCTTCTCGTCACCGTCGATGGCGACCAGCGACCCAACGAGGTCACGGATGAAATCATGAAGTTGGTGCACGAGCGAGGCCTGGCGTGAGGCGCTCGGCCGACGAGCTGGACAAGATGCGTAAAGCCGGCAAGGTCGTGGCCGAGATGCACGAAGCAACCCGCGCGGCGATCCGTCCGGGCGTGACGACGCGGCAACTGAACGACATCGCCGCCGAGGTCCTCGCGAAGCGCGGGGCGCGGTCGAACTTCCTCAACTACCACGGCTTCCCGGCGGTCATCTGCACGAGCCCCAACGACATGATCGTGCACGGCATCCCCGGTGACTACACCCTCAAAGAGGGCGACATCATTTCTATCGATGCGGGCGCGATCATCGAGGGCTACCACGGTGACGCCGCGTACACGGCCGGCGTGGGGGAGATCAGCGCCCAGGCCAAGAAGCTCATTGAAGTGACGGAGCGTTCACTGTGGGCCGGCATTGCGCAACTCGTCAAGGGCAACCGCCTCAACGAAGTTGGTCGTGCGGTGCAGAACGTCGCCGAAGCGGCCGGCTACTCCGTGGTCCGCGAATACGTCGGACACGCCATTGGCACCGCGATGCACGAAGATCCCCAGGTGCCCAACTACTGGCCCGGCACCCCGGGACCGACGTTGAAGGAAGGCATGGTCTTCGCGATCGAGCCCATGGTCAACATTGGAAGCTACGAGACCTACATGCTCGACGACGGCTGGAGTGTCATGACCGAGGACGGCACACTGTCCGCGCACTTCGAGCACACCATTGCGGTCACCGAAAACGGACCCGAGGTCTTTACGGCCGCTTAATCGGCCTTAGGGTGCGCGCGGTCCTGTTGGCGCTGCGCGAAGAGTGCGGCTTCAGTGCGGCGCTGGAATCCGAGTTTCGCGAGCAAGTTCGAGACGTAGTTCTTCACCGTCTTCTCCGCGAGGAACATCACGTCAGCAATCTCGCGATTGCTCAACCCCTCGCTGAGAAGGTCCAGTATCCGGCGTTCTTGAGGGCTCAGACTCTCGATTCGGATGTCCTCGGTGATTTGGCGACGTAGTCGCTCGCGAGCCCTTTCGACCTGGTCGGTCGTGAGCAGAGTCTCGCCATTGGCGACACGCCGTATTGAGGTGATGAGCTCGTCGCCGCGAACGTTCTTCAAGACGTAGCCCCGCGCCCCGGCGAGGACTGAGGCATTGAGCGCTTCATTGTCGGCAAACGACGTCAGCATCAGGCAGCCCAGTTCCGGCCGCAGGGTGTGCAGTTGGCGACAGAGGTCGACGCCACTGCCGTCGGGGAGGCGAACGTCTAAGACCGCCACGTCGACATTGGAGATGTCAAGGACCAGCGCCTCGTCGAGGGAACCGGCCTGGGCAATGACTTCCAGGTCGCCCTCGGCCTCGAGGAGTTCGCGAAGGCCCCGACGCACAATTTCGTGGTCATCAACGAGGAGTAGTCGAATCATCTCAGTCCATCCGATTGGCGGTCCATCGAACCATAGTGCCCTTGCCAATTACTGATTCAATCGTGCAGTCGCCGCCCAGTTCCCTCGCTCGCGACGAGAGATTCCTCAGTCCTCGGCCTGAACCAATGTTGGGCCTAAAGCCGATGCCATTGTCGCGCACAATGACCTCGATCAGATTCTGCATGGTGTCGACCTGTATCTGCACCACGGAGGCTTCGCTGTGTCGAACAATGTTCGAGAGGATCTCGCGCAGCGCCTGGACGACGTGGCGCGCGCAGTTCGGTCCGATCTCCTTATCAATGCCCGACGCGACTTTGAGTTCGGCGAGTATGCCGAGGCGAGATTCGACTTCGCCCGTCAGTTGGGCCACCCGTTGTTCAAACGTCTGGTCGATTGGTTGGTCCTGATCGATCTCGAAGATCGTGGTGCGGATCTCGTGGATCGTGGCGTCGAGTTCGTCGAGCACGTTGTTGATACGACTGCGCACGTCGTCATCAAGTACGGACGAGAGAGAAATCTGTAAGGCGAGGCCGACTCCGAAAAGGCGCTGGATGACCGTGTCGTGCAAGTCGCGCGCGAGGCGCTCGCGCTCTTCACTGAGGGTCAATTCGCGCACGCTCGCGCGCAGTGTCTCTTGGTCAATGACGAGGCCGGCGGCGCGACCGAATGCTTCAACGAGGAGCTCCGCCTCTTCGCTGAACGGTTCGCCGTTGAGCGGATCAGTGAGGTACAGGTTGCCGAAGATGTGACCATCACCGGTGGTGACCGGCACGCCAAGAAATCGATGCATGGGAGGGTGGTTCGCGGGGAAGCCTAAGGACTTGGGGTGCGCTCCCAGCTCATCCAGACGCAGGGGAGAGGGGTGAAGAATAAGTTCGCCCAGGATGCCCCTGCCCTCTGGTTCGGGTCCAATGGCGGCACGTTGCTCGGCGTCGAGTCCGTAGGTGATGAAACGCGAGAGGGTGACGCCGTCGCCTGCGATGACGCCGAGAGCGCCATAACGCGCGCCGACGAGATGACTCGCAGTTTCGATGATTCGCCCGAGGAGCCCGTCGATGTCCGCGTCAGTCTCAATAAGAAGGATCGCGTCAATAAGTGCGTGTAGGCGCTCTGGATCGTTGATTTTGTGAAAGGCCACCGTCCAAAGCCTCTCACATTCAGCGCGTCGCAAAGAAGGACCTAGTGTCCGCGTTGGCCAATCACAACAGAAAGAGGAAGCGCCAGCAGGCTTGCGCCGCGGTCCACTGAGTCCTGGATTCTCTGGGTCTGGACTTCGCCCGGCGAGACGGTTGACGCAATTCCCGAGACCATCACTGACCATGTCGTGCCGTCGTCCTCGAGACCGTCGATTTGCACCGAGATGACGTCACCGCGTCGCGCGGCAAGTATCACTGCGCTTTCTCGACTCGCGAGGACGAGATGATCGTCTTCGCAGAGGGCAATTCGCGCCGGCAGTGCGGCCGGAAGACAGCGCACGGAGAGTACGACGCGAGCCAAATCAGCGCGGTCGAGCAGTGCCAGGCAATCCTCGCGGGTGAGAGGTTCGCTAGAGAGAGACGGACCCATTACTGTCATGAATCCAGCATGCGGCTATTTCCCTATGAGCGACTAGGGTCAGCAGTCACATTTTTGACCAAGCGCCCGGGAAGTGGTGCACGCCCCACGTTGGACTCGGTGTGGTGCAGCCTTGCGTCTCGTTGGTGGCCAGCGTGGAATGTTGTGATTGCCCCCTTAATCAGCTCCAGGCGGCTTCGCTCCGGGCACAATATTGGGGCCGCCGCCGCCCACTACACGCTCTGCGTGGGAGTGCAGACAGATTTTCCCTGATGGAAAGCCATGGTCAACTCTTAGTAAAAGGCCCGAATCATGGGGTTTTCTGACCAACTAGTGTCTTGCGAGAGCCGCCTCACAGTCGGAAGTGGTCGGTCCTCGAAGTTTGTTTTTCTACGTGCGCTGAACTTATCTGAACTTCAATTCATTTCATTCAACAATGCGTATTGCTGTACTCGTTTGACATTTTGTTAAGGGCAGAACACAACGTGAAACTGAGGTTCCGACAGTGAAGTGGTCACTTCATCGCATAGGCGATTCCAATACCCGACGACGAACGAAAATGGCGTCGCCTCTTGCGGCGCTCGCGGTCGTCGCATCATTCGTTGTGCCGTGCGCCGGTGTCACGCTTGCGGCCACCGTGTGGCAGGGCGGACACAGTGCGACGGCGAGCGCCGCAACGACCACGCCCTATCCCTACGGGACGCCCAACTCTTCTGAGCCCTCGGGCATGGCGCCACCCAGTGCCTCGGCCCTCAGTGGTTACGGACAAACGTACGTACAAGACTTCTCGGGATCGACGGTGCCTTCCGATTGGGACGTGTTCTCGGGTCAGCCGTCGGGAAACGGGAACGGTCAATGGGCCCTCTCGCAGGTGCAAGTCGCCAACGGCATCATGTCGTTGAACACCGCACAAGTGGGGGGAATATGGCTCACGGGCGGGCTCTGTCAATGCGGCCGCCCACAGACGTTCGGCGCATACTTTGTTCGTTCTCGCCAGACCGCACCGGGGCCGACGCAAGTGGAGTTGTTGTGGCCAGTCAACGGGTGGCCGCCCGAGATCGACTTCAGCGAGACCGATGGTAATACGACGGCTCAATCGACGACGGCGATTTGGGGAGTGAATTCCGACGGCAGCCCCCAGCAGACCCAGTCCTTCACCAACCAGGACTTGACGCAGTGGCACACGTGGGGCGTCATCTGGAGTTCCACCTCGATCATCTACACCATCGATGGCCAAGAGTGGGGGTCGGTGACCGATCCCTCTGAGATTTCTCAAGTGCCGATGACGCTCAATCTTCAACAGCAAACTTGGTGCGCAGCTGGTTGGGCGTGCCCGGCATCGGGTTCGTCAGAGTCACTGCAGGTTGACTGGGTAGCGGAGTACACGGCCGGCGCTTCGAGCCCGGTGACGACGACCACGTCGCCACCGCCCACGACGACGACGACAGCGAAGCCGCCCGCGGCCACGACCACGACCACGACCAAGGCACCCACGACCACGACCACGACCAAGGCACCCACGACGACGACCACCGTGAAGCCGACTACCACGACCACCAAGGCACCCACGACGACGACCACCGTGAAGCCGGCTACCACGACCACCAAGCCGCCCACGACGACCACGACGCATCCGATCACCACGGATACGATCTCCACGGATACGATCCCGCCGTCGTCACCCCCCACGACGAGCGACTCGCAATCCGTTGCGGTCAGTCCCTTCGCGGAGAACTCGTCGGCGCTGTCGTCCTCATTGAGGAGCCAAGTGGTGGTGTTGGCCCGGACGATCAAGATCCATCACAGCCATACGGTGCTTCTCGTGGGCATGGCGGGTCGTGTGACGTCGACGAACAAGCGACTTGCCGTGAGCCGGGCGCGGGCTGATGCCGTGGCCCAGTTCCTACGAACACGGTTGGAAGAGATTCATGCCAAAGGTGTGACGATCAGTGCCTTTGCCCAATACAGCTTCAATGGAGCGACCCTGGGGAAGGTTTTGACCAGCAAGTTGAAGACGTCGAGTGTCGTTGCACTGATCCACTAGAGGAAACACCAATTGATCCAGTGGTTGACGGGCCGAACCCGGTCTAGAGCGTGACGTTCTGACCAACGATTGAGACGCCAGTGGTCGCCTTCGGGCGGTTCAATCGAGGCCCACTCGCCCTAGAATTGAACGGTACGAAGTTGACCCAACACTGACTTTTGCGTTTTGTGTGAAATTTGGTAGAATTGTCAGCCGACCTCGTGGTACGCCTCGGGGTCCATCCGTAAGGGAGTATTTGCTCCTTCACGTCCCGCTGTGCCGTTACAAGGAGAAGGAACCTGAGCAAGCCANNAGGAAGACGCGTTCACCGTTGAGGGGACCGTCGTCGAGCCTCTACCGAACGCAATGTTTCGCGTCGAATTGGAGAATGGGTACACCGTTCTCGCGCACAGTTCAGGGAAAATGCGCATGCACCGCATCCGTATCCTTCCCGGCGACAAGGTCCAGGTGGAGATAACTCCCTACGACATGACCCGTGGTCGCATCACCTACCGCTACAAATAGCTCAAGTTCCAGAAGATCGAGAAAGAGAATTATGAAGGTTCGCGCAAGCGTCAAGCCGATGTGTGAGAAGTGCAAGGTCATTCGCAGGGCCGGCGTCGTCCGGGTCATCTGCGAGCAGCCTCGCCACAAGCAGCGTCAGGGCTAGGAGAAGACCATGGCCCGTATTGCTGGAGTCGACATTCCGCGCGAGAAGCGCACTGTCATCGCACTCACCTATATCTTCGGTGTCGGTACGACGATCGCCCAACAGGTCTGCGCCGCCACCGACGTCGACGAATCAACGCGCGTGAAGGACCTCAGCGAAGCTGACGTCAACAAACTCCGCGCCTACATCGACCAGAACGTCACCGTTGAGGGTGACCTCCGTCGTGACGTCGCTCAGGACATCAAGCGCAAGATGGAGATCAACTGCTTGCAGGGGATCCGTCATCGCAAGGGTCTGCCCGTCCGCGGCCAACGCACCCGTACCAACGCGCGCACCCGCAAGGGTCCCAAGCGCACTGTCGCCGGCAAGAAGAAGGTAACGAAGTAATGGCAAAGCCGAACACGGTTCGCAAGGGTCGCAAGAAGGAGCGCAAGAACGTCGCCTTTGGCGTCGCGCACATCAAGAGCTCCTTCAACAACACGATCGTCTCGATCTCCGACCCCGAGGGCAACGTCCTGTCGTGGGCGAGTTCGGGTCAGGTCGGTTTCAAGGGATCACGTAAGTCCACGCCGTACGCCGCGCAGCTCGCCGCCGAGAAGTGCGCGCGCGCCGCGATGGAGCACGGAGTGAAGAAGGTCGACGTGCTCGTGCGTGGACCGGGGTCCGGTCGCGAGACCGCTATCCGTTCCATCGCCGCGGCCGGTATTGAAGTCGTTGCCATCAAGGACGTCACGCCTTTGCCGCACAACGGGTGTCGCCCCAAGAAGCGTCGTAGGGGTTAGTCATGGCTCGTTACACCGGACCCGTCTGTCGCCTCTGTCGTCGTGAGCGCACGAAGCTCTACCTGAAGGGCGAGCGCTGCTTCACGATGAAGTGCCCCGTCGCTGAGAACTCGGACCGTCAGACCCGCGCCTTCCCGCCGGGCATGCACGGTCGTGACCGCCAGCGTCAGGGTTCTGAGTACCTGACCCAGCTGCGCGAAAAGCAGAAGGCCCGCCGTATTTATGGCCTCTTGGAGAAGCAGTTCCGCAACCTCTACGAAGAGGCCAGTCGTCGTCCCGGCATGACCGGTACGAACCTGCTGCAGTTTCTCGAACTTCGCCTCGACAACATCGCGTACCGCGCCGGCTGGGGAGCGTCACGCGCCCAGGCCCGCCAGTTCGTGCGTCACGGTCACGTGACCATTGACGGCAAGCGCGTCAACATCCCGTCGTACCGTGTCCGCCCGGGCGAAGTAATTGCCCTCAAGAACGTCACGCGTGAGAACTTCAACGTCAAGCGCAACCTCGACGTCCTGGATCGCACCGTGCCCGGCTGGCTCGAGGTCGGTGACGGTGGCTTCAGTGTCACCGTGCGCATCGTTCCCCAGCGAGAGCAGATCGACGAAGCAATCAAGGAGCAGCTCATCGTTGAGCTGTACTCCAAGTAAACCCACCTCTTAAAGACCTCAAGGAGTCCCCATGTTGATCATCCAGCGCCCCATCATCGAAGCCCTCGGCGACGAGGTAAACAATCGTCAGTCGTTCGGCATCGGACCACTCGACCCCGGCTTCGGCCACACGCTCGGCAACTCGCTGCGACGCACGTTGCTGTCGTCGATTCCCGGCGCCGCCGCGACACGCGTGAAGTTCGACGCGGTCCTGCACGAGTTCGGCGTCATCGAAGGCGTGAAGGAAGACGTGCAGGACATCTGCCTCAACCTGAAGGACCTCCTGCTTCAGGTCCACAGCGACGAGCCCGTCATGCTTCGTCTCGACAAGCGCGGCGAGGGTCCGGTCACCGCATCGGATCTCTCGACCACGGCCGACGTTGAAATCTTGAACGGCGACTTGCACTTGGCCTACTTGACCAACGCCAAGAGCGCGCTCACCTTCGAGCTCACCGTCGAGCGCGGCAAGGGCTACGTCGGCGCCGAGGGCAACAAGGGTTCGTCGACGATCGGTGTCATCCCGCTCGACGCGATCTTCACGCCCGTTCGTCGCGTCAGCTTTGAGATTGAGCCTGTGCGCGTCGAGCAGAGCAAGGACTTCGACCGTCTCGTCATCGAGATCGAGACCGATGGTTCGATCTCGCCTCGTGAGGCACTCGCGTCAGCCGGCAAGACGCTCGGCTCACTCGTTGAGTTGATTGGCAACTTCGACGAAGAGGCTCCGGCGTTGGAGTTGGGAGACGTCGGCACGGCCCAGGCCGCGGCTAGCGAGCTCGACATTCGCATCGAAGAGTTGGGCCTTACCGAGCGTTCGCGCAACTGCCTGAAGCGCGCGGGCATCAACACGATCGCCCAGCTCGTCAACGCCACTGAGCGCGACCTCACCTCGATCACGAACTTCGGCGCCACGTCACTGAAGGACGTCAACGACCGCCTCGAAGAGCGCGGGCTTTCACTGCGAGTAGAGGACTAAGCATGCGCGGTACTCCTACGAAGGGCAAGCGATTCGGTGGCNNCGATGATGGGCAACCTCGTCGCGTCGATGATCGCCGCCGAGTCGATCGTGACCACTGAGGCGAAGGCCAAGGCGCTTCGCCCCATCGTGGAGAAGGTCGTCACGGCCGCCAAGAATTCGCCCGAGGGTTCGGTGCACGCCCAGCGTCGTGTCGTTGCGTTCATTCGCGACAAGGACATGACGCACAAGTTGTTCACCGAGATCGCTCCTCGATACACCGAGCGTCCCGGTGGCTACACCCGGATCTTGAAGCTCGGGCCGCGCCAAGGTGACAACGCCCCGATGGCGCGCATTGAGTTCGTCTGATCAACCCCTAGACGTCCAGCGTTGGCGTTTGGATATTGCCTACGACGGCAACGCATTCTCCGGCTTCGCCTACCAACCTGAATTCACGACGGTGGTCGGCGTCCTTCGAGCGACGCTCGCGAGCACGCTCAGCATCGAAGAGCCGATGGTCATCGGCGCGGGACGTACCGATAGTGGGGTGCACGCCTTCGCCCAAGTCGTCCACGTTGACCTACCGACAACGCTCTTCAAGAGGGATCGCGGTCCGGACCCCGAACGACTTACCCGTTCGCTGAACAAGCAACTCCGTGGACGGATTCAGATACTCAATGCCCAAATCGTGGACGACGAGTTCCACGCCCGTTTCACAGCTCGATGGCGGGAGTATCGCTACCTCGTGTTGGAGGCGACTCCTCCAGCTCTTGCAGTGACAAACACGTGGTCGTGGACGGTGCAGGGTCCACTCGACCTTGACCGTATGAATCAGGTGAGCCAGCAGCTACTGGGCACCCATGACTTTCGCGCCTTTTGTCGCCGCCCCACGAACTCACCCACGGACGAGCCGCTCCTTCGCCGGGTGCTGGAGGCTCGTTGGGAGCGACTCGACGACACGTGGGCACTCACGCCGGGACGGGTGCCGGCGCTCAAATTCACCATTCGCGCCCAGTCGTTCTGCCACAACATGGTGCGTTCCTTAACGTCCTTGATCGTGGAGATCGGTCAGGGGCGTTGGCCGCAGGAGACAGTGAGCGAGCGTCTCGAGAGTTGGAGCCGCGAGCACCTGCCCTCACCGGCGCCGGCGCAAGGTCTGACGTTGGTCGGTGTTGGCTACGACGAAGGAGTCGGCGGCCCATCGGGCTCGTCCTCCTGAAGATCACGCGAACGCGGCTCGGTAGGCTCGCGTCCATGACAGAACGACTCTCTTCAGGGTTCGCACGAAGTGAACTCCACGACGATATCCGTCCCCAGGACGACCTCTATCGCTATGTCAACGGTACGTGGATTGAGCACACGGAGATCCCCGCTGACAAGGCGCGCTACGGCACGTTCGATATCCTCGCGGACGGTTCGGAAGCGGCGATTCGCGAGATTCTTGATGAGTCGCTCAGTGCCGCGGAGGGCACCGAGGCGCGCAAAGTCGGTGACCTGTACGCGAGTTTCCTCGACGAGGCTCGGGCCAATGAGCTCGGAGCAGCGCCGCTCGACGACCGGCTCGCGCAGGTTGCGCGGCTTTCGAGCATTCCAGAGCTCCTGGAACTCATTGGCTCCCTGCAGCGACTCGGAGGGCCGGGCTTCTACATGATCTTTGTCGACAATGACCCGGGTGACCCCGATCGCTACATTGTCCAGCTCGAACAAGGCGGTCTTTCCCTCCCCGACGAGAGCTACTACCGCGAAGAGCACTTTGCCGCCATTCGCGAAGCCTTTGTCGGTCACATCGAGCGCATGTTCAATCTGGTCGGTGTCAGCGACGCGAAAGCGCGCGCGCAGCGAATCTTCACACTCGAGACGTCCATCGCCAGTCATCATTGGGACGCCGTTGCCTCGCGCGATATAGAGAAGACCTACAACCTCATGTCGTTGACTGACGCGGTCGCACTCTTCGGCGACGTCGCACTCGATTCTTGGATCGCGGGCATCGACGCGCCCACGAATGCCCTGCAAGAAGTTTCGTTGCGCCAACCGAGTCTCGCGTCGGGACTGGCGCAACTACTTGACGAGGGCAACCTCCCTTCATGGAAGGACTGGTTGACCTGGCAACTCGTCGCGGGCTACGCCCCGTATCTCTCGTCGGTGATCGTGGATGAGCACTTCGATTTCTATGGACGCACCTTGACCGGCGCATCGGAACTGCGTCCGCGCTGGAAGCGTGCGGTCGCACTCGTTGAAGGAGGCATGGGGGAGGCCGTCGGGAAGATCTACGTGGAACGTCATTATCCCCACGAGGTGAAGGACCGGATGGACGTGCTCGTCGCGAATCTCATCGAGGCGTATCGACAGAGCATCACCAACCTCGAGTGGATGAGCGCAGCAACGCGCGAACGTGCCCTGGAAAAGCTCGATGCGTTTACGCCAAAGATCGGCTATCCGGTGCGGTGGCGCGATTACTCAACGTTGCCCGTGGACCGCGACGACCTCATCGCGAATGTGCACGCGGCGGGGGCGTTCGAGTTCAAGAGGAATCTTGACAAGATCGGTCAAAACGTTGACCGCGACGAATGGTTCATGACGCCCCAGATGGTCAATGCGTATTACAACCCCGGTTTCAATGAGGTGGTCTTCCCCGCCTCGATTCTCCAGCCGCCATTCTTCGACGCGGGGCGCGACGAGGCCGCCAACTACGGCGCGATCGGGTCCGTCATTGGACACGAGATCGGACACGGCTTTGACGATCAGGGGTCGAAGTTCGACGGAACCGGCAAACTCAATGACTGGTGGGAGGCGTCGGACCGCGCCGCGTTCGAGGTGCGCACGAATGCGCTCATCGGACAGTACGACGTGTTGTCGCCGGTGCTCGCTCCTGAACTGCACGTCAACGGTGGTCTCACCGTCGGCGAGAACATTGGTGATCTTGGCGGGGTGTCCATTGCGTGGAAGGCGTACCTCCTCTCCCTTGATGGATCCGAACCACCGGTGATCGACGGCTTCAGCGCCGCGCAGCGATTTTTCATGGCGTGGGCGCAAGTCTGGCGAGACAAAGAACACAAGGAGGAGGTCGAGCGCCTTTTGGCGATTGACCCACACTCTCCACCAGAGTTCCGAACGAATCAGATTGCGCGCAACATCGACGAGTTCTTCGATGCCTTTTCGGTCACCGAGGGTGACTCGTTGTGGCTCGCACCGAGCGATCGCGTCTCAATTTGGTAACAATCGCTATGGGTACCTGAGATCAGAAGCTGTAAGAGAAACGATTGACTCAAGTTCGTCATTCAGTTCTCAGTTGAGAAATGAGCTCGCGTTTCCGGCTTGGGAAAATGAGGGAAGCCCCAAATTCTGAATCGGAAGGGACTGATATGGTGATGGAAATTCTTGACACGAGGTGCAAAGAAGTGAAACGCCCATTTGCCGCACTGATCTCACTTTTGATTCTCGTCTCCTTGACGTCTGCGACGACGGCTGATGCAACTTCCGCTGCTCAATTGATTTGGTCAAACCACCAAACGAGCATCGATGCTGGACATTCAATAATTTTGAAGTTGAATCGAGCGGAGAGGTCCGTTTGCACGCTGAAAGTTATTAGTCCGACGCAGAAGGCGAGGCAGTGGACCTACGGGGCAAGCATTGGGATCGCTGAGTTCAATCTCGCCGTTCCGGCCACCGTTGAAAAGGGAAGATGGTACTTGGAAGCTCGTTGCATACCGAATGGAACCACAAGCGTGCAACTTGCGACCACTCACATAGACGTTTTGAACGCGAATAGCGGTGAAACTTATCTGGTTGGACCGAACGGTCCCATCAACTCAGTCAATGAGGCAAAGGGGAAATTGAAGGTCACGCCACCTGTTGCGTTATTAGGCGGAAAAGGCGGCGACCCTGGAAACGACTATCCAGCTATATGGCGCGATGCTCCACAAGATTCCATGTTTGATACATGGCGTGAGTACAACCGTGAGTGTACGAGTTTTGTTGCGTGGGCGTTGTCATCGAGAAATGGCTTTTCAATGCCTTTCTATGACAATGCGATTGGATGGGCACATGATGCGTCGATTCGAGGTTACGCCGCAAATTCTTCACCTGCCGTAGGCTCGGTTGCTTGGTCGAATCTAGGACCATACGGTCATGTGGCTTGGGTCACTGCCATCGGCGCAGGAACGGTAACCGTTGAGGAGTACAACTATTCCATTGCTGGAGGGTACGACGAACGTACTGTGGCGACGGCCGCTTTCTCTGATTACATTCACTTTGACGACTTGGCTCCGTATTCTCCACCCGTGACCACGCCGGTCACGACGCCGACGACGCCCGTGACGACGCCTGTGACGACGCCTGTGACGACGCAGCCCACTTACTACAACTTCAACATTGTTATACCTGGAGCCAGCAGCGGAACCGTCAACGAACGTTCCGGTCCAGGGACCAGCTACTCGATTGTCGGCAGTTTGCCCGATGGATCACAAATCCAAATCGCGTGCCAAACGTCGGGGAGCGCCGTCGGATCGCCGACATCGACTTCAGTCTGGGACAAGTTAAGCAGCGGAGCGTACGTGTCTGACTATTACACGAACACGCCTGTTGCCTACAACTTCAGTCCCCAGATTCCGCGATGTTAAGAATTCTGTTTTGTACTTTGCTCCAGTGAATCATTTACCCATTTCGATATCGAATCGATTCTGAGACAGTCCAAGAGAAACGCACTTACCGCGAACCGCATCACGGTACCGCGGATGAAGTGTTTGGTTTCAAGCGACTCGCAACTTCTGCACGAAGACAGTAACTACTCGTTGTCGGTGGCGTTCTCGGCGTTGAGTCGCGGGACGCCGCTCTCGAGCAGTGCACCGAGCCCGCGCCGAGGTGCGATCACACCATCGATGAGACCGTACGCGACCGCTTCTTCGGGCGTCATGAAGTAGTCGCGGTCGATGTCGCGCATCACTTGCTTGACNNCGCTTGCCGGGCGCGCCACCACACAGCACCATGGCCGCGGCGGACATACCCATGCCCACGCAGATCGTCGACACGTCGGGCCTCACGTGCTGGATGACGTCATAGATCGCCATCCCGCCGTAGGCGAGTCCCCCGGGGGAGTTGATGTACAGAGCGATGTCACGGTCGGGATCGACGGCCTCGAGGTAGAGCATCTGGGAGATGATGAGGTTCGCCACCTGATCGTCGACCTCTTGACCGAGGAAGACAATGCGTTGGCGCAACAACATGGAGTAGATGTCGAAGGCCCGTTCGCCCTTGCTCGACTCTTCGAGCACCATCGGCACCAGCGAGTGGCGCACTCCTCGTTCCAGTACCTCGCTCATGGTCCCTCCTGGGTCGGCCGCCTAATGTGCAATCAGATGATTGCAGATTAGCAGGGGTTGTCAACTTGTGCAATAATCTGGTTGCGTGACTGACATCATTCATCGAGAGTTGGAACTTCCCTGTTCGCCGAGCGAGGCGTGGGAGCACGTTCTTAACCCCACCTGGTTGGGCGACGACGGCGAACTCCCCACGACGCCCGGAGCCGACGGGTGGGTGCGTGACGAGGACGGTGTCCACTTCGTGATTGTCGAAGAGGTGGACGAGAACGAGCGATACGTCTATCGCTGGGCGACGTTTGATGATGCACCCACTCGCGTTGAGATCGAGTTAGAGCCGGTCGGCGACCGGACCCGGATTTCCATCTCGGAGTCGCCACTTGACGTGAGAGCCCAGGCGAGTCTCGGCTTTCAATGAGCGACAACGTCTCACAGGTCTTCGCCGCGCTCTCGGACCCGACGCGTCGGGGTCTCTACGAACAACTCCTCGAGAGTTCCAAAGGATTCACGGCGACGGAGTTGGCCCTCAACGCCAGTGTCTCTCGTCAAGCAATCGTCAAGCATCTCCAGGTCCTCTCGCTCGCGAAGCTCGCCACGTCGCACCGCGAGGGCCGCGAGGTTCGCTACTTCGCAACCTCGAAGGCGGCAGCGACGGCGTCGACCTGGCTGGCTGAGCGCGCCGTGGCGTGGGACCGTCGCGTCGCGGCGCTCGAGAGGGGAGTGCGCTCGAACACCTCTCGACGCGATGTTCGCCGGTAGTAATGGTGGGTCAGAGAATGACCATTCGCCGGGTTCGTGCGCCGCTGGACTGGCGAAGTGCCGAACGACTCGAACCGCGTCATCGTGGCGAGTTGGCCACCGGTAGTGGTGATCGCCAGTCACTGGGGCGGCATTTAGTGGCTAGTCCGCCGCGAGCATCTTGGTGATGAGTGCCACCATCAAGTCCTTTTCTGTCGGATCGCTCATGGCCACCATAAGTGTTAGTGCTGCCAGCGCGTTGTTGGTGAACTTGGGTTGTCCGTCGGCGTTGTCGAGGAACTCATTGCGCGCCAGGAATGTAACAAAAAGGGCCGCTGCGCTGCGCTTATTGCCATCCGTAAGAGGGTGGTCCTTCACGACTAGGTAGAGCAAATTCGCAGCCTTCAACTCCACAGTCGGGTACATGTCACAGCCATCGAAGCTCTGATATATCGCACCGATGGAGCTGTCCAACCTGTTCCCGGGGTCGAGACCGACCAGGGTGTCATCTGGAAATTCAGCCGCAACACTGGCTACAACGGATCTGGCTTCGTCAAGACTGAGAACCCATCCAGGTGCTACGCCTTTGGGGACTGCAATGTACCCATCGTCGTACTCGCGCAGCAATCGTAGGCCCGGCAAGTAGCTTGCCAGCACGTCCGCGACACCGGAAACGAGCTCATGGTCCGAGCGGGAGAGAATCCGCACAACTGTTCCAAGCTGCTCGAGACGCCGGTCGTTGAGTGCCATCCCCTTGACGAGGTAGTCCTTGAGGACGCCGGTCGCCCAGCGGCGGAAACGGATACCCTCGGAAGACTTGACTCGGTAGCCAACGGAGAGCACCATGTCAAGGTTGTAGTGCTCGACCTGGCGTTCGACGGTCCGTTCTCCCTCGAGTTGAACTGTCGCAAATTTTGCGACAGTTGCCATTCCCTCGAGCTCTTCCCGGCCAGCGTTCCCAATGTGTTTACCAATGGTCTTCACATCTCGATCAAATAGGAGAGCCATCTGCTGGCGGGTTAGCCACACGGTGTCACTGTCCGTACGAACTTCGATCTGGATAGATCCGTCGTCGGTCTGGTACAACTCGATGGCGCTTGATGGCTGGTCCGTCACGCCGCTCCTTGTCCGCCAACGCCGCGGCCCAACTCTGTCAAACAGCACCGGTGCTGCACACATTTAGCGTACGCCAGGGCGGTGACGTTACTAGAGGGCCCCCGTGTACCGTGATGGCCGGTCAAGGAAACACCGCTGATGCCCTCAGAGATTTGTAACGAATAGACCAAGAACGCACAGGACGTGGGCTGAACGGCGTTTTGCGCGGAACTATCTGCGGAGGTTCGCACCGAGGTCCCCTTCAGCTCGCCCCTCCGATAGAGCAATTTTCAATCGAGGCCAATGCCCTGAGGTGGCGCCGGAACTGCAATCGTTAGACTTTTCTGGCATCGATTTGCCCTCGAGTCAGGTTTTTCCTAGACTTGGGAGTCCTCCGGCGCCAGTTTGGGCCGTCAACAAACGTCTATGGGAAGTTCTGTGCGCACATTTTCGCCAAAAACAAGTGAGATCACCCGCGAGTGGCTCGTCATCGACGCCGAGGGTCTCGTTCTCGGTCGCCTGGCGACGGTCGCTGCGTCTTTGCTGCGCGGCAAGCACCGCGTGTACTTTGCCCCGCACGTCGACTGTGGTGACAACGTCATCATCGTGAACGCCGACAAGGTGGTCCTCACGGCCAACAAGGCCGCGCAGAAGTTCGCTTATCACCACTCGGGCTACCCGGGCGGTCTGCGCGCGACGTCCTGGCAGACGCTGCTCGACGAGGACCCCGTCAAGTTGGTCTTCGACGCGGTGAAGGGCATGGTTCCCAAGAACCGCCTGGGCCGTGAGATCATGGGCAAGCTCTTCGTCTACGCCGGCGCCGAACACCCGCACGCCGCCCAAACACCGACGCAGTACGACGCTTCGGCCATCCGCCGCGGTTAAGGAGAACGACNNTCGGCGACGCACCGTCAGATGGTGATGGAGCCGCTTCGCCTCATCGACGCCCAACAGACCTACGACATCGACGCCACCATTGAAGGCGGCGGCATCGCCGGACAGGCCGGCGCGCTCCGTCTCGGCATTTCGCGTTCCCTCCTCGTGATCGACGAGGCCGTTCGCCCGGCCCTGAAGAAGGCCGGCCTCCTCACTCGTGACTCGCGCAAGA
>PLZP01000087.1 GCA_003152215.1 Acidimicrobiaceae bacterium | reverse complement strand
ATTCGCCCATCTCCCTCTCTACGGACTTGAGGATCTCGGCTTCGTTGCGAGGGGCGAAGCCGGAGCCTTCGTAGCAGAGGGACATACGTCGCCCGGCGGCACGTTGCCCATGAACACCAACGGAGGCGGCCTGTCGTACACCCACACCGGGATGTACGGCATGTTCTTGGTGCAAGAGTCGGTTCGTCAACTTCGTAACGAAGCGTCAGCCCAGGTGCCGAACGTCAACGTGAGTCTGGCACAGGGTGTTGGAGGAATGTTCATGGCGGCGGGCACGCTGATCCTGGGTACGTCCGCCGCAGTGTGAGGTGCCGCGACCAACTCGGTAACGACAGAGAGGTGTCAAATGTCAAAGATCTGTGAGGGTCGGGTAGCCATCGTGACCGGGGCCGGTCGAGGTATCGGCAGAAGTTACGCCATCGAACTCGCCCGACAAGGAGCGAAGGTCGTCGTGAACGACCTCGGCGTCGATGTGGACGGTACCGGTAATAGCGCCGAGCCAGCCGAGCAGGTGGTCAGCGAGATTCGGGGCTTCGGAGGTGTCGCGATCGCCAACGGCGATGACGTGGCTGACTGGGACGGCGCCGGTCGCCTCATTAACAGCGCGATCGACGAATTCGGGGGGCTCGACGTGTTAGTCAACAACGCTGGGATCTTGCGAGACCGACGGATCGTCAATATGACGATCGAAGAGTGGGACGCCGTGATCCGAGTGCACCTGCGCGGCACGTTCGCCCCGACCAGGTGGGCGGCGGGCTACTGGCGTGACCGCACGAAGGCCGGGGAAACGAACGATGCGCGAATTATTAACGCCAGCTCCTCGTCGGGCATCTACGGCAACATTGGCCAGGCCAACTACGGCGCGGCAAAAGCGGGCATCGCGTCGTTCACGATCATCGCGTCTAAAGAGCTGAGCAACTATGGGGTCACCGTGAATGCGATTGCGCCGGGAGCCCGAACACGTATGACCGAGAATCTTCAGCGGGCTCGCGGCGTCGAGCCACCCAAGCCCGGTGAATTCGACGCAAGAGACCCCGACAACATTGCACCCATCGTCGCGTGGCTCGCCAGTCCGGAGTCGGCCAGCGTCACCGGTCGAGTGTTTAACGTCTTTGGTGGTCGAATAAGTGTGGCCGAGGGATGGCACGCTGGCCCTCTCATTGACAAGAACGACCGGTGGGAAGCCGACGAGCTGGGACCCGTCATCTTGGACTTAGTTTCCAAGGCCGCGCTCAACGCCGGGATGAACGGGCAGATTCCGACCTAATCGCCCCTTCTCCGACACCAACATTGTCTGGATCCACTATCTCTTGAGGACGCATACCGTTGGGAGTGCGACGTCTACCTGTTCACGTTCCCGTGAACGTTGGCGGCCTTCGCTCCTGGAAGCTCTCGAGAGATTCCCGACGATCATTCGTCGCCAAAGACGCCAACCTGAGACCGGCCTTCTCATAGAGAAGCGCTTCGCTCAGTACTACTTCGAGATTGTGCTGGAGCACTCTCTTTGACGCACGGACAGCCATTGGCGGCCACTTCGCTATTTGCTCGGCGACTTCGATGGCTTCAGAAAGCGCCCCTCCTTCTTCTTCGGCCGCTTTATTAAGAAGACCAAGTGCCATCGCCTCTTTCGAATCCAGGCTTCGGTTGGTGAAGATGAGCTCGGCCGCTTTGGCGTAGCCCAGGATTCGAGTGAGGAAATAGGTCATCCCCGCGTCGGGACTAAGACTTCGCTCGAGGAAGACGGTCTTGAACCTCGTGGTCGGTCCCCCGATTCGAATATCACACGCAAGGGCCAATGACATGCCGGCACCCACCGCAACTCCATTAACCGCAGCAATAGTTGGCTTATCCAATCCAAATACAGCAAGTGCTTGCCGGCCGACCCACCCGTACTCGTCAAGACGGTCCGTTTGCGTCAACGCTTCATCCGAGTTTCGCATGCCACTCAAGTCCGCGCCCGAACAGAAACCGCGTCCCGCACCGGTCAACACGACGACTCGCACGGAGTCGTCGAGGCGTACCTCTTCGAGGGCCAGAAGCATGGCCTCTCGCAACTCCTGATTGAGGGCGTTCAGACTCTCGGGACGGTTCAAGGTGACTACGGCAACTGACCCGACTCTCTCTAGTTCAATCACTTCTGGCATCTGCGCGATAGCTCCTTCGCTCTGATTCGCTACTTGCGTTATTNNGAGATTAACGATCTCTGGGTTGCTTCACCGTACTATCCGCTCGCCCACGTCATCAAAGGGTGCGGTCAACGGTTGAGCCGCTCAGAACGTTGACTGCCTTCAAGAGGCCCACGCCCTGGCAAGAGTTCAGTTCGTTGAGATGAGAATTCAGCGAGTCAGGGAGTTCTTGATCACCTATGGGAATAAACAAAATTTCGGCATTCATCGTAAAGGACGTTAGTCTCACCGGAGTCTGGAGCCAAGGGGGGACGAGCTTCGACTCTTGTCGCTCATCGCTCATGTGCAGTCTCTTCATCGATTAATGGAATGGCCATTGACTCGACGCTTCCACGCGACCAATGACCTCTTTAGCAAGGGCCAACGAAGACGTCGCTGCTGGCGACGGTGCGTTGCGCACGTGCACCGCGCCCACTGTTTCAGAGATGACGAAATCGTCGAGCAGCACTCCCTCGCGACTCAGGGCTTGTGCTCGCACGCCACTCGATCGTTCTCGCTTCACGCCCACTGTTGACACTGCGGGCACGTAGCGCTCGGCGGCTCCCACCAGTCGCCGTCGTCCCACCGACGTCATGACTTCACTGACGCCACTACGCCAAAACTTTCGACTCATTTTCCAGGTACCGGGCCAGCGCAGTGTGTCCCACAGATCACGCGGACGCAGTCTTCCCAGTCGATAGGCGTCACGTGCTGGCACCAGCATTGCGGTCGGGCCGAGTGTGATATCGCCGTTGATCAGCTTTGTCACGTGGACGCCGAGAAACGGCAGCGAGGGATCGGGCACCGGGTACACCAGCCCCCGCACAACCGGCGTCGGTGACGCCTTCAACGTAAGGTAGGCCCCTCGGAACGGCACGATCTGAGGATCAGGCGAGGCACCAGCCGACACGGCGAGCCGGTCGGACCATAGTCCGGCGCACCCAATAACGAATTGTGCGCGAAACGAACGATCGTGGCAGATCAATTCCGTCTCGGCACCATCGCGCTCGAAACGCTCCACACGAGCACCGAAGTGAATGTGAACGCCGTCACGTTGCAACTCGCGCTCGATCGCCTTGGCAACCTCGTAGTAGTTGACGATGCCCGTACCGGGACTATGAAGTGCGCCAATACCTAGACAGCCGGGCTCAACTTCGGCAATCTCTGACGACGTCAAACGACGCAGACCGGATACTCCGTTGGCGATGCCGCGCCGCTCCAGTTCGTCAAGCCCGAATAGTTCCTTCACTTCGAGCGCCACAATCAGCTTGCCGCAACGCTCGTATCGAATATCGTGTTCATCGCAGAACTCGTACATTAGTTTCGCGCCTTCGACGCACAGGCGAGCTTTGAGCGATCCCGGCGTGTAGTACACCCCACTGTGAATTACGCCCGAGTTATGGCCGGTTTGATGCTGGGCGACATCGTGTTCTCGTTCGAGAATCACGACGGTGAGTTCGGGTCGACATCGTCGCAGCTCACGAGCCACCGCGAGGCCGAGAATGCCGGCACCCACAATGGCAACGTCGAACGTCGTGGGCTCTGTGCTCGCTCCCAGGGTCATGGATAACTACGACGCTTCCGCAAAGTCACCGTGGATAGGGTGTCGTCCGCGGAACAGTGATAGCACGGCGGCCAGACTCGACATGACAGCCGCGACGGTCAAGACCAGCACCAGGCCATGGTGAAACGGTTCCGCGAGGAGGTGAGGGAAGAACTCTCGCCCAATGAGTGTTCGTTGATTCGCCTTGGGCAACTTTGCCAGCACGTGGTTCGGCGNNGGCTGAATTGGATTGACACCGAGCATCGCGGCAAACAGAGACGACACCGGTGGAAGTGTCGCGATGTGGTGGGCGACGGCGCGAGGCACGCCCTGGAGGAGCATCCCATGTTCCAAAGTCTTGGGAAGACTTCCGGCCAGCCCCGCGATCATCAATGAGAAGAACACGGAGGTCGAAAGCGCCAAACCCGAATTTGTAAAGGTCGAACGCATCCCTGACCCCACGCCGCGTTGATGCGCAGGAACACTGCTCATAATGGACGAAACGTTGGCGGCGGTAAACATGCCCTGACCGAGACCGTTGACGGCGATGAGCAAAGCAAAGGTCCAGTAGACGAAATTGACGGGCAGAAAGATCATGCCGATCAGGCTTGCCCCCGACACGATTCTCCCGATGCTGCCAATTCCTCGCGCACCGTAGCGATCGGATAGTCGCCCCGACAGCGGGCCACTGATAAAGACAGCGGCCGTCAAGGGGAGCAAAAAGATACCGGCGTGCAAGGGAGTGGAGCTGAAGAGGTATCCGTGCAGCGGCAGCCAAATACCTTGCAACCAAATGATCAGCATGAACATCAATCCGCCACGCGCTATCGCAACCGCAAAACCCGCCATGCACCCAACGGTAAATGCTCGGATCCTGAACAGACTGAGCTGAAACATCGGGGCGGGGACCTTACCTTCAATAACGACGAAGGCGCAAAGCAGTGCCACACCACCAAAGATCTCCGCGACCACCACCGGGCTCGTCCAACCCATCGAATGATGGCCATAGGGCTGAATGCCGTAGGTCAAGCCAATCAAGATCAAGCTCAAACCGGCGGCAAATGTCACGTTACCCCACCAGTCAATTTTTTGAACGTGCCGCTCACCGGTTTCGCGAAGTCTTCGATACGCCCAGATCGTTCCAAATATTCCCACGGGCACATTGACCCAGAACACTGCCCGCCAATCCAGGGCCGCCAAGAGGCCCCCTGCGATCAGGCCCACAAACTGACCGGAAAGTCCGGCCACTTGATTGATACCGAGCGCGAAGCCGCGCTTATTTAGCGGAAAGGCGTCGGTGAGAATGGCGGCCGAGTTGGCAACCAACATCGAACCCCCGACTGCTTGAACCATTCGCCAGCCGATGAGCCATAACGCGCCATGACCTCCGTCGTAGGGGTCAAACGAGAGCATTATGGATGATGCGCTGAATACCACGAAACCAGCGTTGTAGATCTTGACTCGACCGTACATGTCCCCAAAGCGACCGACCGACACCACCATGACCGCTTGAACCAATCGGTATCCCAGAATCATCCACAGCAAGTAGGCGATACTGGACGGCGCTAACGGATCGAGGTGGATCCCTCGGAAGATGGCGGGTAACGCGATTAAGACAATCGATGAATCGAGTTGCGCCATGAACACGGCCGCGGTCGTATTCGTGAGTGCGACCCAACGATAGCGAACGTCACTTTTCTCGCTCTCGGCCACGCCCGACGACGTCACAGGCTTAAACCAACTACAAGATCGTGGTCACCGTCGCGTCGCGTCCCTCGGGAACGAAGAACCGGCGGGTTCACTTTTCGCGTATCGATGACACAGGTGACTGACCCCCACAGTTCTCTGAGAGATTCTAAGGCGTGGGCGCGCGCCCTCCGGTAAGCTCACTCAGGAGTTTCGTACTGCTGCGGGCGAACGTGCCTCCTCGGTGTTCGATCTGCATCACCGATGAAGAGGCTCGCGTAGATCAGCGCGAGGAAGTTTCCGTTATTCGTGTTCGAGTGTGTTCTTCGCGGCTTCTGCGAGCAGAGCGATGTACTTTGGATATTCGCCGACGCTGCTTTGATCACCTGCAGAAGCTCCCGCACTGTATCGAGCGATGACACCTTGCATGATGCAGGCCAATTTCCAGTAGCCGAAGGCCTGGTAGAAGCGCACATGACTGACATCGAGCGGCGAGTGCTTGGCGTATGCGGC
>PLZP01000006.1 GCA_003152215.1 Acidimicrobiaceae bacterium | reverse complement strand
CTTGCACTGGAGGCTGACGAACTGATTGATTGTCGTCCACTTCAAGGGGTAAGTACCTAAGTCCAGAACCCTTGGGATGAACGTTGATCCGGCCCATTTCCAAAGGGGCTTCTAAGTGCAGAGGGGCGCCTGGGAAATCGCAAATCCTCAACCAGCTGCGGCTTCCTGCGCCCCAAGGATCAAAGGAGCGCTTTGGCCACGCTGGGGATCAATCTGACGCCGAAGAATCATCGTCATTGAGCCGTTCCCATCAGGCCCGGCACGAACGGGTGCACTTCGAAGTCTTTGCACGCTTGCAGTTCCGTCGACGTCAGGGTGAAAACGGTCGTGCTGTGAGGGACCCTGACTCGCAAGGTATTCAGGTAAGGGCACGCATGAATATCGTCACCCGTAATGAAGTCAACGAAGAAGGACGCAACGCCACCCTTGGCTCGAAGGGCAACGACTGGGAGAGGCTTGGTTGACTCCCACCCGCCCATGTACGAGTCACGAGTGTGCGCCGCGGTGCGCACAGCGCCGTTCCACTGATTGATTCCCTGTACCGATGGGTAGCCCGAAAGGGAGCACCCGTGGGCACTTAGATTCCTCAAGCGAATGACTACCGCGCCGTAATCTGCGGCGCCCTCTGCGAAGTAGTCCCAAACATGGAGTTGTGTCGCGTTACACCGTGGCAGTCCCACGGCGACGTCGCTCGCGGGAGTGGTGTTCAACGTCCTGGCTGCGGGACGGTTGAAGGCACCCGAGACAGTGGAGGCGTTCGCTGTTGCTGAACCGAAGATCGGTGAAAGAAAGATTGACAAGGCGCATGTGAAAGCGACTGCCAAGGTGCGAATCGCTGAAGGCAAATGGCGCTTCATGTGTTCACCTTACCGATGGCCTTTATTCCGCGCTATTCAGGAACGCCACATAATCACGTCAATTACTGGCACTCGGAATCACCAATCGGGGGCCGACGTACACAATCCGACTGGAGAATTGGCGAATGGCGAGTTTGAGATTGCCGCTATTTGATCTCAGTTCCGATGACCAAACAGACTCTGTCCGTCCTAACCTCGATCCATGGTCGATCGATCTCCTGTCACAAGAGAACAAGCAGTCCAGGCCCAAGAATCACTCACACAAGTCATCTCCTTCGAAGACATTTTCGGTCCTGCCGATCTTGTAACTCGGATGCAGCAGAGCATGGGAGTCACAGCCGAAGCGCCAGCTTTTGAGGATCATTACATCGAAATCATCGCTCCGTTGGCGATTGATGTGTCGCGGATACCCAGTGAGATTGATGGTGTGCGTATTGTCGTCATTCACGAAGATCGACCGGGGTTTTACGCGACATAGACATAAGGGCTTTTCCGTTTTGACCATGAAGATTTGGCGGCCCGACGCAACGATTCTGCCGCCAGCCACTGGCGGCTTGTTTAGCGGGTTCGACGTCGTGAAGCGTTTACGGGCCGTCGATGCCGAACACGTTACCGAAGGGATCCACGAACTGGGCGATAACCCGTTCGGGTGACAGAACCAATGGTCCTCGATGTCTGGTCGCCCCGAGAGCCATCGCCTTATCCATCGAAGACTGGAAATCCGATGACGCGAGATACACAACGGGAGTTCCTCCAGGCGGGTTGTGCCCGTCGTCAGAAGGATGAAATCCAAACTCCGTACCACTGGCGATAAACCAACAGAACCCGTTCTCTTCGTTGACCGTCTCGGTCGGCGCATTGAGCAACTGCGACCACCACTGAGACACTTCGTCTGGTTTCTCGCAAAAGAACATCACGGTTCTGATCGCGCCATTCACGTCTTCGACCCTACGGTGCATCTAGCCGACCCGACGTGACAGGATCGCCACCCTGCACTGGCACCCTGAGTTAGTGCAGTCTTGACTGGCGTCGGAGGCCCAACGTAACGGGAATACATCCTTTCACGGGGGCCTCGACTCCACTTAGCAATGACTCAATTTTGGCTGCCAAAAGAACAAGTCCGCTCCCATTGTGGTTCTGAGGTGTCCGCGCAAAACGAACGTCTTCCATCGGTAGGAGAAACTCAGTTTGGTACCGAGATGCCCACAACCACCTGCTGACGCGCATGGACAGTGGCGCCGCCTCGTGGAGAAGTCCAAACTATGTGTCCTGGCGGAACCGAGGTGCCGTGGACGTTCTGTATGACTACTCCGACTCCGAGCCCGGAGAGCTCGCCGACCGCAGTGGGTGTCACCATGCCCACAACATTCGGGAGCACGAGCGTCGTTGAAGGACACGGAATCGTCGTAATGGTTTGCCCACCGCCCGCGGTCTCGGAACTCACGCTCTCAGGATTGCAAGAAAGTGCCCAAGGCGACGTGCCAAGCCGCACAAAGCCAATTCCCGGATATTCGTGACCGAGAAGCGTCGTCAGGTTGCTGGCGAAGACGGGGGCAATCCGACCGAGCAGAGAATCGTTGGCGGAGCCATCGGGCGCGGCGAGGTAGGCCTTTGGCGTGTACCCGACTTCGTTCGGCCCGATGTAGACCGAAAGGTAGTCGGGCATCTTGTCGTAAGAAACGATTGTTTTCTGGCTGTAGGGCATCCCACCCTTCGTCGGACCCGATACGGACAAAAGTCCGAAGCCATTCGTGGCGAAACCGATCACCGCAATGAGCACGACGAGTGGTGCACTGGTTGAAACGAGCAATCGCCGATACGGAGTTCGAGATTGTTCGGACCGGACTCGCAGTGCGTTCATGACGATGTTGAGTGATCGACCGGGCCAGTGTGGTCGATCCACTATTGAATCTTCGAGCAGAACGACAAACTCCTCTTCGTGGGTCTCGCGCCACGAACGCGGATACCAGCGGAGCAGGCGGCGGGCGCGTCGTTCCACCGAATTCATGGTGTCCCCCACGCACTGGAGAGACGACCAAGACCCGTTTCGGTTACGCGACGCTGTGCTTGCAGGTGCGCCATGAGAGCGGTCGCTCCCACGACAGTGATCTTGTATGGTCGTCGCCTTCCGACGGCCTCGAGTCCTTCAATGAGACCGTGGTCAACGAGCCGATCGAGAGCTGCGTACAAAGTCCCTGGCGCGAGGTGAATGCCAGCGAAATGCTCAATGTCCTTGGTCAAGGCATAGCCGTGCTTGGGCCCGTCGGCCAGACTCGATAGTACGAGGGTGGCGGGACCCGTGTAGCGGCCAAGAGAGGACAGTTCGTCGGTCATGACCCAATTTTACTCCGTGTTACGGTATACAGTCAGCATGAGTAACTGATCCGCAATATCGGAGGCCCAACGTGACGGGAATACCGCATCGCAATATGGACTGAACTCCGCAGCGAAATCAAGCTAAGAAAAACATGAGTAGAAGAGCACTACTAATGTCAGCAACAATTCCCAGTGACGAGAAGAGAGCAACCAGTCGTATGTGGATGCGTCCATTCACCTTCGTCGCCGCCTTTGGACTGCTTTGCAGTATGTCGATTGCTCTGTGGTTGGCTCAGCCAGCGTCGTCAGCCGCGTCGACTA
>PLZP01000003.1 GCA_003152215.1 Acidimicrobiaceae bacterium | reverse complement strand
CTCAATCTTGATGACCTCGGCGCCCAAGAACGCGAGGGTTCGAGTGCACATGGGGCCGGCCCACGCTTGGGTCAGGTCGATCACTCGCACGCCCGCGAGGGGCCCGCTTCCTGGCAATGGTTTCTGGTCGCTCATGGTCTATCTCGTCTACTTGAAGTGTTGGTCTTGCTTAGAGTGGCCGATGGACTCCGCTACACGCGAAGTGTCCTGACCCAGTTTTGGGGGCCCCGATGACGGCTCAATGTCAATGCCGCCGACCCTGAACGCCGGTCCGAGTGAGTACTCATCGGCGCCGTCATTGTACTTATGCACCATGCCACGGATGGCCCACTGTTCAGAGTCGAGAAGGTCCCGTAAGGTCAAGACCTTCTCGACGCTCACTTTGGCGCGTTGCCCGCGTACGACCACGTCAGCCGTCGTGAGATTTGCAACGGACTCTTGAAGCATCTCCACCGTCAACGTCCAGTTTTCGAGTCGTTTCGCGGGAGAGTTGAATCGAGGATCGTCGATCATGTGCTCCGCGCCACAGGCCACGCAGAATCCGGCCCAGTTTCTGAGCGCGAAGAGGACGACCCATCCGTCGGTGCAGCGTAAGACGGCCAGGAGGGCCGGGTACATTTCACGAGTCGAGTAGGTACCGTTATAGGAGTACTGGGTCGCGAGGTTCTGGGCCATGGCGGCAGCCGATTCAAACACCGTCGCCTCGACGCGTTGTCCGAGACCGGACTTCGTGCGCTCATAGAGCGCCGAAACCACCGTGACGTACCCAGTGACGCCCGATGAGTAGTAGGCCCGCTGTCCCACGCCATAGAGTGGAGGCCGATCGATCCGACCGGTCACGAACATGGCCCCATTAAGCGCTTGGTGGATCATTTCGGTGCCGAGCCAGTCCTCGTAGGGACCATCGGTGGGAAAGTCGCGGAACGTACAATCGATGACGGTCTCGGGGATAGTGACATTCCCTAGGACTTCGCCACTGTGAAGAAAGATGTCTGTGTTTTCCAGGAGTTGGTTGAGGAACTCCCGACCACTCGGGCTCTCGAAGTCAACCACCACGGAGTCCTTGCCCTCGTTTAAGTGGCGAAAGAGTAGGGAGTTCTCCGGACTCGGCACTTCAGGGAGAAAGGGCCCGCGCCACCTGGTGGCAGTTCCTTCAGGGGGTTCGAGCAGGGTCACTTGCGCCCCGGCCGCGGCGAGTAGTTTTCCGCAATATTGGCCATCGACGCCCGATGTTGCGTCGAGGACTCTCACCCCATTGAGCGGCTTCACTGAATCCATGGCGTCTCCCATTACCCTTCGCGGGCGAATTCTGAGACGTCACTGGGAATCGTCTCGGGCGTTATGTTGTCCGGTAAACGCGATCGAAGAGTTCCCGCGTTCTCTAAGTCGGCAATCTCTTCGGGGCTCAATCCCAGGACCTCTTGCATAATGAGCGAGTTGTGCTCGCCCGGGTACGCCGCCGAACCTCGTGCACCCGTCGTCGCTTCGGAGAAGCGCCATGGTGACTGAGGAATCTTCGCCACACCCCCGTGTCGATCGCTCACCTCAACAAACGCTCCCGATTCGATCGCCCAATCGCTCTCGGAGAGCTCTCGAATCGTTCGAATTCTACCGATCGGTAGATGAATACTCGAGAGAATCGCCTCCAGCTCGGTGAACTCAGGAATAGTGAGCACCCACTCTTGAACGATCGCGTTCAACTCGGCGCGATGCTGCTTTCGCGTGTCGACGTCGATAAACCGGGAATCGCTTTCTAGGTCCGCTCGATCCATGACCTTGATGTAGTTCGCAAAAACCGTCTTATTGGTTGGGTCACCTGAGATGACGGCCTGCTGACCGCCCGCGATGTCCACGACGACAGAGCCGCCGCCGTCGAAGCGGCCCGGATCATCGGTGGCGACCTCGGTGGCGGTGCGGTCGTTGACGGAGAGCATGGTCGATGCCATTGAGATATCGAGATGTTGACCGCGTCCTGTGAACTGGCGCTGGTATAACGCGGCCAAGATGGCGGCGAGACCCTCCATCCCGGTGTAGACGTCGGCATGAGAGGTCGCCTCAAACGGTGCCTCTTCGCCGTAGCGTCGAGCGTGTATGGCCGTCAAACCGGCTTCGGCGTGAATGACCGGCGCGAACGCCTTGCGGTGGCGCCAGGGGCTGTGCTGGCCATACCCACTGATCGAAGCGTAAATAAGTCGAGGATTTTTGGGTCCGAGCGCGGAGTAGCCCAGTCCAAATCGATCCATCACCCCGGGCACGTAGTTCTCTACCAGCACGTCACACTGCTCGACGAGGCGATTGACTAATTCGACGCCTTANNCACCGCCCGTGGGTGGCTCAAGCTTGATGACTTCGGCACCGAGGTCGCTGAGCATTCGAGTGCAGTGTGGACCCGCGAGAAATCTCGTGAAGTCAAGCACACGGATACCCGCCAGGGGACTCGGTCGGTTGGGAGCTGCCTCGTTCATTTATGACCCCTTCTGGCTTCGATGGTAATCGTAGCCACATCTCTCATACAGCCGAATTGGGCAACCGCGTCACGCGATATTCGCATTGGCGACAACACTGATTCGTGCTTTTGACGTTGGCTGCAGATTCCCCCACAGCACACCGCTGACATTATAGAAAATCGTCAGTCCCGTGTTTCGCGCCGACGCTGAGCGAGCACCTCGGGAGACGTAGACCATCAAACGGGTAATGCAGAACCCTGTAAAGTGAGTTCTTTGACCGTCAACACCTGGCAGTCCAACGTAGACGAGAGGATGCCGATGCCCTACGAGTTCACCAAGCGCGGTCTTGAGGTTCAACAGTCCGTGCGCGATTTCATGCAGGTGACGATTCTTCCGAACGAAGAAGCCTTCTACCAAGAGCTGGAAGAGGTCGGCGTCGACGGTTATCCACCGCTCCTGCACGAGATGAAGGAGATTGCCAAGGAACACGGCCTCTGGAATCTTTTCCTGCCGCACCTCAATGCCGACAACCCTGGTACGCCACTCTCCAATCTCGACTACGCGCCCATCTCCGAGATGCTCGGCAAAGTCTCCTTTGCGTCTGAGGTCCTTAACTGCAATGCCCCCGACACGGGGAACATGGAAATCCTCAACCTCTATGGCTCCGACGAAATAAAGGCGACGTGGCTGGTTCCGCTACTCGAGGGTGAAATTCGTAGCTCCTTCTCTATGACCGAGCCCGACTCGGCCTCATCCGACGCCACCAACATCCAACTTTCCATTGAACGCGACGGCGATGAGTACGTGCTGAATGGTCGAAAATGGTTTAGCTCGGGAGCGCGCTCCGAGCGCTGCAAAATCCTCAT
>PLZP01000068.1 GCA_003152215.1 Acidimicrobiaceae bacterium | reverse complement strand
CCGAGGCGACCACCACCACGGTGTAGTCGAGTGCGCCGAAGTTCTCCAAGACCTTCACGGTCTGGGCGACCGAGGAGTTTTTCTGTCCCACCGCCACGTAGATGCACTTCACACCCTGACCCTTTTGGTTCAGAATCGTGTCGATCGCGACGGTCGTCTTGCCGGTCTTGCGGTCGCCGATGATCAGTTCGCGCTGACCGCGTCCGACGGGCGTCATCGCGTCGATGGCCTTGATGCCGGTTTGCAGTGGCTCCGAGACCGGCTGGCGGCCGGTGATGCCCGGGGCCTGGATCTCCATGCGGCGCTGCCTGGGATTGACGAGGGGTCCCTTGCCGTCGATCGGCTCACCGATGGCGTTCACCACGCGACCGAGCAGGGCGTCACCCACGGGCATGTTCAAAATTCGGCCGGTGGCGCGAACGACCTGTTCCTCTTCGATGGTGTCGACCGAGCCGAGCACGACGGCGCCGATCGTGTCCTCGTCGAGGTTCATCGCGAGACCGAGTGTGCCGTCCTCGAACTCGAGCAGCTCGTTGACCTTTGCTGACGGCAATCCGGAGACGCGCGCAATGCCGTCACCGACCTCAACGACGCGACCGACCTGCTCGGCCCCGACAGTCGGGTTGAATTCCGTCACGTGCTTTCGCAGGGCCTCGGTGATCTCGTTGGCGCTGATGGTGAGCTCTGTCATCACAGATTCCTTTTCTTAGTCATTTCGATTCAAAGACGATTCGTACAGATGGCCCGGTGAGACGGCGTCACGAAGGACGCCGAGACGCGCGCGCGTCGTCGCATCCAGTCGCAGGTCGCCAATCTCGACGAGGATCCCGCCAAGCAATTCGGGACTGTCGGCAACCTGGAGTTCCACGTTCTTGCCGGTGAGCGAGGAGAGCGCCGTGACCAAGTCGGCGCGACTCTGCTCGTCGAGCGGTCGAGCCGTGTGCACGCGAGCGACCCGCCAGTCACGGGCGCGGGCCACGTAGTCGACGAGGTAGTCAAGCGTCCCGACAACGTCGCGCGAACGGCCGCCGGCGATCACGAATCGCGCCAAGGCGAGCGTGACGGCATCGACCTTGTCGCCGAGCAGTGCCTGGACGGTGCCAAGGCGTGATTCGAGGTCGGCGTCTCGGTCGAGCAGTACCCGTCGAAGCTCAAGATTACCCTCGACGGTGCGCGCCCAGCGAAAGAGTTCGTCTTCGATCTCGTCGAAGTTCTGCGGGTCGACGTCGTCGAGCAGAGCGTCGGCGTAACCGGCGACACGTTGGCGGGAGGCCAACAGTCCGAGGCCGGCGAGCGGATACGTGCCGTCCTCGGAGAGTCCTCGCGCTGCGACGGCCAACTCGGCGAGCGAATGCGGTACCTCTTGAGCCGGTGCGTTGCTCGCGGCGTAGACCGCTACCTGCAACGTGACGTCATGGACCTTTCCAGAAAGTATGTCGTGAACGATCAATCCCCGTGATGCGCTGGCGATTGAAGTGTCGGTGAGCACGGCTCGCAGGTCGGCGCGACCGAGGACGGTCTGTTCGAGCGATGCCAGTTCACCCGACACCGTCGCGAGTGCGACGGCGTCCAGTGAGCCCAATCGAGCGGCGGAATATCCTTCGAGCTTGGCGAGCATGATCAGTTACTAGATCCCCTGGCCGCCTCGACGTTCAACGCGGCAACGGCTTCTCGGACCAAGTCCTGATGTGAACTCTCGTCCACCTCGCGCCCGACGATCTGGTTCACCAGTTCAAAGACGACCTCACCGATCCGGGCCGAGGCCTCGTCGATGGCGCGTTGGCGCGCCGTGTCCACTTCGGCGTTGGCGTTGGCAAGGATGCGGTCGTACTCGCCCTGTCCGCGCCCGGCCGCTTCGGCACGAACCTGGTCCGAGGTGGCCTGGGCTGCGGCGACGATCTCGCGAGCCTGGTCCCTCGCCGCAGCGAGGAGTTGCGCGCGTTCGTCTCCGGCTGCGGCCGCTTCGGCCTTGGCGGCATCAGCGGCGGCGAGCGACTCGCGAATCTTCTCTTGACGACTCTCCAACGCCTTGTTGAGGGGCGGCAAGATGTACTTCGTCATGAGCAGCAGTATCACTACCACCGTCACGAGTTCAATGAAGAACGTGCCGTTGGGGAGGAGGAAAACTGACGTAGCGATCATCTCAATGCCCTTCTATCTAGTTAGTGAACTTCGGCCCGTTCGACGAACGGGAGTGCGTTCGCCGACTACTTGATCTTTGCGAATACGTACACGAAGACGATCATGAACAACAGGTTGATGAAGTACATCGCCTCGACCAGTCCGACGGTCAAGAAGAAGTAGGTGCGCGCCTTGGCCTCGATCTCGGGCTGACGGGCGATCGCCGCGATGGTCTGGCTACCGGCCAGGCCGTCACCGATCGCCGCGCCGATGGCGCCGCCACCGATGGCGATGCCGCCGCCGACGAGTGCACCCGCAATGCCGATCGCACCTGCGACTGTTTGTGCTGCCATTTTCTATTCCTCCTGGTTGGTGTTACTGCGAAGTCTCGAGTACTGCATTGCCCTTGATTTTCTTCTTCTTCTCGTGTTTCTCTTCGTGCACTTCCTCGTGGCTCGTCGCCATATCGAGGTAAATGATCGTGAGCAACATGAAGATATACGCCTGGATCACGCCAATCGCGAGATCGAAGGGCTTCCAGATCACTTCGAACGGACCGATCGCTTTGGCGGCCAATGCCGCCACGACGACGATCATCAGACCACCCGAGAAGAGGTTGCCAAAGAGACGGAGCGTCAACGTGATGGGCTTTGTGGCCTCTTCGATGAGGTTCATCGGCGTCAACACCCCGTACGGCTTGGTGTAATGCTTGAAGTAGCCCCCGATACGACGCGCGCGCAGTGATTCGATGTGCACCCACACGATGACGAAGAGCGCGAGCGCGAGGGGTAAATTCACGTCGCTCGTCGGGGCGGGAAGGATCTCTCCCGATTGACCGGGATGCATCGCTGTCGGTAGAAAACCTATCCAGTTGGACACCAGGACGAACACGAAGACGGTGACGCCCAGCGGAATGAACCTCTTGCCCTTATCGCCCAACGCGGACTGGACGAGGTCGCCCACGATGTCGAAGACCAGGATCTCCCATATGAGTTGAAATTTCCCCGGCACTCCGTCAGTCATTTTCGCGCGCAGGCGAGCGCCCATGACAACGATGACGATCACTGCCAGCACCGTCGACAAGGCAATGTCCGTGTCGACGGTCAGACCGAAAAGGCTGAAGTGGGGGTGATCGCCGACGGTAATCGACTTAGCGGCGTACAGCATCCTCACCCGATTCCTCCCTGACTGGTCACAACCCGCATGACGTTGACCACAAACACGAGCTGATATAGCACGAGCCCTGACACAATACCGATTCCGAGAGGGGCATTCAGGAATACGGCGACTAGGACGACGACCGTCATAATGACCAATCGCGCGGTCGTCTTTCGCCCGAGTTGTCGCCGAATGGCTTTGGTGCTCTGCTCCCCACGTAGTTCGACCTTGACCGCCTGACTGTCGAGGAATCGAAGGTTAACTATCGCCATGCCCACCCCGAGCACGACGCCGAGTGCCGCGAGCGGGGGCGCCACAAAGATGGCCACGACGAAGCCCACGACCCCAACGATGATGGCTGAAAGTGTGGTGCGACGGAGGAGGCGCGGGAGTGTGTCGGTGGGCAGGTTTTCTAGCACGAGCAATGGGTTTCTAAAGGAAACGCCGGACTTGCTTTACTACGCTCACCACGGCGGCGACCGTTCCTAATGATATCCCGATTAAGAGACCCCACGGATCGGTGCCCCACGCGTGATCGGCCCACAGTCCAAGGACAACACCGACCGCAATGATAATCGCGGCCGACATTCCCATTGTCGCAAAGGCCACCGCGCCAGGCAGGTCCTTGAAGAATGAATTCTCCTGTTCAGGAGGTGTATCTCGCGGAGGTTCGCTGGGCTGGTCGCTCACCGGCGCGTGCCTTCTCGAATCCGGTTTGCCTCTTCGCGTCGGTAATAGAGACGGTTCACCAAGGGGCTGAACCACGTGAGTAGGCCAATCAATAAGAGACCGACGCCGAGGGGAATGAAGACATTCGCCTGTGTATCGAAGAGAGGCAATAAGACGAAGCCGCAGAGCAGCGCCGTCCAGAGCCACAGAATGACGACGGTGCGGCGATGACCGTGGCCGAGACGCATCAGACGGTGGTGGATGTGGTTCTTATCAGGCGTGTGAAATCCCTGACCCGATGCCGTTCGACGGACGAACGCCCACACGGCGTCCATTAACGGAACCCCCAAAATGAAGACCGGGATGAGCAGTGGCGCGAAGAAAAAGAAGGTGACGCCGCTCGCGGGTGGTGTACGACCACCAATCACCATGGTGGAGGCACTCATCAGTAAGCCCAGGAGCAACGCGCCCGCGTCGCCCATGAAGAGTTTCGCTGGATGAAAATTATCGCGGAGGAAGCCGAGGCAGATCCCGCAGGTCAATGCGGCGATGAGCGGACCGACGTTATTGCTTGGTAGTAGTCCGAGGTCCTCGAGTCGCAGTCCGTACAAGCAAAGGGTCCCCGACGCGATGGCGACGATGCCGCCCGCGAGTCCGTCGAGTCCGTCGATCAGGTTGACGGCGTTCGAGAGAGCGAAGACCCATATGGCCGTGATGATTGGCAGAATCGAGGGACCGAGCACCACGAAACCGGCGAAGGGCAGCTTGAGTTGGTACATCGTCGCTCCGCTGAAGTACAGGATCGACGCGGCGAGGAACTGTCCGGCGACCTTCGCCGGAGCGCTCATTTCACGAAAATCATCCAACACGCCGACGACGAAGATGACGCCCGCGGCCAGCANNGGCGTTACGACTTGATGAACCTTTCGCGCGTCCGGTTGCGCGGTGTAGCCAATGCGTAGCGAGATCTTGCGGGCCGGAACATTCGCCACCAGTGTCACGATCGTCCCTACGGCGATCACGACGAGATAGGCGACGATGTTGTGCATTGACTACTTCGTGAAGTTGGCGTAGGGATTGAACTGACCACAGAGATCGGCAACGTCGCCACGCACCTCGGCGTTGACGGTGTCGTCGTCTCGGTGGCGCAGCGCTCGCGACATCAAGGTTGCGATCGTTTCGAACTCCCCTTCTTTCATACCCGCCGTTGTCTGCGCGGCGGTGCCCACGCGAAGTCCCGACGTAATGAACGGGCTACGCGGGTCGTCAGGAATCGTGTTGCGGTTCGTCGTGATGCCAGCGCGGTCCAGGACTTCCTGCGCGACCTTGCCCGTGAGCTCCTTGTCGAACTCGCGCAGGTCGACGAGGACCATGTGGTTCTCGGTGCCGCCCGAGACGTTGCGGAATCCCTCTTTCGCGAGCGCCGCGGCGAAGGCTTGCGCGTTACGCACGATTTGACCGGTGTACGTCGAGAAGTTTGGTAGCGACGCCTCCTTGAACGCCACGGCCTTGGCAGCGATGGCGTGCTCCAAGGGGCCACCCTGTTGACCAGGGAAAACTGCCGAGTCGATCTTCTTCGCGTGCTCCTCACGGCAGACGATCGCGCCGCCGCGTGGTCCGCGCAGCGTCTTGTGTGTCGTGAACGCCACGACGTCGGAGTAGGGCACGGGATTGGGATGCGAGCCGCCAGCGATAAGTCCCGCGACGTGGGCCGAGTCGAACATGAGCAGCGCGCCGATTTCGTCGGCAATCTCACGAAACGGCACGGGATCGATCACACGCGAATAGGCCGTGGCGCCCGCGAGAATCATCTTCGGTCGATGCGCCAGCGCGAGTTCGCGGACGTTGTCGAAGTCGATGAGTTCCCCCGGGTGCTCGGGGTCGTCAGACCTCGGTGTCACGCCGTAGGAAACGAAGTTCCACCACTTCGACGTGATCGAGGCCGGCGAGCCGTGGGTGAGGTGACCTCCCTGGTCGAGTCGCATCGCGAGAATCGTGTCACCCGGTTCCAACAACGCCTGATAGACGGCGACATTGGCGTTCGCGCCACTGTGCGGCTGGACGTTGGCGTGGTCGGCCCCGAATAGGGCGGTGAGGCGACGTCGCGCGAGGTCCTCGACCTCGTCAACAATCTGGTTGCCGCCGTAGTAGCGACGTCCGGGGTATCCCTCGGCGTACTTGTTGGTGAGGATCGAACCGGTGGCGGCGAGCACGGCCGGTGAAGCGAAGTTCTCGCTCGCGATCAATTGAAGGGTCGTGGTCTGGCGCTTCCACTCCTGGGCGAGGAGCGATGTCACTTCGTCGTCGTTCTTAATCCAGACGTCAAAGGGTGAGGAAGTCATTTCTTACCTTTCTTGGTCGACGAGGAGATTGTCGAGCGCGGTGATCTTTTCAACCCGTCCGAGATGGCGACCGGTGTCAGGTATGGCGTCGAGCCATGCGCGCAGTGCCTCCACCGCGACGGTGGGACCGGTCAATCGCGATCCGAGGCACAGCACGTTGGCGTGGTTGTGCTCTCGCGCGAGGTGCGCTGACGTCACGTCGTGCACCGTCGCCGCGCGAACGCCCGACACTTTGTTGGCGGCGATGGCGATGCCGATACCCGAACCGCAAACGCACACGCCAAGGTCCGCGCCCCCCGAAACGACGCACTGTCCGACCGCGGCGCCAAAGTCCGGGTAGTCGACGGAGTCAGTGGCGTTGTCGGTGCCGAGATCAACGATCTCATGACCCCACCCCTCCAACGTGGAGGCCAAGTGGGCCTTCAAGTCGTAACCGGCGTGGTCGGAGCCCAGGGCGATACGCATCGACCTAACCCTACTGTCGCAACTGATTGCATCGAAGGTGCGGCCATACTTCATGAAGTGAGATATCCACCGCGAACACCTGTGTTGATCGGCGTCGGTCAGGTGACGCAACGCCCCACGCCGGGCGCGACGTACGCCTCTCGCAAGGCGCCCCTCGACCTCATGGTCGAAGCCCTCGAACTCGCCGCCAACGACTCGGGGGCGGGGCGGCGCGCACTCGAGACGATTGACGAAATCGTCGCGGTCAGTTCCTTCACCTGGCACACACCCGATCCAGCGCTCCTCGTCGCGCAACACCTCGGACTGAGCGGCGTGAGCACGCGACTCACCTCGGTCGGCGGCAACACACCACAAAAGCTCATCCACGAATCGGCCCTCCGGATGCTCGCGGGCGAACTGACCTGCGTGGCGGTCGTGGGCTCCGAGGCAATGTACTCGCGCCTTCTCGCGCGTCGAGAGGGACACGAGGTCGACTGGACCGTTCAGGACGGCCGAGTTTCCAGTCCCGTCGGGGCGTCCAATGACGCAGCGCCGCTGACCGCGGCCGAGTACGAGCAGGGACTCAACCTGCCGACGAATATCTATCCGCTCTTCGAGAATGCCCGGCGCGCACGACTCGGGTGGTCGTTGCATGAACATCGTGAGCGCCTCGGGCAGTTGTGGTCAAACTTCGCGAAGGTCGCGGCCACCAATCCCTACGCGTGGATAACGGACGCTCCGAGCGCCGACGAGATCGCCAACGTGAGCGAGCACAATCGCATGGTCTCGTTTCCCTATACGAAGATGTTGATGGCGAACGTGCCGGTCGACATGGGCGCGGCCTACATCCTCACGACGTTTGAGCACGCCACGTCGCTCGGTGTAGCCCGCGACGCCATGGTCTTCCCCGCCTGCGGCGTGGACGCCAATGACCACTGGCTCATCTCGGACCGTCCGGTGCTCGATGCATCACCCGCAATGTCGGTCATCTGGAACTCCATGCAGCAGTTGGACGTTCGCCTCGACGATCTGGCATCCATTGACCTTTACAGTTGCTTTCCCACGGTCGTGCAGACTGCGTGCGACGTGCTGGGCATCGACGCATTCGACTCGGGTTTCATTCCATCTCTCACCGGCGGGCTCACCTTTGGCGGCGGTCCGGGCAACAACTACGTGACACACTCGATCTGCTCGATGGTCGATGCGCTTCGCGCCAATCCGGACAGTCAGGGACTCGTCACGGCACTGGGATGGTTCTGCACCAAACACTCGTGGGGAACATACGCAACCTCGCCGCCGGCGAAGGGATTCCGCCACGACAACGCGCAGGAGACGGTAGACCGACTTCCGCGATGCGTGAGCGAACAACACGATGGTGCGGTCACCGTCGAGAGCTACACGGTGACGCACGCTCGCGACGGTGGGCCGGAACGACTGATTGTGGCAGCGCGAACGAAGAACGACGTCCGCACGTGGTGCCACAGCACCGACGAACGCACCATGGTCGACGCCGAATCGAATGATTTGGTCGGACGAACCGGCTCAGTCGCGGGCGACGTCATCTCGTTCTAATGCGGGCCAGTTCGTAACGCGACGCCGGCGAGAGGCGATCGGCGTGTGAAAGGACGTTGAAGTGACCGGACGAATTACGCGAGCACGCGCGCGATGTCCGCCGCGGTGATCGAACCTTCTCGCAGCACGCGCCACTGGTTCGTCGTGAGGTCAACGACCGTGGACACGTCGCCCGATCGCTCCCCCCCATCGATGACGCCCGCTAACTCCGGACGGTCGCGGAACTGCTCGAGCACTTCGTACGCGCTGCGACAGGCCAACTCGCCGTGCCGGTTCGCGCTCGAGACCGCCAGCGGGCCAAGCACGGCAATCAGCCTGCGGATCAGGTCATCGTCGGGAATACGAAATCCCACCGTGTCGCTCTGACTGCCGACGAGCACCGCCAGATCATGTGGGACGGGGACAATGATGGTGATCGCCCCGGGCCAGAATGCGCGACCGAGACGACTCGCATACTCATTCCACTCGACACCCAAGTACGCAACCTGATCGACGGAGTCGACCAGGACCGGTACGGGCACGGTCGCGAGACGATCCTTCAGTGCGAAGAGCTTGGCAACGGCGGCCGGATGACTGACTTCCGCCGCGAAACCGTACACCGTGTCGGTCGGAATCGCTACGACACCCCCGGCGTCGAAGGCGGCAATCGCGGCATCGACCTTGAGTAATCGCGCCATCAGCGTCGTGCCACCAGGAATCGTGGATTGCCAAAGAGGTCGTCCAGATCTACGACGTGCGTGAACTGCGCCTCGTGCGCCGCCTGGAGCGTCGCGTCTCGTTGCATATTTCCATGTTCACATATAAGGAGGCCTCTAGGCGAGAGCCACGGGGCCGATTGGCGAATAATCGTCTCAACGTCGGAGAATCCCGCTGCGAGCGCGGAGTCTTCGGCAACGAGTGCGCCCAGCGGTTCATGTCGCAGGACCGGATCAAGTGTTTCGAATTCGGTGGCGCTGACGTACGGCGGATTGGCGACAATGAGGTCAATCGTTCCACGCAGAGATCGATCCAATGCATCAAACCACGACGAGGCCACGAAGGAAATGTTATCCAGACCGTGCTTGTGGGCGTTCGATCTCGCGACGGCGAGGGCGTCCTGTGACACGTCGACGCAGATAAGTGTGGCGGCGATATTGAGCTGCGCCAACTCCATCAAGAGCGAGAGCCCGATGGCACCCGATCCACAGCCCATATCAAGGATTACCGGCGCCGGATGAGCGTCACTATCGAGTTCGGCGAGGGCGAGCCCGACGAGCTCTTCGGACTCGGGTCTCGGGATGAGAACTCGTTCGTCGACGTCCAAGTCGAGCTGGCGAAAGGGCCAGTGCCCGATGATGTACTGCAGCGGTTCACCGTTAAGTCGACGTAGGGCGGCACGACGAAGCGCCGCGATGGACTCATGGTCTTCGGGCATGAACTCCTCGACCAGCCAACGCGCTTCGCGTCGGTTGAGACCGGCGCCAATGAGCTCGGTCACCAGGTAGCCGTTAGCGCCCATCGCTCTCAGCCAGTTGACGCGCACGCTTCTCGGCCAGGAGCGCGTCGACGTAGGGATCGAGGTAGCCAGCCAACACGGAGTCGAGCGTGTAGTTGGTGAGGTTGATGCGATGGTCGGTGACGCGGTTCTCTTTGAAGTTGTAGGTGCGAATCTTCTCGCTTCGTCCACCACTCCCCAGCTGGGAGCGTTTGAGATCACCTTGCTCGCTCGCCTGGGCGTCTTGCGCGGCCTTCAAGAGACGTGAGCGAAGCACGATAAGCGCTTTGGCGCGGTTCTGAATCTGGCTTTTCTCGTCCTGCATCGACACGACGATTCCGGTGGGCAAGTGGGTGATGCGAACGGCGGAGTCCGTGGTGTTGACGCTCTGGCCGCCGGGACCCGAGGAGCGGTAGACATCGATCTTGAGGTCGCTCTGATTGATTTCGACGTCGACCTCTTCGGCCTCGGGCAGTACCGACACCGTCGCCGAACTCGTATGCACGCGACCTTTCGCTTCCGTGACGGGAACGCGCTGGACGCGGTGGACGCCCGCTTCGTGCTCGAGTCGGAACCAGGCGTCATCGCCCCTGATGAGATAGATGGCTTCGTCGAGGCCTCCCTGCTCGGACTCGCGTTCTTCGATGACCTCGAGCTTCCATCCACGGAGCGCGGCGTAGCGCCGGTACATCTGGGCCAGATCCGACGCAAAGAGATTGGCCTCTTCGCCGCCTTCGGCGCCGCGAATCTCCAAGATCACGTTGCGGCCCTCATTGGGGTCGCGCGGCAACAGAAGTGTTTCGAGCGTTGATTCGAGTTCGAGCACCTTGGCTTCCGCGTTGTTCATCTCTTCGCGCCACAGTTCACGGTCGTCGCCGCTCGTCTCGTTGAACATCTCCTTCGCCGTGGCGGCGTCGGACTGGGCGGCCTTCAACTCATTCCAGGCGTTGTTGATCTCCGCGAGTTCCTTGTGGCGCCGCGACAGGTCGCGCAGCCGCGTGAGGTCGCTGGCGACGTCGGGTTCAGAGAGTGCGGCTTCAGTCGAACGGAGTTCGTCCTGGAGGGCGTTCAGCGTTTCGTCTACGGAGCGCACGGCAAGTCGAGGGCGCTCTCGGCCCTACGCCTTAGGAGCGCGAGCCTTGGTCTTCTGGGCGTAGCGGCGCTGGAAGCGCTCGACGCGGCCACCGGTGTCGACCAGCTTCTGCTTGCCGGTGAAGAACGGGTGACATTCGTTGCAAAGCTCAACGGTCATGGCCGACTTGGTCGACTGCGTCGTGAAGGTGTTGCCGCACGAGCATTTGACGGTCGCTTCGCCGTAGTTGGGGTGAATATCAGGCTTCATGAGTGCTCCTTGGTGCGGATAACAACTTTAGCGGAAAATTAACTGGTTGAAGCGGGGCCGCGCGCGATCTCGGCCAGGAACTCATCATTCGACTTCGTTGACTTCAACTTGTCGATCAACAGTTCCAAACCGGCGGCCTCGCGGCCTTCGGAGGCGAGTCCGTTGAGGACTCGGCGAAGCTTCCATACCTGGGGCAGGGCCTCTCGACTGAAGAGCAGCTCCTCGTGTCGAGTCGATGACGCGTTGACGTCGATCGCGGGGTAAATGCGTCGCTCGGCCAAACGGCGGTCGAGACGAAGTTCCATGTTGCCCGTTCCTTTGAACTCCTCGAAGATGACTTCGTCCATCTTTGAACCGGTCTCCACGAGCGCCGAGGCGATGATGGTGAGCGAGCCGCCCTCTTCAATATTCCTCGCCGCACCGAAGAACTTCTTAGGCGGGTAGAGGGCGCCGGAGTCGACACCACCGGACATGATGCGACCGGTCGCGGGGGCGGCCAGGTTGTAGGCGCGGGCCAGTCGGGTGATGCCGTCGAGGATGATGACCACGTCACGGCCCTGCTCGACGAGACGCTTGGCGCGCTCGATGCAGAGTTCGGCGACGTGGGTGTGCTCCTCGGCCGGACGGTCGAAGGTCGACGCGATGACTTCACCCTTGACGGTGCGACGGATGTCGGTGACCTCTTCGGGTCGTTCGTCCACGAGTAGCACCATCAGGTGCACTTCGGGGTTGTTCGACTCGATCGACTGGGCAATCTGCTTCATGATCGTCGTCTTACCGGCCTTGGGTGGCGAGACAATGAGTCCGCGCTGACCCTTACCGATTGGCGAGAGCAGGTCAACAATGCGCGGCGTGAGGTCGGTCTTGCCCTCGTTCAGCTCGAGGTTGAGCTTCTCGTCGGGGAAGAGTGGCGTGAGGTCCTCGAAGCGAGGGCGCAGGCGAGCGACCTCGGGGTCGACTCCCGCCACGCTGTCCACGCGCAACAGCGCGGGGTACTTCTCGTTGGACGCCGCCGGACGGAAGCCGCCGATGATCGTGTCCCCTTTACGAAGGTGGTAACGACGAACCTGGTTGATGGAGACGTACACGTCGTTGGGTGACGGGTGGTAACTCTTGGTGCGCAAGAAGCCGTAGCCGTCGTCACGCAGATCCAAGAGACCTTCGATCTCGATGAGCTCGCCGGCGTAGGGCTGGTCGGCGTTGGGCATCGACTCGCCACCGAAGCGCTCGCGTCCATTGCGGTTGCGGCGATTGCGGCGATTGCGACCGGCCGTGTCGTTCGTGAAGTCGCGCGGCTGACGATCCTGTCGCGGCTGCGCGTTCTGTCGGGGGTTCGGCTGGGGGCGGTCGGTGCCGTTGGAGGAGGGTGCGGGAATCGCCGGTGCGTCGGTGCCGGAAGCGTCCGTCTCGACCGGGGCTGCGGACGACGCAGCGGCTTCGGCGACGAACTCACCGAGGAGATCGTCAAAGTCATCGGTGGGCGTGGCCACGGTGCGACGCGAACGAACGGCTCGCGTTGCCGGTTCCGAGGAGTTCGTCGAAGCGGGTGCGGGGTCGCCCATAATCGCTTCGATGAGTGAGGCTTTGGATGCGCGCGCCGATACGTCGACGCCCTTTACCTTGGCGATGGTTTGCAGGTCTTCACGAGTCTTGGACTCGAGATCTGACCTGTCTGGGGAGGGCCTTACAGCCATTGTGGTCCTTTCTCATTGCTCGCAAAAATTCCATGAGCAAAGAAGAAAATCGGGAAATGCCGTCTGGGAAGAGTTCCTCACTCCGGGAAAAGGCCGGACGCGGACGACATCACCAGTGTAGCCGACGCCGAGGAGAAAGTAAACATCTCATCGAGGTCCGACGCTCAGAATTCTAGGACACGAGTTAAGGCGCGAGGCCATAGTGCCCGTGTGCCAATATCAATTTTCGCTAAATATTTGGGGACGCGAGCAGGACACTCGGCGACCTATTTGACGCTTACTCGACTCGTCGCCGTGGCCGCCTGGTCGAACATGTTGCCGGCGTACTTCGCCGTCACCGTGATTGACCCCTTCTTGAAGTGCTTCGATGTCGAGCACTTCGCGACGCCGCCCGATATCGTCGCGGTGCAGAGTTTCACTGCGCCGGCGCTAAATGCAACTGACCCGGTGGCCGATCCGAGTCCCGTGGCCGAGATCTTCAGACCGACCTCAGAAACCACGTGCTTGACCACCTTGGTCGTTTGTGCGACCGTGACATGAATCTTCTCAGTTGCTTTGGTGAACGTCTCGGTAATGGCGAAGGCTTGATAGTTGCCCGTGCCGTCTCGATAGAACCCGGCGGCCGTGCAATTGCCATATGTGGCGCACGATGTTGTCAGAACTTCGGCGTTGCCGTCGGCGTTCAACGTTGCGGTACCGGGAACCTCTTGGGCGCTGCCCCACGTTCCACCGACTTCGTCGATGATGAACGCCTGCGTACTGTTCGCGGTGTCGCTGTAGAGACCGCCGGCGTCACAGTTACCGGGTGACGTACACGAGACGGTGTTGAAATTCGCTCCGCCCGCGACATTGAGCGCGGCGCTGCCCGGTGCCTCTTCAATCGATCCCCAGGTCCCGCCCACTTCGTCGACGACGAAGGCCTGCTCCCCCGAGGAGCTGTCGGTGTAGTTACCCACGGCGCTGCACGATCCCGACGCCGTGCACGACAGGTCGAAGACGGCCGACGCGCCGCCCGCGTTCATCGTCGCGATGCCCGGGAGCTCCGCCGCCGGTCCCCACACCCCGTTTACTTCATTGACAGTGAACGCCTGGAGATGCGTGGCCGTGTCCGTATAGAACCCTCCCGCGGCGCAGTTCCCGGCCGACGAGCATGAGAGGTCGTTGTAGATCATGTTGCCGCCACCGTTCAACGTTGCGTCACCGGGCGTCTCTTGCGCCGTGCCCCACGTGCCGTTCTGTTCGTCGTCCACGAAGGACTGTGTGTGTGTCGACGCGTCGGTGTAGGTCCCGACGCCCGAGCAATTGCCCGTCGACGCACACGAGATCGACGAGAGACCCGAAATCGTGCCCACGTTGAGCGTCGTGATGCCAGGCAACTCGACGGCGCTGTCCCAGACGCCGTTCACTTCATTCAAGGAGAACGCTTGGAGGTGAGCGGAAGCGTCGGCAAAGGTGCCACCGGCACTGCAGTTCCCTGCGGACGAACACGACAAGGTGAGTGCCGACGCAGCGCCATCCGCGTTCAAGAAACCGGTCCCCGGGGCTTCGATTGCGCTCCCCCACGTGCCACCCTTCTCGTCGACCACGAACGCCTGGAGCGCATTGGACTCATCGGTGTAGTCGCCCACCGCCGTGCAGTTACCGGCGGAGGGACAGGAAATCTCGTTGAAGTCGGCGGAAGCGCCGGCGTTGAGTAACGCCGTGCCCGGAATTTCGACTGCGCTGTTCCAACTCCCCGCGACCTCGTTCGAAACCCAGACCTGCTGGTGACCTGCCCCATCGGTGTAGAAGCCGCCGGCGCCGCAATTCCCCGGTGACGCGCACGAGACGTCGTCAACTTCGTCGCTGGCGCCGGCGTTGAGAGCCGCGGTGCCAGCGACTTCGACCGCCGCACCCCAACTTCCACTCGCAGTGTGCGAATGCATCAACGCGATTCCTTGCAACGTCGTTGACGTTGCCGCCCCAGCCTGCGTTGTCAGCCCGACCACGAGCGTCCCCATCGCCATGAACGCAAACAGAACTCTCGAAATGCGCGACATAGATCCCCTTACCGGGAACGAGCGTCGAAGAACGTCCCTCGTCGCGAGCCTACGAGAGTTCGTATACCGTGCCTTCTCACGAAGTGCTGGCAATGAACTAACGCGTCCGCCTGCAAACGCCACGTAGCGGAGTCGGCGTCCAAAACCGGAATTGGGGACATGAGCTGGCCTCGTCTGGGACCGATCAGCGTCGGCCACGGCTCTCGTGCTGGCACTACTCGATTTCGGAGGCTGACCTACTTCATTGGGTCGCTCCGACGAGGGAGATTGTCAGTGAAGATTCCATACGGATCGAGAGCGGGGGCTTCCAGCCAGTGGGTCAAACTCAGGACAGGATGCGCCGATGAACGCCAATTCGACGCGCGTCGGGTGGTTCTGGTTCCGGGCGAACTTCGCACGCCGCTGGGCGAACTATCTGACCATCGTCCTGCTCGTCGGTTCGATTGGTGGTCTCGCGCTCGGTTCAGTCGCCGCGGCGCGGCGAACGCAGTCGTCGTACAACACATTCCTGGCCAGCACGAATCCCTCGGACCTCACCATGACGGTCTATGCACCAAACCTTGCGTCAGATCTCGCTCGACTCAAATTCGTACGGCACGTCGGTGTCGCGTCGTACTCGGTCAACGCCTTTCCCGCGGGGAAACAGGGCCTTCCGGACTTTCCCAAGGCCATTGTCGATGGAAGCGTCACCTCTTCGGGGAGCCTCGTGGGTGAGTACTTCACCGAAGACCGGGTCGCCCTGGTGTCGGGTCGCATGCCCAATCCGAAAAAAGTCAACGAATTCATGGCCGACGCACTCGCGGCCAAGGCCCTGGGCTGGCACGTCGGCGAATACATCCACATGTACATCTATAACGACGCCCAGGCCAACAGTCCCAATTTCGGTGTCAAGAAGATTACGCCGACGCTGAACATCGTCATGCATCTCGTTGGAACCATCATTCCCAACGGCGATGTCCTCCTTGACCAGGTCGACCGAATCCCCGAACCGTTGATCTTCACACCCGCGTTGACGAAGCAGCTTGTGAACAACCAACCTCACTACAACGACTACGCCCTTCAACTCGACCACGGTGTTCGTGACATTTCGGCCGTGGAAAGAGAGATCATTGCCGCTCTCCCCCCGGGCACGACCTACAACTTTCAAATCAACTCTTCGGTGTCCGCCGAGGTAAACCGGTCCCTCGAACCTGAGTCGATCTCTCTTGGCGTATTCGGACTCATCGCCGGACTCGCCGCGTTGATCATCGCCGGAGGTGTGATCGCTCGAGGATTGCAACGAGAGAGCGACGATGTCAATGTTCTTCGCGCGCTGGGCGCCAGTCCATCGACGTCGGCGCTGGCCAGTGTGATTGGTCCGCTCTCATCTGTCGTCGTCGGCTCGATCCTCGCGGTGTTCGTCGCCTTCGCGCTGTCCCCGCTTTCACCTATTGGCCCGGTGCGCGCCGTGTACCCCGACGCGGGCTTTGCCTTCGACGAGTTCGTGCTTGGCTTCAGCTTTCTCGCGCTCCTTCTCCTGCTCAGCGCGATCACCTTCACACTGATACTTCGACGTTCGTACAGAGTCGCCGCCCGCGCTCGACGACTGACATCACCCTTGGGCTCTCGCGTCGGCCGTGTGGCGTCGGACGTCGGCTTACCGGTCACGGCGGTCGTAGGTATTCGTTTCGCACTCGAACCACCGGGCGACCGCGACGCGGCGCCGGTGCGCTCGGCCCTCGTGGGCGCGATACTCGCGGTGATGATCGTCGTCGCGACCCTGACTTTCGGCAGCAGTCTTAATACGCTCGTATCGCACCCATCGCTCTACGGCTGGAACTGGAATTACGCCATCACGTCCAACGGGAGCGGCGTGCCACCCCAAGCCGCCCGGCTCCTCGGCAGCGATCCGTACGTGGAGGCGTACTCCGGTGACAACTTTGCGAACGCGCAAATTGATGGCGTCACCGTGCCCATCATCCTGACGACCTATCGCGCCAAGGTCACGGCACCCATCCTCTCCGGTCACGAGGTGACGGGCGCCCACCAAATCGTGCTGGGCGCCGAAACGATGCAAGAACTTCACAAGCATCTCGGTCAAACGGTGTGGGCCACCTACGGCACGAAGAAGGACTCTCCGGTCTACGTCCCACCAACACAAATGAAAATCGTGGGCACCGCGACGTTGCCAGCCATTGGCGGCACTTTGACGCTGCACACTTCAATGGGTGTCGGCGCCGTGCTGCCGATAAGTGTCGAGCCGCCGGCGTTTCAGAAGTTTCTTCACAGCCCAATCAAAACGCTGGACGGTCACACCATCGAATTCGTGCGGTTTCGACCCGGCGTGCCGATATCGCGCGCCGTCGCTTCGTTACACAAGATCGCCCGAATTGGCCAACGCTTGATGAACGAAACGCCCAGCGGCGGCTCCAACGTGGACGTGCAGTCCGTGTTGTACCCCGCGGAGATCGAGAACTATCGGACGATCGGCATTATTCCGGACCTGCTAGCTCTCGCACTGGCCCTCGGCGCCATCGTGGCGCTCGGCCTGACCTTGATTGCTTCGGTTAACCGCCGACGACGTGACCTCGCACTCCTGCGGACCCTTGGTTTCACCGGACGACAGTTGTTGTCGGCCGTCGCGTGGCAAGCCTCCGTGGCGGGCGCCATCGGCGCTTTCTTTGGAATTCCCCTCGGCATCGTGGTGGGCCGTTGGTTGTGGACACTGTTTGCGAACAACATCTACGCCGTTCCGCGACCAACAGTGCCCTTCATACCTCTCGTCATCGTGGCGCTCAGCGCACTGGTGCTCGCGAACCTGGTTGCGGCGCTGCCGGGGCGAAGCGCGGCTCGGACCTCGGCGGCGCAGGTAATGCGCGGCGAATAGAAGTCGAAGATTCGCTACGAGAGTTTGGCGAGCAGCGCTTTCAATGTGGCGTCGACGACATCGGGCGTGACACTCGTCTGAACTGCCGTGTCGGGGTCCTTCAGTCCGTTGCCCGTGAGCACGCACACGACCGTCGAATCCTTCGGCACGCCGTACTTGATGATGCCCGCGATCGACGCCGCGGAGGCCGGCTCACAGAAGATCGACTCGTAACGCGCGACGTAGCGGTAGGCGTCAAGGATCTCGTCATCGGTCACTGCGCGGATATCGCCCAGCGACTCGTGGATGACTTCGAGGGCCGGTACCCAGCTCGCCGGATTGCCGATGCGAATGGCCGTCGCGATTGTCTCAGGGTTAGTGACGGGGTGGCCGAGCACGATGGGTGCCGCTCCCGCCGCCTGGAATCCCCACATTTTGGGCAGTCCCTTGCACCGCTCGGCGAAGTGGTATTCCGTGAAGCCACGCCAGTAGGCCGTGATGTTGCCGGCGTTGCCCACGGGAATCGAGAGGATGTCGGGTGCCTTGCCCAGCACGTCGACGATTTCGAATGCGCCGGTCTTTTGTCCCTCGATGCGGTCGGGGTTGATGGAGTTGACGATGGTGATGGGCATGTGTTGGGTCAGTTCGCGCGCGAGGTTGAGCGCCTGGTCGAAGTTTCCGCGGATCTGGAGGACCTTCGCGCCATACACAATGGCTTGGGCCAACTTGCCTTGGGCGATCTTGCCTTCGGGCACCAGAACCACACAGTCCATGCCCGCCTTCCCGGCGTAGGCGGCGGCGGAGGCCGAGGTGTTGCCGGTCGATCCGCAGATGACGGTCTTCGCCCCGTTCGCTTTGGCCTTGGTAATCGCCATGGTCATGCCACGGTCCTTGAACGAGCCCGACGGATTGAGGCCTTCGAATTTGAGCCACACGTCGGCATTCAGTCGCTCCGAGAGTCGATCGGCGTGGATGAGTGGTGTGTGCCCTTCCTGCAGCGTGATGACCTCGTCGACACCGTCGAGGTCGAACCACTGTGCGTACTCGAGCAGGAGCCCTTTCCATCCGATCACTTGGTGCCTCCGTCAATGACGCGAATGCACGCACCCACCGAGTCGACCGAACGGTGCGTCGAGAGGTCCTTCACGGTATTCGCCACGTGATCGGTCACCGCCATGTGGGTGAGGAATGAAAGCCGCGCTTCGTCACCGAAGCCCGACTGCTCCATTGACTGGATGGAGACGCCGTTATCGCCAAAGATGCCCGCGACCGCGGCGAGCACACCCGGCTTGTCAAGCACGTCGATGCTGATGTAGAAGACGCTCTCGAGTTCACCGGTGGGCACACTGTGCAGCGTCCGGTCAACACTGAAGGGTACGTTGTGACGACCACTGACTCGATTGCGAATCGCGTCGAGCAGGTCGCCGAGCACCGCGGTCGCGGTTGGCTCGCCGCCCGCGCCCTGACCGAGCCACATCAAGGGGCCACTGCGCTCACCTTCGACGAAGACGGCGTTCATTGCTCCGTGCACCGAGGCCAGTGGGTGCTCCATAGGAATCATCGCCGGATGGGCCCTGCGCGAGATGCCCGACTTGGCGATTCGTTCGGCTACGCCGAGCAGTTTGATGACGTAGCCCGAGCGTCGAGCAAATTCGACGTCGACGGAACGTACGCCCGTAATCCCTTCGCGAGTGATCTCTTCGCCGGACAGTTCGGTCCCGAACGCGAGCGACGAGAGAATCTGCACTTTGGCGGCGGCGTCGAAGCCTTCGACGTCCGCGCTCGGGTCCGCTTCGGCGTAGCCCAGTGACTGCGCCTCCTTGAGTGCGGTCTCGAAACTGCTCCCCTCACTCGACATCTTGGTGAGGATGAAGTTCGTTGTTCCGTTCACGATGCCCATGACTCGAGTAATTCGTTCGCCGGCGAGCGACGTGCGCAGGGCCCGAAGGATCGGAATGCCGCCCCCCACCGCCGCTTCGTAGAAGAGATCGCAACCGTTCTGGTGCGCGAGCTGCGCGAGTTCGGTGCCACACTCGGCCATCAGGGACTTGTTGGCCGTGACCACCGAGACACCGCGACGCAGCGCCGTTTCGATGTAAATGCGGGCCGGCTTGATGCCACCGACCAGCTCAACGAGGATGTCGAGGTCGTCGCGCTCAACGAGGCTTTTGACGTCGGCGGTCAGGAGCTCTTTGGGGACGCCCTTGCGCCGTTTGTTGAGGTCGTGGACACCGATCCCCACGAGTTCAAACGGACCGGTCGCGGCGTCGAGGAGGGCCTCGTTTCGTGAGGAATCACCCAGTAGTTGGACGAGCGCGGAGCCGACGTTGCCCGCACCGATAATCCCTACTCGAATGACCGGCTTGTTCACGACTAAAGGCTAACGCAACGTTTCGGTTGCTCGGGCCCTACATCTCCAGCGCGGCCATGTCATCAAAGGTCTCGCGCCGCAGTACTTCGCGCGTCTCGCCGTCGAGCACGAAGAGCACCGCCGGTCGCGGGACACGGTTGTAGTTTGACGCCATTGAGTAGCCATACGCTCCCGTCACGGGCGTCGCGATGATGCTGCGCGGGCCCGTCGATGCCGGGAGCCACGCCTCGTCGATCAAGACGTCACCGCTCTCACAGTGCTTGCCAACCAGTCGCACATTCTGCGGGCGCTGGGCCAGGGGCTGGGCGACGTCGAAGGCCTCGTAACCCGATCCGTAGAGCACGGGTCGGGGGTTATCGCTCATCCCACCGTCGACCGCCATATAGGTCCGTTGCGCGACCGGCTTCACCGCACCGACCTGGTAGAGCGTGACGGCCGCCTGGGCGACAACGGCGCGGCCCGGTTCGGCGAGCAGCCGCACGTTCGTATCGAGGCCGACCTCGAGGGCTGCGGCGCGTAGGGCGTCACCCCACTGACTGATCGATGGAGCGGTCTCGCCCGCGACGTAGGCAACACCAAGTCCTCCCCCGACGCAGAGCTCGTCGAATCCATCGTCCGTGATGAAATTGGCAAGGATCGCGAGTGACTCGACGAATCCAATGAGCTCAAAGACCTGCGATCCAATGTGCGCGTGGACGCCGTGCAAGGTGAGACCGGGGATCTCGCGCAGGTCTTTGATCGCGGTACGCGCGTCACCCGAGGAAATAGAGAAGCCGAACTTGGTGTCCTCATGGCCCGTGCGAACGAACTCGTGCGTGTGCGCTTCCACACCCGGCGTCACGCGCACCAGACAATCGAGCGGCGTCGACTCGCTCACGAGGGACTTCAACAACGCAATCTCCTCGAAGTTGTCGACCACCACTCGGTGCACCCCAACGGCAATCGCGCGCTCGAGCTCTTCGGCGGACTTGTTATTGCCGTGCATGATGACGCGTCGCGCGGGCACGCCGGAACGAAGCACGATGTCCAACTCTCCTCCGGTCGCGACGTCGATGCAGAGACCTTCTTCGAATGCAACGCGTGCCATGGCTCCGCAGAGGAACGATTTCGACGCAAACGCGACGCCGTCGTCGAAGGAACTGGCCGCTTCGCGACAGCGAGCACGCAACGTCTCTTCGTCGTAGACGAAAAGTGGAGTGCCGTAGATGCCCGCAAGACCGCGCAACGACACACCGCCAAGGAGCACGTCGTTCTCCAAGAGAACCGCCGTGTCTGGCAACAACGATGCGAGGATCGGCTCTGCAGTCATAGATGCACAATAGGAGTTGTGGCAACGCGCTTCGAAAAAGTAATCAAAAGACCCACGGGTCCGATGACGTCATTGCCCTCGTAGTTCAGTGGATAGAGCATTGGCCTCCGCAGCCATTCTTCATGGCCGCCGAACATCGCAAAAGCCGAGTGGATACAGCGCTTCACTCGTCGATCTTGCGTAGCTACCTGCCTCGCAAAACGCCGCCAGACTTAGTCGGACTCAACCGGACTATTCGGTCCATGGGCGGGTCGTGGGCCGAACGCGAAAGGTCTCAAAGGTAAGGTGTGGCTGACGCTGCCGTGGTGTAATTGGATAACATGCCACCCTCCGAAGGTGGAGATTTGCGAGTTCGAATCTCGCCGGCGGCACGAGGAGGATGTCACGGAGCACGAACAGAGCGACAAAAATACTCAGCGCCGAAGTTGCCCACCCATGCGTTTTCCGGAATGCTGCGCCTCTTCGCTATCCGTATGAATTCCTGAAATTTCCATCGATCCGCCATTCAACACAGCGACCGCGTTTGGAAGCGCAGCAAGTTGTGACGGAGGCCGTCAACGGGCGAGCCGTGGCTGAAGTGAGGACAGTGCCACCGCCGCCGAACACCCGCCCGGCGAACGTAACGCTGGTGACAACGATCACGATGAATCGTTGTCGCGCCCAGCGCCAGCAGTACGAGCGGTCCAGGGTTGTCTCCCCTCACTCACTGTTTCGTGGTCGTGACGGTGACCTTATTGAGCGCGAGCGTCGTCACTTTCTTGAGCGTTATATGAATCGAGACCCGACCAGCGAGGTAGAGCGACACGGCCCGAGCTCGACTCGCTGCTCGTCCGGCGTTGCTGCGGGCGTAACCGGTGCAGGTCACCCACGCGCCGGGCTCGAGCTTGCGAGCGAGGGCAGCCAAGGACCTCTTCCCCGACGCGCTCAAGGTGGTGCCTCTCGCCGAGAACATCACCGTCACCGTGGCTGGCTTGCTCGCCGACGTCTTGGCCTTCAGCGTGATGGTGGTCGGCGACGACGACGCGCCCAAGTACGAGGTGTCAGCCTTTTTCGTGGCCGTGACGACACACGTCCCGGCGGTCGACGCCGTGAGCGCACCACCCGACACCACGCAGCCGCTCGCGGTGCCGTCCGCGGCGATGAACGTCACCGCACCAGTGCCGGAGCCGCCAGATGTTGCGAGATTGAGCGACGTGCCGAGTGTCCCGGACAGCGTGGTGATCGTAAGCGCGGACTGCGCGATGAGGGTTGGCACCTTGGTGAAGGAGACCTGTTCCCCGTCACCGAGCTCACCAGAGAGCGTGTTGCCGTCGGCGCTCAAGGTCAAGGTGAGGCTCGTCGATTCCACGTACGCGCAGTTCGACGTGTTCCAAAGGCCGTGCGTTCCGGAGTAGGTACGGGCGCCCGTGGATGAAAACGTGGCAATCACGGTGCCGACAGGCAGATCGCACGAACTTCCGGTGACCTCGACGGGTGTCTCGGCGGTCTCGGTATAGACGCCACTGGCCAGTGTCATCGTCACGACCGCTGCTGCGCCGTAGGTCACGTTCCAGTTGCCAACGATGGGGTCCGGCGTCTGCGAGGCGGCAGCGACCGTGAAGGTTTGGGCGACACCGGTGGCGGCGGCGTACGTCGTGCCGGCACCCACGCTGGCCGTGAGGGAACACGTACCGGCGCTGCTAAAGGTCACGAGAAGGAAGTTCACGGTGCAGACGCTCGTCGAGTTCGACCTCACCGCTGCGGTTCCATCGCCATTGGTCGTGACGGCGGCACTGAAACTACCTCCGACCTGAGCGTTCGTTGGGAGATTCGAGATCGTGGGCGTGGTAGGAGTCAACAAGGCCGCCGCCACGGTCGGGAATTCAGTCACCGTGTTGTTCGCAGCGTTCGTCACCCACGCGGTGCCCTGGTTGATGGAGATTCTTTCGGAACCTTGGAAATCGTACGGGACACCGGTGAGCGTTGCCACGACGGCACCCGTGGTCTCCACTAGTTCGGTCACCGCCGCCGATCCGACCACCCACAGGTCCGTGCCGTCCGCGGACATCGCCGCGATGTTGGCGCCGTTCACGGCGTCGAGCAGTTGCACGAGGGCACCGGTCGACGCCGAGAACTCAGTGGTCTCACCGTTCCCACCGCCGTTGACCACCCAGACGTCAGTGCCGTCAGTCGTGATCGCTTCAGGTGAGGCGAATTCGTAGGCAGCGCCATTCATGTACTGCACCGACGCGCCGTTCGACGTTGAAAACTCACTGACCGAGCCTCCGTCGGTATTGGTCACCCAAATGTCGTTGGCGTCGGCGGCGATACCGCTCTCCGCACCGTAACTGGAGTTCGGGTTGTCTACCACTTGCACGAGGGCACCGGTCGACGCCGAGAGCTCGGTGATCATCCCCTCGGCACTTGCACCAACAACCGTCGGCCCCCAGTTCGAGACCCACACCGATCCTCCACTCTCGGCAAGTCCGTCGGGGGCATAAAACTCGGGTTGCGAGTTCGCCAGTGTGGCGTTGAGCACTTGCACCAACGCGCCAGTCGACGCCGACAGTTCGGTCACCGAGTTGCCGTCGTAGTTGGTCACCCAGACGTGGGTGCCGTCCGAAAGAATTGCGGTGGGGTCGCTGAAGTCGTACTGCGAACCACTGATCACTTGGACCAGTGCGCCCGTGGAGGCCGAGAACTCCGTCACCGAGTTGTTGCCGGGGTTCGTCACCCACACGTCAGTCCCATCTGAGGAAATGCCGTCAGGTTGGTTGAACCCGTACTGCGAGCCACTGATCACTTGGACCGACGCACCGGCAGCACCCGCGGTGCTCGAGATCACGGACAGTGCGGAACAGAGAAGTGCTCCCACACTGAGAACGACACCGGCGCTTCGTACGGTTACTTTGCGCATACTGCCCCCGCCCTTGGGAACTATGGATTTCGACCTAATAGGGTTCTCGAGCGACGACACCGTCCCGGGGGGCTCTTGGGAGGCCGGAAAACATTACCGATGAAACTTTGGCGAAGGCTAACTGACAACGTTCATCTACGCAAACGGCTCCAATCTCGCACCAATCCGGTGTACTGGACTCAAGTCCAGCGAATTCAACGGTCGATGTACGCGGGCTCTTCGGGGCGGAGGTTCACGTTGTAGACCGTCGCCAGTTGCCGAGCTACAAATGTGCCAATCACCAGCTCGCCGGTCGAGGTGAAGTGAATGCCGTCGGACAATCGCAGTGCACTTTGCACATTGTTCACGACGGCACCACCGCGGTAGTTGCCGCTTTTCGTTGACAAGAGATGCCACATTGGCTGGAATGTGACGCCGGGCGTCGAAGTGGCCACCTGAACGTAAATGTCGTTCAGCGCCCGAAGACCTTGGCTGTAACTTTTCGGCGCGGCGATTGGGAGACCGACCCAGAATGCGTACGCGCCCGCCTTGGTCACCATTCGATCGATCCGACGAACGCGCGCAATGTAGGCACTACGCCACTTCGGCGAACCGAAAGGTTGCGACACGCCATCGACGGCGAGTGCCTGCTCATCGTTCGCGCCAAACATGATGACAACGAGATTGGGATGGTAGTCGTGCAAGTCAGACTTCAGATGTGCGGGCCAGTTGTAAAACCACGACGCGGAGAGACCGGTCGACGTTTTGTTGCGTTGGATCAGTTTCAATCCCGGCGTGAACTGAAGTTCGTGTCGAATGCCATATTCGAGGTCGTCACCCAGCGAGTCGCCAATTTCGAGAAGTCGACAGTGACCGAGTGCGAACGGCGCGTGATGAGGTGTTGTTGTTGATGTCGACGTCGCGCCCGTTCGCACCAATGCTGAAACTGGCGTGAAACCGCATCCGCGCGAGGGCGGACGAAACGCAGCGTTGTCCGCGACGGGGATATCCAACGGGACCTTTGACGTCGAAGTTTTACTGCGTGCCGAGCGCGCCAATGCGCTCGGTGCCGACGTTGTGGGCTGCGACTTTACGCTCAACGCAACTCGATTGGCGTGCGAGTTGAGCGACGATGCCGATCCGGCGTTGCTGTGAACGACTTCGCCGCCAGCGAGGACCAGCACGGCCAGGGCCGCCGCCGTCAGGCCCCGCATCCACGGGCGTCGGGACTTTGGATAAGGAGTCGACAGGGTCTTCATCGCGGATTCAACGCTAACAGGCACGTACCGAATCGTTCTCGCACGGAGTCGATGCCTTGCCAGGTAAGGGCCTCGCAAATCGACTCACGTACCCAGTGGATGCACCGAGGCCAGAATCCTTTCGACGATCTCCTCAGGCGTGCACTCGTCGACGTCAATCGTGAAGTTGGCGACGTCTGCGTACAGCGGGCGGCGCACTTCGTAGAGCTCATTGATGGTTCCCACGGGGTCGCCGTCGAAGTACGGCCTATCGCCCATTGTGCCGATCCGCTGGGCCAAGGTTTCGAGCGAGGCACGAAGCCAAACGACATGCCGTTCGCCCTTCAACAGCACTCGGGTACCGTCCGCCAAGAGAGCGCCACCGGCCACACCGATCACGGCGGACGTCGGACTCTGGAGGGCGGCGACGAGCGCATCGTTTTCAAACCGGTGGAGCGTCTCGGGACCATCCTCTAGGGAAATCTCCTTGACGCTGCGACCCGTTGCCGCACGCACCTGTTCGTCGGAGTCGAGATACGCCCAACCAAGTCGGATCGCCAACGCTCGTCCGACCGTCGTTTTTCCGACGCCCATCATGCCAATCAGCGCAATGCGTTCTGTCATCTCTAGCGTCGTGTCTGGACGGTCTTCGCCGCTAGCTAATGACCAATCACAAAACTCACGCCGGAGAGAGAGTCGAACACACTGGCGCCCGCACCTTGGAACTCCCCATCGCCGTTGGCGTAGATGTGCAGCGCACCGACTTGCTGATTGTAGGAACTGTCGAAGGAGTAGATCGTGAAGCAGTCATAAAATCCGGGACGTGCTCCCACGGGAAGATTGAATGCCGGCAGTGAAGAGTTTGACGGTCCCACGATGCCGCCGGCCAGGTACACGACGCCCTGGGAGGAAACCGCGTACTGGGGATTGCCGGGATTCTTTGAGATGGCGTGGTTGCTCGAGCCTGACGACGTTGCACCGTTGAGGAGATGCAAGTTGTGCCAGACGAGCGCCGCGGGCTTCGCCGTGGCCCTCGATTGCACCGCCGGATGACGTGTGGCGGCGTAGCCGACGCCCGAACCTGCGCCGACGAGTACCGCGACGAGCAGCAGGACTGCAAGGGGCTGCCTCGTCATACGCGCACTGATTTTCTTCATGGTGAGCCTCCATTTTGATTGGATATCGCGCGCGTGGCCCGACCGCTGATCTCGGTCCGTCACGTGCTTTCAGAATCGACATGACGTAGGGAGGAACATCGGTGGCCGTGGTGGCCTCATTCGCGACAAACTTCATCGTAGGAGATGTTGGGCAGCAGCAACATTCAGTGGAATGCTGCGTTTTCTTAACGAATTTTGAAAAATGATGCGGCCGTCGCGTGACGTTCGCTCCTGGTGGTACCAGTAATCGTTCCGGCGTCAGCGCCGGTGTTCGATCTCGGGGCGTCGATACGTCTCACGGACATCACTATCCCGAGCAAAAACCCCGAGACGAGAATGAGATCAGGGTGTCAGGGGACGATGAGCATTCGAACGGTGTCAGTGATCTGCGCACCACCCGAGGCCGATCCGGCCATGATGACAATCGGATCGCCGGACTTCGCGGTGCCCGAACGCTTCAGGCGAGTGATCGCGACCTCACAGAGTTCGTCGATGTCCTGAGCCGGCGACACGTAGATCTCCTCGACACCCCAGGACGAACGAAGCTGACGGGCCGTGGCGTCACTCGGCGTGATCGCAACAATGGGCATCGGAGGACGGAATCGCGAGATCGCGCGGGCCGTCATGCCCGAACGAGTGCAGGCCACGATGGCGACCGCCTTTTCTTCCATCGCGGCGCGCCACGCCGCTCCGGTGATCGCCGCCGTGATCCTCGTCGATCGCGTGCCGGCACCGATCTGTTGCACCCCGAGGCTCGCACCCCAACCCTCGTAGTCGAAGTACTCCTCGGCCCGGCGAACGATCCGGTCCATCGTCGTCACCGTCGCGACCGGGTCGTCCCCAATCGCCGTTTCGCCACTCAACATGACCGCACTGGCGCCGTCGAGGACGGCGTTCGCGACGTCAGTCACCTCGGCGCGTGTCGGGACTTGGGAGTGGGTCATGGACTCGAGCATTTGCGTGGCGACCACGACTGGGCGGGCGTAACGCACGCCGTGGCGGACAATCTCCTTCTGCAAATGCGGTACCTCTTCAATGGGCATGCGCACACCGAGGTCTCCGCGCGCGACCATGATCGCGTCAGAGACCGCAATGATCTCGTCGAGGTTCTCGACGCCTTCGCCCGTCTCGATTTTCGCCATCAACATGACGTCATCACGAGACAACGCAGTTCGAACCGAGACCATGTCAAAGGCCGAACGCACGAAGGACACCGCAAGGATTTCGAATGACTCCGTGCGCAAGGCCTCGAGACGCTCGCGGTCGTCGTCGGTCGGGAGTCGGTCGTTGACGAGTGACGACGGCAGACTCAGCCCGGGCTTACCCATGACCGTACCGCCCGACGTGACCATGGCTTTGGCCTTGGGTCCGGGCTGCTCGACCAGCAACGACACGCCCCCGTCGCCAATGTGAATTTTGTCGCCGACTTGGAGTTGGGCGAGGACGTGGAGACGCTCAACCACGATGTTCGAGGCGGTTGAGGTCTTATCAAAACCCTCGGTGAGTTCAATATGGTCACCGACCGTCAGGGTTACCGGTGTCGTGCCAAAGGAACCGGCGCGAATCTTCGGTCCGGGGATGTCGACCATGATCGCGAGGTCTGGTGCGAGGGCGCGCACCCGGCGAAGCCGGGCGACGCCCGAGGGGATGTCACCGTGGGCGAAGGAGAGACGAAAGACGTCAACACCGGCCTTGACCAAGTCGAGGAGGACCTCGTCACTCTCTGAGGCGGGGCCAATGGTGGCTACGATTCGCGTGCGTCGCACGTAGTTCCCTTCGTTGCTTTTGACAAGTCTACGAGATGAGAAAAGGGCGACTTGACGCGTCACGCTCCCTTCACCGAGTCACTGTCGAACGGGTACCACTACGTCGGCGCCGTCGACGTCGACGACTCGAAGTTTCATGGCGTAGCACTGCGCCAACTCGTCGCTGCGGATCACGTCACCCGCGGCGCCGTCGAGTACCACCTCCCCGCGATCGAGCAGGACGAGCCGATCGGCGAACTGCCCCGCCAACGTGAGGTCGTGGAGTGTGGCGACAACCGTGAGACCACACTGGGCGACCTCGCTCTTTAAGAGTTCCAACATGTCCATCTGGTGGCGCATGTCCAGGCCCGTGATCGGTTCGTCGAGGACAATGACCGCGGTCGACTGCACGAGTGCCCGAGCGAGCACCATCCGCTGACGTTCGCCTCCCGAGAGCGTCATCACGTCGCGCTCTCGAAAATCGACGAGCGAGAGCCGCTCGAGTACGGACTCGACGATGCTGCGATCGTTCGCGCCTGGCGGTCGAAAAAGCCCGTGATAGGCCACGCGGCCGAGCGCCACGTAGTCATCCACACTCATCCCGCTCGGAATGACCGGATGCTGGGGCACGAGCGCCACGCGCTGCGCCCGCTCGCGCTCGTGCATTTCGGCGAGGGGGTGACCCGAGATCGACACCGACCCGTGTGACGCCTTACGAAGTCCCGCAATAGTCTCGACGAGCGTCGTCTTGCCCGCGCCATTGGGTCCGACAACCGTGCACCAGGTCCCGGCTTCCACCGCCAACGTCACGTTCGAGACGAGAGTCTTCGAACCGGCCTTGACCGTCAGTGCCTCGACATCGACCGCACTCATACCGCGACCGGTCGACGCAGGCTGAGAATCAAGACGAACACCGGCGCACCGACGAGCGCGGTCACGACGCCAAGGGGCAACTCCGAGGGCGCGATCACGGTGCGCGCGATGGTATCGGCGAACACGAGGAACGCCGCGCCGAAGAGTACCGAAAGGGGAAGGATCCGGCGATACGAGGTCCCCACGAGCAGACGCACGATATGGGGCACGATGATGCCCACGAAGCCGATGAGCCCGACGACCGACACGATGGCCGCAGTTCCCAGTGACGACGCCGCGATGACGATGAAGCGGATCCGGCGCACGGGCACCCCAAGCGAACGCGACTCGTCTTCCCCCACGCTCATGACGTCGAGGGCTCGACCGGCCGCCACGCATACCGCGATGCAGACGAGCACGTAGGGAAGTACCAACGTCACCGGTCCCCATCCGGTGCTGCTGGCGAGTGAACCCAACAACCAGATGTAGACGCGCGTGATCGAACCGGCACTCGACTGTTGCTGAAGGAATGTTTGGGCACTCGTGAGCAGCGACGCCACCGCCACACCGGCGAGGATGAGCGTGCCGACGCCCGTGCGCATGCTGCGACCACCGATGAGCCACGTCGCTGTGACTGCCGCCATCGCGCCCACGAACGCCAGCAGCGGTGTCCACGTCGGCGTGCTGACACCGTGACCAACGTCGACGATGGCGAAGGTTGCGCCAAGTCCGGCGCCGGACGCGACACCAAGTAGATACGGATCGGCGAGGGGGTTACGAAAGACCCCCTGGTAGGTCCCTCCGGCAACCGCCAACATCGCGCCGGCGAGGAGTCCCATGACCATTCGTGGTGCTCGCAACTGCCAGATGATTGTCGACTGCGTTGACGTCAACGTGGTGTGCCCGAAGCCGACGTGAGAGAAGACGTCGCCAATGATGCGCCACGTGCCGATCGACACCGGGCCAATCACCAGTCCCCCGACGATGGCGGCGGCGAGAGCGACCACCGTGCAGGCCGCGACGATCGCGACGCGACGCCTCGTCGGAGGATTGGCGCTCAAGCGCTAGCTCCAGAGCTTGGGGTTCTTGAGGGCGCCCTTGACGCCCGTGGTCAATTCGTTCATGAGGAGACTCAGGCGAGGTCCCCACCGCGAAGCGACGTCATCATTGAGTCCAATCACTTCGTGATCAGCAACGGCCGCGATCTTGGAGAAACCCGGTCGCTTCGCGAGCGTTGATTGCGACGCCTTGCAGCAGATCGTGTCGGCCAGGAAGATGATCCTGGGATTCGCGCTGACGATGTACTCGCTGCTCAATTGCGGGTACCCCGGGTCAGCCGTCGTGTTCTCGGCGTCGGCGACGTTGACGACGCCGAGCGACTTCAACAGTGAACCCACAAACGTAGAGCTCGTCAACGAGTAGAACGTCGGGTCGAGTTCGTAATACATGGTAAGCGTCTTTCCTTTGTGCGTCGGTATCGACGCAATGTCATTCGCGAGGGTCGTCTTGATCGACGTCGCCAAGGCGTTGGCCTTGGTCACGTGACCGGTCAAGGTACCGAGTTGGCGAATCTGGGCGAGCGCACCGGCCACGTTCGACGGGGCGTCTTGCTCGACAACCTTCACGCCGACCGCCGTCAATTTCTCCTTGATCTGATTGGCGTCGTAGGAGATGATCACGAGATCGGGCTTCGTGGACGGGTGCGCTGACGTTGACTTGCAGATGCCGATGACGGCCTCGACACTCGGATTGAGCGAATCGATGCGCTTCGTGGGCAGACCCTTGGTCGGGAAGTCGGAGTCTTTGTCGACCGCTTGCACCTGGGGTCCGGCGCCAATGGCGTAGAGCGTTTCAGTCGCCGTGGGCGACAGGGAGACGACACACTGCGGTGCGGTGGCGGCGTGGGCCGTCGAACTGAGTAGGGGCAGAGCCACCACACTGAGTGAGAGTGCGAGGACTAACCGAATGNNCGCGGAAGGCGACCTGGCTACATGGACGAACTTCTATGACCACTTACAGTTGCGGGACAGCGTTGGAATCTCACCAACTTCGCTGCCACGAGGCAACGCCGACCTTAGTGCATCGTGTGGCGAGCGCCAGGAAAATCGCGCGAAGTCGGACCCAGTGAGTGGCTATCAACGAGTCCCCCAAGCGAACGCGAATTGCGATGACGATCGGTGAACTCGTGGCCATTCCGGTTCACGCACGTCTCAGCCGACGGTCATGCCCCCATCAACGGCGACGTCCGCGCCCGTGATCGCTGACGCTGCCGGTGAGCAGAGCCAGGCAATTGAGGCGGCCACTTCCGTTGGTTCGATGAGACGGCCAATGGGCTGTTGTTGGGCGAACTCTTCGGGACCAGCCAGTTCGTACACGGCCGCTGAGGCGTCGAGCAACCTGGTGCGGGTCGAGCCGGGGCTCACGGCGTTCGCAGTAACGCCGTACTGCGCGAGGTCCATGGCGGTGCCGCGAATGAGGCCCACGACGGCGTGCTTCGCCGCGGAGTAGGCGGCGAGGTGATACAGACCGGTACGACCGGCCGCGGACGCCACTGCAACGACGCGACCGTTCGCCTCTTTGCCGTTCGCGATCAAGGTCGGCGCCGAGGCTTCGATGAGCCTGCGGGTTCCGAGCACGTTCACCGACCACACGGCGTCCCACGCCGCGTCGCTGATCTCCCAAATAGGCGAGCCCCCGGCGATCACGCCGGCGCACGCCACGACGGCGTCGAGTCGACCAAAGTGACGCGTTGCCGTCTCGACCGCGAGCTGCATGTCAGTGGCGCTTCGCACATCGCCCACGAGCCCGAGCACGGCATCGCCGTGATGGGCCACGACGGCGTCAAGGTCAGCCGAGGTAGCGAGGGCGTAGGGAATCTCGGGGATGTCGCGACAGCGGTCAACGGCAATGACGCGATACCCATCGTTCACGAGGGCATCGACGGTCGCCGCACCGATACCTCGCGCGGCGCCGGTGACGATGGCGACACGACTCACGCGCCCAGCCTTCGAAAGAATCCGTCCGGCGCCACGACGTCGTCTCGGGTGAGTTCACTCACGTGCGACTTGCCTAGTGCCAGAAGTGCCGAGTCGATACCGCCGCGCAGCACGTCAAGCACGTTCTCGACGCCGCCCTGTCCCTCGGCGGCGAGCCCCCAGAGGTAGGCGCGCCCGATCATTACCGCGTGCGCGCCGAGAGCGAGCGCCTTGACCACGTCGCTGCCGCGACGCACACCGCCGTCGAGCAGGACTTCAATCTGGTCACCGACGGCGTCCACAATGGCCGGCAGCGCACGAATCGGTGCCGGCGTTCCGTCGAGATTGTTGCCACCGTGATTGGAGACCGACAGCGCCGTCGCGCCGAGATCGACAACACGTTTGGCGTCGTCAACACGACTTACACCCTTCACCATGAACGGGCCATCCCACGCGCTGCGCAACCACGCCACGTCATCCCAACTCGGCAACGGACTCTGCATCCACTCGTAGTAGGCACCGAAGAAGGTCGGAGGCCTCTCCCCCGGTTTGGCCATATTGGGCGTCAGCAGCCCGGGCAGGTGACCGGTCTTCGCGAACGACCAGAACCATCGGGGACGCATCGCCACTTCGGGCGCCAGCTTCACGACGGCCTTTACGCCGATCTTGTCGGGAATCCAAGGGCTTCCCCAATCGCGCCCATTGGCGAAGGACCAGTCGAGGGTCAAGATGATTCCCTTGGCACCGGCCTCGCGAGCTCGCGCGAGTCGTTGGAGCATGGTGTCGCGGTCGCCGGACCAGTACATCTGGAAGAACACCTGGGAGTTCACCGCGCAGACCTCTTCAAGGGAGCGACTAGCGAAGGAACTGAGCCCCATCGCCACACCGCGGTTCGCGCCAGCACGTGCCACTGCGACCTCGCCGTCGGGATGGACGGCTTGCACGCCGGTCGGAGAGAGCACGACGGGCATCGATACCGATTGACCCATGACGATGGTCGCCATGGACCGCTCGCTCTTGTTGCCCGCGACGTGGGGCGCAAAGCCAAGTTCGTCGAATGACGCAAGGTTGTCCCTGGAGGACAGGCCCTTCTCCGAGCCGGCCACCAGCGCCATATACACGGACTTCGGGAGACGTTTCTCGGCCCGACGCTGGGCGACGGCCACCGACTCAAACCACGTGCTCGCCATTGCTTCCCCGTTCCCGACTCACCGCGACATTACCTGAGGGTCCAAACGATGGGCTTCGTCACCTGGACGAGATCGAGACCGGAATCCTTCGTGAGTGGTCGGGCGAAGGGGTCGGACGCAACGTCACGCGCTTGGCTCGGAGCGCCTCTTCGCCGTGGCCGAAGACGCATTCGGGGTCGGGGTCGGTCATTTCGAGCCCGGTGAAGAATTTCGCCGCCATGCAGCCGCCGCGACATGCGTCGTAGGAGCCACACGAGTTGCACGCGCCCACGCTCCCCGGCTCTCGCAACGACCGGAATAGTTCGCTGTTGGTCCACACCGACGCGAAGCCGGCGTCGCGGATATTGCCGGCCTTGAACTCGTCGTGGATGACGAACGGGCAGGCGTAGACCTCGCCGACCGGGTCGATAAGACAGACAACGCGTCCCGCGCCACAGAGATTGAGACCGTCAAGAGATTCGCCCAGTGCCGAAAGGTGGAAGAACGAGTCCCCAGTGAGGACGTTGGGGCGCTCCAACAGCCAGCGATACAGTCGACGATTCTGCTCGAGCGTCGGGTGCAGTTCTTCCCACACATCGGCACCTCGTCCCGAAGGGCGAAGTCGCGTCAGTCGTAGTTCGGCGCCGTAGTGTCGCGCCAACGCCTCGAACCCATCGAGCTGTTCGACGGACTCCCTGGTCATCACGACCGAGATCTTGAACTGGCCGAAGTTCGCGGCCTTGAGGTTGTCCATTGCCCTGAGGGCACGGGCGTAACTACCCGCACCACGGATCCGGTCACTCGTCGACGCGTCAACGCCATCAATCGAAATCTGAATGTCGAGGTAGTCAATGCCGGCCAGTCGTTTCGCCGCCGCCACGTCAATTCGCGTGCCATTCGTCGAGAACTTGACGCCGACGTGCTGGTCAACAGCGTGTTCGATCAGCTCAAAGAAATCGTCACGCATCATTGGTTCGCCGCCGCCGATATTGATGTAGAAGATCTGCATCGCCGCGATCTCGTCGATCAGCGCCTTGGCTTCGCTCGTCGTCAACTCCATGGGGTCGCGGCGTCCCGACGAAGAGAGGCAGTGCGTGCACGCGAGGTTGCAGGCGTAGGTCAACTCCCACGTGAGACAGATTGGCGCCGCGAGCCCACGCTCGAAGCGGTCACGCAACGACGTCTTAGCGCCCACGGAGTATCTCCGAGTGGGCCAGTGACGCCAGTGCGCCGACGTAACGATCGTGTTGGTCGGCGGGCACGAGTTCGTCAATCGCGGCGTGGGCGCTCTCGAACTGGTCGAGCTGACGCACGAGCTCCACGAGTTCGCGTGACTTGAGAAAGACGAGCCGGCGAGTGCCGTGGTGATAGGCCAGTGCCCCGAATGCCTCGTCGCGAAGTGAGACCTGTGCGTTCAGGGACCACGGCGCCGAAGCGTCAAACAGTTCGGTCGTCGAAAGCGTCACCGTTTAGTAGACGCCACAAAGACCGTCGATGGAAACCTCCTCGACGAGAAGCTCTTCACTCTCTTCGGTCTCCTCTACTTCTTCCACCACAGTGTCGATTGACATGGTTCCTCCTCGAACCATCCCATTCTGTCGTATCGAACAATGACATCTGGTCGAAATCGTGAAAGACTCGCGCCGTGAGCGATCACCTGCCCCTCGCCCCCGTGCCGGTCGATGAGCCAATCAGCCAAGGAACACTGGTCCAACTCGATGAGGAAGCGAAGTTCCTCGACCGAGACCTCCTCAGCGGCGGCTCGCCATGGCGTCTCCTGCGACTTCCCGGCGGCTCAAAGTCAGTGGCGCAGCGATGGGTGCACGGGGGTCGTGTCGGTGCCGGCGAGGGCCGTTTCGCTCGCACCCTGGTTCAGCAGGGCCTACTGCACCCCGTCTATCCCAGCGGTCTCGACGTCGATGACGTCGACGTGATCATTCCGGTCCACGACGACGTGGCCTCACTTCGCGCGTTGCTCGCGTCGTTGCGCCAACTCCACGTAACGATCGTCGACGACGGCTCCCCGGACCAGTTGTCCGTCGCCAAATGCGCCAAGGAGTTCAAGGTCGACTTAGTTCGACTTGACGTCAATTGCGGACCCGGCGCCGCGCGCAACGCCGGCGTGCGCGCGACGTCGCGACCGTTCATCTGGTTCATCGACGTCGACGTCGTCATGGACAACCCACTCGACGTACTCGCACGACTCCAGGCCCACTTTCACGACCCCCTCGAAGGCGCCGTCGCGCCGAGGATCTGCGGTGCTCCCGGCGATTCAGTGCGTGATCGATTCGAACATCGCTTTAGCCCACTCGACGTCGGCCGTCGAAGCGCACTGGTGGTGCCAACGGGCGCGGTCAGCTACGTGCCGAGTGCCTGCCTCGTCGTCCGGCGAGCGAGCTACGGCGAAGGGTTCGACGAGTCGCTGCGCACTGGCGAGGACGTTGACTTCGTGTGGCGCCTTCACGATCGGGGTTGGCTGGTCCGTTTCGTCGCCGAGGTCACCGTCGGCCACCGAGCACGCCCGTCGTGGGGTTCGTGGTGGCGCCAGCGCGTTCGCTACGGACAGTCGTCCAGCGAACTGGCCAAACGACACGGAGAGCGCCTCGCCCCACTTCGCGTTGACGCCTGGACGCTCGCCGCGTGGTCGAGTGCGCTGGTGGGCAAGCCAGTGATTGGACTTCGCATCATGAACACCGCGCGCGATCAACTGCGCGAGCGGCTGCGCCCGACGACCGATGACGCCGACCAAGTGGCGCGTGAACTGGTCGGACGCGGGATGATGCGCGCCGGAGGTCCGTTGGCCCGAGCCGTCGTCCGTCAGTTCGGCGCCGTCGTCATCCTGTGCGCCCTACTTCCAAAGCTTCGTCGACGAGCACTACTCCTCTACGCATTTGGCACTGCGTGGCGTTGGAGATCCTCGCGGGTGCACGCGAGTGACATTCCAATCGCGATCGCCGACGACGCCGCCTACGGCGTTGGACTGCTGACAGGTGCAGTGACATCGCGCACGCTCCTGGCCCTCACGCCCCACATCACCAAGTCAACCCTCGGGCTTCGCCAGGTCCTCGGTCTCAAATCTGGCCCAGGCAAATCCTGAACCACACCGTTCAATACGTGACGCGAATCGACGTCACTCAATTGGTTGGCGACCCAACACGGCGGGCTCGCGGCTGGCAAGAAGCCAGCCCACGGCCGCCGCGATCGCCGGCATGCCAAAGAGAATGAGCATGAGATCACCGAAAGGCACGTTCGCGAGAGCCGAGATGCCACCATTCAACGAGTTACTTCGCAACCAACCAATCATGGCGACGTAGCCGCCCACCACTCCAAGGAGCGCTCCGAGAAAGCCGAGCGCACCCGCGGTAACCGCCGTCAACGTGCGACGCGTGTAGCTCGACGCGCCGGTCGCCGCGAGGGTACGTAGTTCGCCCGAGGTCTCACTGCGCACCAGCCCGACGGACATCGCCAGGACACCGAGGGCGATGAGAATCCCAAAGAGCGTCGCCCAGTTGATGATGGTCGACCCCGAAGGTATGTCGTTTCTCGATTCGACTTGGAGCTGTTGAGAGGCCGCCGTCAACTGTGCGCTGCTGATCTGGGCCGCGGTGAAGCTCTGATTGCCCAACACCAGCCAGTCGCTGAGGCTTTCGCTGATATGGAACTTCTTCATTGCGTACTCGGTGATGACCGTGTTCGGTGCCGAGGTGCCGGCGGGCAGCGCACTGACCTCCTGGATCAACGGGCTCTTGATACCTCCGGCGGGACCACCCTGTCCGACCGGTTGCTTGCTGGTGCCAAAGTCCATCGAGAGACCCGAGACACCAGCGAGGCCAGGCCTCGACGTCAACACCAGCGCCTTCGGGTTGATCTCGGACGCACTGATGCCGAACGCCCGCAACAATTGCGGTGTGGCGACGTAGATCTGTCCAGACCAGCTCCGGCCACCCTGCGTACCGTTCAATTGTGCATTCGGCGATTCAAGTGCGACGAGGTGGCCACCCAGTCCCTTTGCGATCTGCTCCGCCCCTGAGGAAAGTTGGGCCGGAGTCGCTGTTTCCGTCTTATGGTGTCGAACCCGTACAAGTTGGCCTTTGGAATTACGGTGCACGATGGTGACGCCCTGTGGCGGGAAGCCGGTGTGCAGGGCGATTTGATTCGAGGCGAGGTTGGGCCCCGCGTAATCAAAGACGTTACTGAATCGCGACGCCGATGCGAGTATCACGATGACCGATATGAGCACACCGATACTGATCGCCGAGAGAGCCGAGCCGGACCTCGCCCTGTAGCGAGCGAGGTCGCGGAGTGCGAGCCTCGACGCAATCGGCGCACGTCGACTGACGCGTTCCGTCAAAGATAAGAAGAAGGGTGCGAGCAAGATCAGACCGGGCATGAGCAGGACGAGGCCGAGGAGTAGCTCGGGCGCCCCACCGTTACCGTCACCGCCGCCAGTGCTTCCGGAGTAACCGAGCAAGAGGAAGGCTGCAACGAGGAACACGATGCCCGGCACGATGGAACGATGGATCTGACGGGGCGGAGCCGGTCGCCCAGAGAGCGCGTGAACGATTGGAACCTTCGTCACGGCGCGCGCTGGACGAGACGACGCGAAGTACGCAGCCACGATGGCGAGGACCATCGCGATGAGAACGACCAGCCAAGGTAGTGCGAACATACCCACGATGTGATGTGCGCTCTGTTCGAAACTCGGGCGGTACAACAGCCATCCCGCGAAGCCGATGATGAAACCGAGGATCGATCCGACGACACCGACGACGGTGCCGTTCGCACTAACCACGAGTCGCACGTGGCGATCCGTCGCACCGATTGACTCGAGCATTCCAATGGAACGCATGCGACGTTGAGCGAGCACCGTGAAGCCGCCGATGGACACGAGCGCGATCAACAACATGCCGAGCACGAGGGCCGCGAGTGAGATGGTTTCGGGATTGAGTGGATTCGATGCAGCCACCGACGCAGGGGAACTGACCGTTGACGACGGCACGTTGGCCTGAAGAACCTTGTCAATCGATCGCAGGTCGTTACGGGGAACGTCGAAGAGAGCGGTGACCTCCGACGGATTGGCCACTTGCCCCGGCACGACCAATGCGAAGGCGTCAAGAAGACTCTGTGGGTTCTGCACGATGCCAACGACGTGGCGATCGAGACCGCCGACGTCCCAGGTCTTGCCGATGGAGAGTCGAAAAGCGCTGGCGACGCCACTCGTTACGGCGACCTCATTGGCACTCGATGGGAAATGGCCACTGACCAGTGAGAGCATGGGACCCCCGTAGGGCCCGTGAGCGGCCTGTGACCGCAGTTGATACGTGTTGATGGTGCCCGGGATGGAAAACGTCTCGTTCTCGATCAACTGAACGGTGCCGTCGTGCTCCACCTTCGTCACGACGGTTTGAGCTTTCGAACCATAGGGGTCAAAGGAGATCGAGTACTGCGCCGTACCGAAGCCGGCGTCCTTCGGTGGTGGATCGTTTACCGCAACCGTCGAGCCCAGCACTGTCGCCGCTACGGCCACGGTGATGAGTGCGAGGATCAGAAACTGCTGACGCCATTCACGTCGAAAGAGACGCCACGCCCAACGCATCACCGCGCGTCGCGCCGGCAGGCCGCCGTCAGATGGCCGACCTCCCGATTGAAGTCTGAAGTCATCCATGGTCACGCCGGATTCGGTACGTCGGGAGCTAACAACTCTTCGGGCGTCGGTGGGGGCAACGTTTCATCGACCGCCTTCCCGTCACGAAGGAACACCACGCGATCGGCCCAGGAAGCCAACTTCGCGTCGTGTGTGACCACGACCGCCGCTACCCCGCCATGACATGCTGACAAGATCATCCGCATCACCGCCTCGCCATTGAGCGAATCCAGGGCACCCGACGGTTCGTCGGCGAGGAGCAGGCTCCGTTCGCCCACGACCGCTCTGGCAATGGCGACTCGCTGACGTTCACCACCTGACAACTGATCGGGGTAGTTCGTGGCACGGTCACCAAGACCAAGCCTTTCGAGGGCCTCCATGCCTTTGGACCTCGCCTTCTTCAATGACACACCGTCAAGTTCCAGCGGCAAGGACACATTCTCGACCGCAGTGAGACCAGCCAGGAGGTTGAAGTCTTGGAACACGTAGCCAATGGATCGTCGACGCAGACGAGCCTTGTCGTTGCGCGACATGCCCGACAGGCGAACGCCGTCGATCACCACGTCGCCGCTCGTTGGTTCTTCAAGACTCCCTGCAATCGTCAGCAGCGTCGACTTGCCTGAGCCGCTCGGTCCCATGATGGCGACGAGTGACCCACGTTCCACACTCAGGTCAATGTCGGTCAAGGCGTCAACTTCATTGGCTCCCTGCCCGTAGCTCTTCGAGATCTTTCGTAGTTCCAGCATGCTCATCGGTGTGCTCCAGTCCTTCGTCGAATACTTGGTAGTGCGACATGATCTTCCGGCGCCGGCTCAAGAGCGGCGCGATGAAGTCGCCCGTCGGCGGCGTCGAGCCACCGAACCACAGCGTCCAATCGGAAGAGTTCGGCATCAACCGCGAGCGCGAACGCCAGATCGAAGTGCGATTCGTCTTCCTTCAGGTGGGTCCACTGCTGCATCAACTGCACGATGTAACGGCGATGCACCTGAATGACCTCGTACACGTCGACGTCCGGCAGGCGCGACGCGACGAGCACCTTGATCACCAGTTCGTCCCGCGGAGGTTCTGAGAGGTCGGGCGGAGTTCGGAGCCATCGAGAGAGCTCCACGCTGCCGAGTTCGGTGATTCGGTAGTTCTTTTGACGCTCAACGTCTTCCACGTCATCTGATGACGCAAGACCGTCGCGCTCCAGGCGCTGCAGCGTGGTGTAGACCTGGCCAACGTTGAGGGGCCAAATCTCACCGGTGCTCGCTTCGAACTCCTGACGGAGTTGAAAGCCATACTTTGGACCCTCGCTCAAGAGAGCGAGCAGTGAATGACGGATGCTCATTTTGACCCCACAGAGTTATGCATACTCAGTATGCTACTCCATATACAGAGATAGATCAATCCGTCAAGTTGTCACTTTGGTCAATAACCCTGAACCCAAAGAGAGATTCCTTCGAAATGACGCCGCTTCGAACACGTCCGTGTCCTCAGCGCGTCCGAATCGGCGACCGGTTCGTTCCATAGATGCAGCGTACGAGGGGCGACGCCGAGTCGCAATCGGGAATTACCCCTACGACTCGCACGTGGTGCCGGGTCACTTCGGGGTTTTCCCCTACTGCGCGTCGGTGCGCAGCTACACGGTGAAAGTAAAGAACAACTACTCAATGATTAGAAGCGAACGACTCCGCGAATGTTTTCGCCAGCTTCTAGGTCGTCGTAGCCCTTTTGCACTTCGTCGAGCGAGTACTCCTGGGTGACCAGCTCGTCGATCATGAACTTGCCTTCGTTGTGGAGTCGAAGGAGTCGCGGAATCTGGAGACGCGGTGCCTCGGAGCCGAACACGGTCCCGCGCAGTTCCTGATTCATCATCGAGAACATGAAGAGATTGAGCTCGACTGAGGTCTGATCCCACGCCGCCAATCCCGCGGCGACCACCACGCCGCCCTTGGCGGTGATCGAACGGGCCTGTTCAATGACCTCGCTCGTCGCTTCACCGACCGTGATGATCACCACGTCGCAGTTCTTGCCCCACGTCAGGTCGGGCAGGATCGTGAAGGCCGCCTCCAGCGTGGTGGTCGAACCGTGCGTGGCTCCGATCTTCATGGCGCGGTCGATCTTGGACTGATTGGTGTCAATCGCGACGACGGCGCGCGCGCCGGCGTGCAGGGCTCCCTGGATCGCGGCCGATCCCAGACCGCCACAGCCGATCACTGCGACCACATCACCGGGTTTCACGCCCCCGCGGTTGACCGCGGCGCCGAAGCCGGTCGAAATGCCGCACGAAAGGAGTGCGGCCGCTCGAAGGTCGTACCACGGTTCGATGCGGATCACTGACGCTTCGTGGACGACGATGTACTCGGCGAACGTTCCGAGATTGCACATACGGTTCACGTTCGTCTCGCCGAAGTGATGGCGCCACGTTCCGTCCGAGATCATCGGACCGGCCAGCGTGCCCGCCGCCATGTCGCAGATGTAGGGGCGTCCGGAGACGCAGTACTCACATTTGCCACACGACGGGATGAACGACGTCGCCACGTGGTCACCGACCTTCACCGAGGTGACGCCGTCGCCGACGTAGTCCACCACTCCCGAACCTTCGTGTCCGCCAATAATCGGGAACATCGTCGGACGTCCGGAAATCATCTCGAGGGCGACGGGCGCCTGCGAGAGCGCGCCGGTCTGTAGGTGCAGGTCCGAATGGCACAGCCCCGAGTACGCCATCTTCACGCGAACTTCAAAGGCGTGAGGATCGTCGATCTCAATGGTCTCGGTATGCCACGGACCATGAACTTCACTAAGGATTGAGGCTCTGACGTCCATTACTTCCCCCGTTCGATGGGTCCTTCGACCCGCGTGTTTCACTTTACCGACGCCAGCGCGTAGGTGGCGAGCCCGGCGAACTACATCTTTTCCGGGGCGTCGATGCCGAGGACCGACAGTCCAACCGACAACGTGCGCGCCGCGAGATCGCACAGCGCCAGACGCTGTTCGCGCAGGGCGCCTTCGGAGCTCAATACGGGACAGGCGTCGTAGAACGCAGTGAGGCGTTGGGCGAGGTCAAAGAGGTAGACGCACAGTCGATGCGGCTGTAGGTGCGCAAGCGCGGCCTCGAAGGCTTCGGGGAACGCGAGGAGGCCCAGAGCGAGGTGGCGCTCCTGGTCGACCTCGAGTGCAAACGTGAGCGAGGACGGCGCCCACGTCTCGCCCAGTCGTCGAAAGATCGAGCGGAGTCGCGCGTGCGCGTATTGCAGATACGGGCCCGTGTCACCCTCAAAAGCAATCATGCGCTCGAGATCGAAAACGTAGTCGTGCTGACGATCGGTCGAGAGGTCGGCGTACTTGATCGCGGCACGCGCGATCTGCACGGCGAGATCCATTCTCGCCGGTTCGTCGAGGTCGGTGTTGCGTTCCTTGAGTGCCTCGTCGGCCCGTTCGATCGCCTCGCCGAGCAGCGACGCCAACTTGACCGTCTCGCCGCTGCGGGACTTGAACATCTTGCGATCGGTGCCGAGCACGTTGCCGAAGGTCACGTGTTCGCAGCGGACGCGATCGGGTAGCCAGCCCGCGAGGCGCGCGACGGCGAAGACCATCTCGAAGTGCTGCGCCTGGGGCACGCCCACGACGTAGAGCAACTCGTCGGCGTGCAGGTTGTCGACCCGGTCTCGCACCGCGGCGAGGTCACTCGCGGCATAGCCGAACCCCTCGTCGCTCTTTTGGACGATCAGTGGGAGCGCTTCGCCGTCACGATTGGTGAATCCCGGTGGGAAGACGCACAGTGCGCCGCCGCTCTCCACGAGCAGGCCAGCGGCGTCTAAGTCCGCGACGACGTTCTCGAGCATGTCGTTGTAGTACGACTCGCCCACCACGTCGGCGATCTCGAGGGACACGCCGAGGTCTTGGTACACCTGATCGAGGTAACTGATCGACTGGTCAACGATGATCCTCCAAAGACGAAGCGTCTCGGCGTCACCGGATTGCAACGCGACGACCCGGCCGCGACTGCGCTCCTTGAAGGTGTCGTCGCTGTCGAACTTGACGCGAGCCTCTTTGTAGAAGGCGTCCAGGTCACCAATCGAGAGCGACACGTCGTCGTCTCCGAGGTCGAGGAGGTGCTCGATGAGCATCGCGAACGGCGTTCCCCAGTCACCCACGTGGTTGCGCGCAACCACGTGATGGCCCGCGAAGCGGTAACTGCGGGCCAGCGCATCGCCAATCACGGTCGATCGAAGGTTCCCAACGTGCATCTCCTTGGCGACGTTGGGCGCCGAGTAGTCAATGACGACGGTTTTGGGCTCGGGTGCGGTCGCGATGCCGAGGCGTGCATCGCCGAGCAGCGCTGCGAGCTGTCGCTCGAGGAACGCGGGAATCAACGTCAGATTCAAGAAACCGGGCCCGGCAACTTCCACTGTCGCGACACCGTCGAGGTCGGCGTGGCCCATGATCTCTTCGGCGACTTCACGCGGAGGGCGGCCGAGGCGTTTGGCGAGGGACATGACGCCGTTCGCCTGATAGTCGGAGCGCTCCGACGTGCGAAGCACCGGATCGGCACCGGACTCAAGCACGTCAAAGGCGAGTTGGAGCCTCGCCAAGAGCGTGTCGTACGTCGATGTCATGGGTTTCAGTCTCGCACCTGGGCGAGGTCCTCGGCACCAATGAGGTGGAACGGCACCGCGGCGAAACAGGCAGAATGGAGACATGACCTCTCTCAACTCCTTCGGTTCGCAAGCAACACTCACTGTCCAAGGACGTGAGTTGACGTACTTCTCTCTGCGCGCCGACGCGCTCTCGGCCTTGGGCGTCGATCGACTGCCGTACTCGATCAAAGTGCTCTTGGAGAATCTCCTTCGACACGAAGACGGCGTGAAGGTGCGCGCCGCTGACATCGAAGCACTCGCTCGTTGGGGAGAAAACCCGACGCGCCATGGCGAAGCCGCGGGCGACGACGCCAAGGAGATTGCGTTCACTCCCGAGCGCGTCCTCATGCAGGACTTGACCGGTGTACCGGCGGTCGTGGACTTGGCCTCCATGCGCGACGCCATCATCGCCCTCGGTGGCGACCCCAACAAAATCAACCCACTCGTGCCGGTCGAACTCGTCATTGACCACTCGGTGATCGTGGAGCGATCTGGTACCGCGCAGAGCTTCGAGCAGAACGTCGCGATCGAATACGAACGCAACGTCGAGCGCTACACATTCCTCAAGTGGGCGCAGAGTTCCTTTGACGGATTTCGCGTCGTGCCTCCGGGCATGGGCATATGTCACCAAGTCAACCTGGAGCACTTGGCACGCGTGGTCTTCGAACACGACGGAGTTGCCTACCTCGACACGCTAGTGGGCACCGACTCGCACACGACGATGGTGAACGGCCTTGGCGTGCTCGGCTGGGGCGTTGGTGGGATCGAGGCTGAGGCCGGCATGCTCGGTCAACCGACGTCGATGTTGATTCCGCCCGTCGTTGGACTTCGACTCTCGGGTGCGCCGCGAGAGGGCGTGACCGCAACCGACGTCGTGCTCACGATTACCGAACTGCTGCGCAAGCATGGTGTCGTCGGCAAGTTTGTCGAGGCGTACGGCCCCGGTGTGACGTCGCTCTCGCTCGAAACGCGTGCCACCATTGGCAACATGTCCCCCGAGTACGGTGCGACCTGCGCGATCTTCCCCATCGACCAGTTGACCATCAATTACTTGGCCTTCACGGGACGACCAAAGGAACAACTCGAACTCGTCGAGGCCTACGCCAAGGTGCAGGGTCTCTGGCATGATCACGCCTCCGCTGAGCCGACCTACTCGGAGTACGTCGAACTGGATCTCTCGAGTGTCGAACCGAGCCTGGCTGGCCCGAAGCGACCACAGGACCGAGTATCGCTCTCCGGTGCGCGTGGCGCGTTCTTGAATGCGCTCGGCCGCGAGCCCAAGGAAGTGCAGGGCACCGAGATGGCCGAGCACCTTCGTGAAGGAGCGGTCGTCGTCGCGGCCATCACGTCATGCACCAACACGTCCAACCCTTCGGTGCTCGTCGCGGCCGGACTCGTCGCGAAGCGCGCCGTGGAACTCGGCCTCTCCGTGAAGCCCTGGGTGAAGACGTCGCTCGCTCCGGGTAGTCGCGTCGTCATGGACTACCTCGAGCGGGCCGACTTGGTGAAGCCACTCGACGCGTTGGGCTTCTACCTCGCGGGCTATGGCTGCACCACGTGCATTGGTAACACCGGACCGCTCCTCGCGGGCGTCTCCGAGGCTGTCAACGAGCACGACCTCTCCGTCGTCTCGGTGCTTTCGGGCAACCGGAACTTCGAGGGTCGAATCCACCCCGACGTGAAACAGAACTTCCTCGCCAGTCCCCCGCTCGTCGTCGCCTACGCCTTGGCGGGCACGATGGAGATCGACCTCTCCAGCGAACCGCTCGGCATCGGCATCGACGAGCAGCCCGTCTACTTGTCCGACCTCTGGCCGAGCGACGCCGCCGTCGCCGAAGCCGTGCGCGCGTCGATTACGCCCGAGATGTTCAAGGAGCGCTACGCGAGCGCCTTCAGTGGCGAAGAACGCTGGCAGAAAGTGCCCACGACCAACGCCGTCACCTACGCCTGGGACGCGAAGTCGACCTACGTGAAGCTCCCGCCCTACTTCGACGGACTCACCATGGCGCCGGGCGCGGTGAGCGACTTCTCCGGTGCTCGCGTACTCGCCAAGTTGGGTGACTCGGTCACGACCGACCACATCTCGCCGGCCGGCAACATCCGAGCTTCCACTCCGGCCGGCCGCTACTTGATCGACGGCGGCGTTGCCCAGGCCGACTTCAACAGCTACGGCACGCGTCGCGGGAATCACGAGATCATGGTGCGCGGCACGTTCGCCAATATCCGCATCCGCAACNNTGGCGCCGGGCACCGAGGGCGGCGTGACGATCAAGTTGCCCGAAGGAACCGAACTGTCGATCTTCGATGCCGCGATGGCCTACCAGGCAGAGGGCACGCCCCTCATGATTATTGCGGGCAAAGAGTACGGCACCGGCTCATCACGCGACTGGGCCGCGAAGGGCACGAAGTTGCTCGGTGTGAAGGCGGTACTCGTCGAGAGCTACGAACGAATTCACCGTTCAAATCTCGTCGGCATGGGCGTACTGCCCCTTCAGTTCCACGCCGGCGAGAGCGCTGACACCTACGCACTCGACGGCACAGAGACCTTCGCCATCGCCGGACTTGAACCCCTCAACCGGGGTGAGACCGTGCCGCACGTCACGTTGAGCGCGACACGAGGAAATGGCGAGGTCGTCACCTTCGAAGTTCGACTACGTATCGATACGCCGACGGAGGCTGAGTACTTCCGACACGGCGGCGTGCTCAACTACGTGCTTCGCCAGCTGGCTAAGAAGTAGGCGCCTCGGTCGCGAGCGCGGCGCTCGCGGCTTCGTCAGTGCTCGCAAAGAACACGATCTTGCTCAGTGAGGGATCGTGCGACGTTGAAAGACGTTCGTGCACCCGGTCGCTCGCGCGAGCGAAGGAGATCGAGATCGTGTCGTTCGTGAGGTCGGCCACGACGCGACTGAGTGCGGTCATACCCGTGAAGTCGATGTCGGCAATCGCGACGGCGTCGATGATGACGTGACGCGTCTCGGGCAGTTTCGCCAGGAGATCGTGCATCTCGCGACGAAAGATCCCCGCGTTGGCGAAGAAGATCTCCTCGCCGAAAAGAATCGCCAGGATGTGGTCGACGCGCTCCACGCCCTCCTCTTCCTTTGGCTCCCAGCTCGTCGTACCCGAGTGTCGGCCCAACTCGACCATCCTTGGACGCGCCGATCGCCACGTCTGGTCCAGGATCGCGAGTCCCACCGCGATACCGAGTCCCTGCTCGACCCCGATCAAGATCACGCCCAACGCCGAGATGATCGCGAGCGAGAACTCCCAACGACTCGTGGCGAGGATCTTTTTGAATTCGCCGATCTTGATGAGGCGTCCGCCTATGAACAGCAGCACGCCCGCGAGCGCCGCCAAAGGGATCATGTGCGCAAACTTTGAGACCGGCGAGAGCACGAGTGCGCCCAGTCCGGCCACGAGGAGCACAAGCTTCGTGCGCCCTCCCGCCATCCGGGTCACCGTCGTGCGCGCCGGACTGGCGTTCACCGGGAACGAACCGACGAGGCCGCACGCCACGTTCGCCAGTCCAATACCGACGAAGTCGCGACTGAGGTCATCGGCGATGCCCAAATCGTCCGCCGCCGTGCGAGAGGTCGCGGCGCTCTGACTGAGGATCACGATGACCAGCGTGAGCGCCGTCGTGCAGACCACCGCCCACTCGTGTCCATCAAGCCAGTGGAGGCGCCAGGTCGGCAGTCCCGCACGGACCGTCCCGAGTTGTTGCACGCCGTGCGAGGCCAGCGATCCGGTGGCCGACACGATCGTCGCCACCAACACCGCACCGAGCGCCCACGGCAGTTTCGCGTTGAGCTTCTCGCCCACGACCATGACGACGAGCGTCCCCAACGCCAGGACGATCGACCACACGCTGACGTGACCGAACTGGTGACTAATCCACCGGAGACGTTGGATGAACGACTCGCCACCCGACGCCACGCCGAGTACTCGAGGCAGTTGGTGCGTGATGATGATGACGCCGATGCCGCTCAGGAAGCCCACGACGATGGGGAGCGAAAGGAAGTCGGCGAGCCACCCGAGTTTCAGGAGTCCAATAACTGTCACAATGAGACCGGCGACGACCGCGGTCGCCGCGACGAGTTCCATGTACTCCGCCGACGACGCGGGGGCCAGTCGCAGAAGGGCCACCGCAAAGAGCGGCGCGATCGTCGAGTCGGCCCCGACCGAGACGATGGGATTTGAGCCGATCGCGAAGAAGACGAGGGATGCCGTGATGAACGCGATGAGCGCGGTGAAGGCCGGGACGCCCGCGAGTTGTGAGGTGGCGAGTTGCTCGGGAATCGCGATCGCGAGCAAGGTGATGCCGGCGAGGATTTGACCAGGGAAGTTTGCCTTGGTGAGACCTACGAACGTCTGACCAAATCCATGCGCAACGGTGCGTCGACCGATTGGTGTGCGTTGCGAGACATTATCGCCGGCAGCCATAGCGACAGGTTACAAAACCCGCCGGACATTTAACTGGTGATGACGACCTTGAAGCCTTCGGCGAGGCGACCCTTGTCCATGCCCGCGTTCTTCGCGACCGAACGGGCCCAGGTCTTGAGCATCTTCTTTAGACCCTTGTTGTCCCCGACCTGACTGACGTGGCGCTTCAGCGCCGCGTGCTTGTACTTGAAGCGCTTGGTGATGTCGACCACCATGTTCGGTTGGCCCCCACTCAGCCACACCGTGGGCACGGCGTGAGGAGAAAGTCCTTCGCGCAGCAACTCGGGGAAGGCGTGGGGATTGCGGGCGTCGGGGTAGACGGCACGCATCGTCGCTTCGCCAGAGGCCATGTGGTCGGGGTGACTCGCACGCATCCGCTCCCAGTTACGCTCGGGGCTCTGGGTGATCACGAGGTCCGGGCGGTGCGTGCGAATGACGCGCGCAATCTCACGGCGAAGCAAGAGCGTCGGTTCCACTTGACCGTCGGGCCAACGAAGGAACGTGATGTTCGTGACGCCGACTTCGCGCGCCGCGGCGCGCTGTTCGGTCTCTCGAATCTCGGAGCGCTCTTCTCGGGTGAGCGATGAGCCGTCGCCACCGGCGTCGCCCGACGTGACGAGACAGTACGCCACGTCAACACCCTTTGACGTCAGCGTCGCAATCGTGCCCGCAGAACCGAAGTCGACGTCGTCGGGGTGCGCGACCACAACGAGGGCGCGCTTCAAGGACTTGTCGTACTTGAAGACGGGCAACGCCTGCTTCTTCTTGCTCACAGTACTGAGTCCTCCTTGGACGGATCCCAACTTGCGAGGTCCTTCAAGTGCGGGTCGTTAGAGAAAACCTCCACGATCGGTCGCTTGAGTCCAAGACGGCGCATGATCACTTCAGCCTCAATAATTTGGTTCCACAGTAACAAAGAGACGACCACGCCCGTCGAGCCGGCTCGAGCCGTTCTCCCTGATCGGTGCAGGTACGCTTTCTGATCTTCCGGGGGGTCGAAGTGCATCACGCAGTCAACCGCATCAATATGCAGTCCCCGGGCGGCGACGTCCGTGGCGACCAAAACCGCCAGGCGGTCCCCCGAGAAGTCGGCCAAGGCCTTCTCGCGCTGACTTTGGCGTAAGTCACCGTGAATGGCCGCGGCGTCAACTCCTTCTTTTTGGAGTTGCTCGACCAAACGGTCGGCCCCACGCTTGGTCCGGCAGAAGATCAGCGTCTTGTCGAAGGAGGCACAGATCGTCGAGGCGACCTTTATGCGGTCCATTTGGTGGACATTCAAGAAGTGGTGCACCATCAGCGAGACGGTCTGGGTGTCACTGGCGACCTCGTGGAACACGGGGTCGGTGAGGTAGCGCTTGACGAGTCGGTCAATGGCCCCGTCGAGGGTGGCCGAGAAGAGCAGCGTCTGGTGAGGATGCTCGGCAATTCGTCGAAGTACCCATTCAACCTGGGGCATGAAGCCCATGTCGGCCATACGGTCGGCCTCGTCGAGGACCAGAACGTCAAGATTCTCAACGTTCACCTCGCCGCGGTCGCCCAAGTCAATGAGCCGTCCCGGCGTCGCGATGATGACGTCACAGCCTTTGCGCAGCGACTTCACCTGTCGTTCAATGTCCGCGCCGCCGTAGACGGCGTTGACGTGCAGTCCGAGTGCGGTTCCCAGGGGCTTCAAGACTTCGTGCACCTGGACGGCGAGCTCGCGGGTGGGCAACAGCACCAGTCCCCTCGGACGGGCCGGACCGCCTTCTTTGGCCTTGAAGGTTTCACCAGCGGAGATGCGCTGGAGCATCGGCAGGCCGAATCCAAGCGTCTTGCCTGATCCGGTCTTGGCTTTCCCGCAGACATCGCGACCGGCGAGGGCGTCTTTGATGGTGAGCGCCTGGATCGGGAAGGCAGTGGTGATGCCTTGTTCTTCGAGGACCTTCACGAGCTCTGGCGCGACGCCGAGTTCAGCAAAGGTCTTATTGGTTGCGTACGAATCGGGTGCCGACGGCACCGACTCCTTGGTTTCACTACTCACGGGACGACGACGTTTCTCGGTTGGACCCGGAACCGGCGTTCGAAAGTGTGGGCCCAAGCTCAATTCCTAGAGCTTCGGTTACAGTCTATGGCGTAGAATTCGATATTTTCCGTAAATACGAAGGAAACACTATGGCCCGACTGGAAATTGGCACCAAGGCGCCGGCCTTTACCCTCTCGAATCAGGGTGGGCGCCCCATTTCACTCAAGGACTTCGCCGGCGAACGGTTCGTCCTCTACTTCTACCCCGCCGACGACACTCCCGGTTGCACCAAGGAGGCCTGTCAGTTCAACGACGGATTGGCCGCTTTTCGCAAACTGTCCGTGAAGGTCATCGGCGTTTCGCCNNGAAGCACGTCGCCTTTCGCACGAAGTACGGACTCAAGTTCGATCTACTCAGTGACCCCGAGAAAAAGGTCATGGAGAAGTATGGCGCCTACGGCGAGAAGATGATGTACGGCAAGAAGGTGACCGGCGTCATCCGCTCGACGTTCGTCATTGGACCGACCGGAAGAGTCGAACAGGCGTGGTACGGCGTGCGCGCTGACGGCCACGCCGCCAAAGTACTCAGCTCGTTCGAGGGTTAGGTTCGCTGTCGCGACGAACCGAGCGGATCCGATGCCACAGCAAGAACGCAAGGCCCAGCACCACGAGCGCGATAATGGGATACTCCGCCGTCTTGAAGTCGCCACTCACGTGTTTCCAGTTCTTCCCCGCGGCGTAACCGAGGCCCGCGAGTAGTGCGACCCACACCGCGGAGCCAATCGTCGTGAGCACCGCAAAGCGAGCTCGGTTCATCTCGGCCATGCCAGCGGGCACCGAGATGAAGCTACGTACCACCGGCAGGACCCGACTGATCAAGACCGACGCGGCGCCGTACTTCTCGAACCAGCGTTCGCCGCGGTCGAGGTCCTTGTGCGTGACGAGAATCCACTTGCCCCAACGGTCCACAATCGTGCGCCCCGCGCTTCGACCGACCTCGTAGGCAATGATCGCTCCCACCAGCGAGCCAATCGTTCCCACCACGATGACGCCCCACAGCGTGAAGCGAACGTGGCCCGTCACCGCCGCCGTGCACAGCGCGCCGGCGAAGCCGTAGGCCACTTCGGAGGGGATGGGAATGCACGCCGAGGAGAGCACGGACAACGCGAAGAGCGCGTAGTAGCCGTAGTGCTGGATGAAGGACTGCATCGGGCCATTCTTATCGCCACGGCGCGCACGAACGAAACGCCCTATCCTCGGGCAGACTGACTGGGGGGGGGTCGTATGGCGTTGGTGCCAACGATTGACGAGATTGACGCGCGCTGGCTCGCAGAGCACCTGGCGTTGGGCGATGCCACGCACGTCACTGCATCGAGCGTCGGTCACGGCCAAGTGGCGAACTGCTACCGACTCGTGGTCGAGCGCGGCGACGCTCCGACAACCAGTTTCATCGCGAAGGTCCCCTCGCTCGATGCGGTCAGTCGCTCGACCGCGACGCTGCAGCACCTCTATGAACGAGAAGTCTCCTTCTACCGACTCCTGGCGTCGAATGTCTCAATTCGAACACCCCAATGCTTCTTTGCCCGGCGCGACGAAGAGGACGGCTTTCTCCTGATCCTCGAGGACCTCAGTCCCGCCGCATTGATCGACCAGTTTGGCGGGATCGATGTGGAGGTGGCTCGTCACGGTCTCGCCGCTCTCGCCGGCCTTCACGGTCCCACGCACGCTCTCGAAGATCTGCATCGCTCATCCTGGCTTCGCGGCGTCAGTGAAGAACTCGCCCCGATCTACGCGAGCGTGCTGCCCGCGCTCTTCGACCAGTTCCTGGCCCGCTACGACGAACGACTCGAGGACGACGTTCGCGTCATGGTGACGACACTGCGAGACCGACTGGCGCAGTTCAGCAACTACGCGACGCCCAATCCCTGCGTCACGCATGGTGACTTTCGCACCGACAACCTCTTGATCGACGCCTGCGACGGCGCCGTGCCCCTGGCCGTCGTGGATTGGCAGACGATCGGCGTTGGCAGTCCGCTCCTCGACGTGGCGTATTTCCTCACCACCAGTCTCTCCGCCGACGACTGCGTCCGCCACGAAACAGAACTCATTGACTACTACCTCGACGCCATGAGCGAGCAACAGGTTCGGATTTCTCCTGCCGTCGCGCACCACGAATTCGCGCGCTACACCTTGCAACCAATCGTCATGCTCGTCGCGGCCTCGGTCATTGTCGAACAGACGCCGCGTGGCGACGAGATGTTTCTGACGATGATTGGGCGCGCGGTCGTGGCGGCGACTCGTTGGAACGCACTCGAGGAGTTGGAGCATCGTGTTGCTTCCTGAGGACGACTACCCCCTCCACCAAACCGCTCTGCCACTGGCCCACGTCATGGACGGACACCCCAACGCCTACGACCGCTACTGGTTCAACGGCTACAACGAGGAGTTCTACTTCGCCTTCGCCCTCGGTCTCTATCCCAACCGTGGTGTTATCGATGGGGCGTTCTCCGTCGTGCAAGGTCATCGTCAGTACTCGGTCTTCGCGAGCGACGCGCTCCACGGTCGCCCGACCGAGGTGGGCCCACTGCGCGTCGAGATCGTCGAACCACTGCGAATCAATCGACTCGTGGTCAACGCCCCTGAACAGGGACTCCGGGCTGACCTCACCTACACGAGACGCTCCGCAGTCACTGAAGAGCCCCGCGAGACAATGCACGACGGGCCGCGCATCTTCATGGACGTGACGCGCGTAACACAACTCGGCACATGGAGCGGCTGGTTCGAGACGCCCAACGGGCGCGTCGACCTCAACGCTCCCCTTCTCGGCACGAAGGATCGCTCCTGGGGCGTTCGCCCCGTCGGCGAACCTCTGCCCGGTGCGCCAGGCGTTCGCGCACCCCAACTCTGTTTCTTCTGGGCCCCACTCAACTTTGATGACGGCGGACTTCACTTCATGACGTTCAACGATTCGAACGGCACTCCGGTCAGTCGCGCAGCGAGCTATCTCCCCTACGACGGCGTTGCAGAGTCAACACAGGGATCGTTGGCGCTGACAATGCAGCCGGGAACGCGGTGGATGAAGGACGCGATCCTCACTATGGGTGACGAGGAGATCTACCTCGAGCCACTACTGCGATTCCAGATGCGTGGTGCGGGCTACAACCACCCGCAGTACGCGCACGGACGCTGGCACGGTGGTCCGATCACGGGCGACGACCATTTGAATCTCGATCAACTCGACCCACTCGACTATCCCAATATTCACGTGCAGCATGTGGTGCGCGCGACACGCGCCGATGAGGTCGGTCTCGGCGTCCTCGAACAACTCGTCGTCGGCCCCTACGCGCCGACCGGTCTCAGCGGACTACTCGACGGCGCTTAAACCTGATGCTTCGAGCACCAGTAGGTAGTCCGTCCGCCAATCGTGGCGATGAGCATTGGGGCGCCATCGCGCGGACAGTACGCACCGGGGTATCGACCGTCCATGTGATCTCCCAAATGTGAGCCGCCGCGGCGTTGCAGCGTTCGCATTGTCTGCGTGAAACTTTTGTACAACGCGGTTCGCTGTGCCTCGCTGAGGGTCCCCGAGGGCGATCTCGGGTCGATGTTGGCGCGAAAGAGAATCTCATCGGCGAGAAGGTTCCCAACGCCCGCCACGGCCGACTGGTCGAGAAGCCGCGCTTTGATAGCCGGCCCGTCACCACGAGAGCTCCGCACGACGCCGTCGAACTGTTTGCGCGTCAGGGACAGGGCGTCCGGTCCGAGTTCACTCAAGTCCGGATCGACTTCGAATCGCCCGAGACGTCGCGGATCGTGCAGTAAGAGTTTTCGTCCGTCGGAGAATTCCAAACCCCCTCGGATCCACTCCCGCTTGAAGGTGTGCGGCCCATAGAAGAGTCCGTCGATACCGGCATCGTCGTCGATCAGCAACACCCCGGTCATGCCGAAACGAATGCCCAGTTGCACGCCGTCCGTGTCCAGAAGCATCAGTTTGCCCCGTCGCCCGGTTCCGGTCACTGTTAAGTTCTTCACTGCCCGGTTCCACGCGGCGACACTCGTCAGTTTCTTGGCGCTATACGCGTCGGCCCAACCGCGCACGATGGTCGCGCCTACGACACGATCAGCCAGTCGTCGGTAGGACTCGACTTCGAGAATTTCAGGCATTGCGCGAGCGTATCGGGAATCCACATTTTGTCCTCGTCAGTAAGGTTGCTCCATGGCACTTGAGAAGCCGCAATGGAAAGAACTCTTCAGTGAGGTGGTGACCTCGGGACTGTGCACGGGTTGCGCGGCGTGCGTGATCGCCTGTCCCCACCCAGTACTCGACTACGAGACCGCGAATGGGGTCTACAAGCCATTCCACCTCGACATCGACGGAGGTCCCGAGGACTGCACGCACGGTCAGAAGGGCTGCACGATGTGCACGAGGGCCTGTCCGCGATTTCGCAATTGGGAAACCGAGATTGACACCCACAAGTTCGCTCGCGAGCGCACGGAGGACGAAGTGTGGGGTATCGGCGACGTGCTGCTGGCCCGCGCAACCGATGACACGCTCGTCGAGAATGGCCAGGACGGCGGCTTCGTGTCGGCGTTGTTGATCTACGCGTTGGAGAACGACATCATCGACGCCGCACTGGTGAGCGGTCTCGAGGGCGACGGTTCGACGTGGCGGGCGGTGCCACGCGTCGCGCGCACTCGCTTCGACGTGATTGAGTCCGCGAAGTCGCGCTACACCTACAGCGCCAATCTTCTCGCGTACCCCGAAGCGGCGGAGGGCGGTGCCGAAAGAATTGCGGTGGTGGGCATGGGTTGCATGGCGTCCGCGCCGGGTGCGATGCAGTCACGTAAGGCCGGCAAGATAGCGCGCCGACTGAGTCTCACGATTGGTCTCATGTGCTCCAAGACGTTTGACGACTCAATCTTTGAGGAACTCTTTGAAGAGAAGTACGGGATTAAGCGTTCTGACATATTGAAGATGAACATCAAGGGTGTCTTTCAGATCTGGACCCGCGACGGCGCGTTCCACGAAGTTCCACTGAAGGAAGCGCACGCGTACACCCGCGAGGGCTGCAAGGAGTGCCCCGACTTTGCCGCCGAGCACGCCGACATCTCAACGGGCGGCATTGGCGCCTTTGGTGACTGGACCCTCGTCATTGTGCGTACCGACGTTGGCCGCGAGTTGATGTCCGCACTGAAGGACCAGGGACTCATTGAGACGCGCCCCGGCGATGACGATCCCGGCGCCATCGCGCTCTTGCACAAGTTGGCGGTCGTGTCGCGAAAGCGCTGGCCACTCGACGCCGCACCCGCTCCACGTCGCATTCCAGTCGTCATTAGAGGAAAGGTCTATCCGTCTTAGGGCAATAAATGCGCAAGTTTTCGCTCGCCCGAGAACACCGTCCAGGGCGGGACCTCTAAAGTCTCCATCGACGAAGTCAGAACCACTGCGAGGATTCATTCGTGCGAACTGTGAACCTATTTATCGCCAACGCCGGTGGAACACTCGATGCCCAAGTCGAGGCCGTGCACGGTGCGTTCGAGGCGGCGCTCAAGCCCGCCCAGCAGCTCCTCGGCGTCGAGGGCGTGGACGTGGTGGTTATCGACGCACCCGATCAGACCATTCCCGAGTGGGGAGTCGGCGGTTACACCTATGGTCCTCATCTCATCGTCGTGGCCCTCGACCCGGCAGTGGCTATAACAAGCCACCACATCGAGAGAACACTCGTTCACGAGTTTCATCACACGATGCGGTGGCGAGGCCCGGGGTGCGAGGGAAGTCTCGCGCAAATGTTGGTCAGTGAAGGCATGGCCCAGCTCTTCGAAGAGGAGGTGTTTGGCGACGCCCCATTCTTCAGCCGAGTAAGCATCTCCAACGAAGAGATAGCCGAGGCTCGTTCCGTCTTGTATGAATCTGATTTCAATCAGGCGAAGTGGTTCTTCGGGGCCGACGGCATAACGCTCCACTTCGGCTACACCTACGGATACAGGGTATGCAAGGCCTTCGCCGTCGGGAATGGCATGCGGACATCGGAACTCATCGAGGCGTCGTCGCGAGAAATTCTCGAACTCGAACTCAGCTAAAATGAAGGTTCTAGTAGTCACACGGTGCCCTACGGTTTTCCGCTTAAAGGTCAACCAATCACTGCCAACTCATGAGTGCTACTGCACTCAGACGAATACCCCCTTTTACAAAGCGCCGGTAAGGTCGAGTTGTGCCGACTCGTCCAACCTTCACCACCGTGCTCCTCGTGCGTCACGGCAACACCGCGACGACTGGCATCGTGCTGCCGGGACGAGCGGCGGGTCTCCACCTCTCCGAACGCGGTGTCGCCCAAGCCGAAGCGGTCGCCACACGCATTGGAGAACTGAGTCGTAAGCCCGTCGCCCTTTACGTCTCGCCACTTGAACGGGCCCGTGAGACCGCGGCACCGATCGCAGCAACACTTCGATTACGTCCGCTCATCGAGCGTGGTCTGTTCGAGTGCGACTTCGGACTGTGGACCGGCAAACGTCTCAGCCTTTTGGCCAAGAAGCCCGAGTGGCGAGCCGTCCAGAACGCCCCGAGTACGTTTCGCTTCCCCGAGGGCGAGTCATTCACGGAGATGCAACTACGAATATGGACGACACTCGAGCGACTAGCCCACAAGCATCGCAACAAGACCATCGTGGTCGTGAGCCACGCCGACCCGATTAAGGCTGCCGTCACGTACGCCCAGGGCGTTCCCCTTGACCTCTTTCAGCGCACGGTCATCTCGACCTGCTCGATCAGCGCCATTGGTTTCACGAACGCCACGCCCGTGGTCTTGACCGTCAACAACACGGGATCGCTCAAAGAGTTGGTACCTTCATGAACTACGTCTTCGAGAACCCTGACAAGGTCATGGTCGGCGTACGCGGCGAGGTCGGAAACAGACTCTTCCTCTTGCAGGTTCGCGAAGGTCGCCGCCTCGTCATTGTCAAATGTGAGAAGCAGCAGCTCCAAGCCCTCGGCGAGTGGCTCGCCCAGGTGATCGCCGAGCTGGGCCGACCGGGCCACCTCCCCGACGATCTCGCGCTCGAACCGGAGTACGAGACGGACTTCGTCGCCGGCGACATCGCGGTCGCGATTGACGAGGAGTCCCACACCGTTGAGGTCACGTTTGAGTCACTGGAGGGTGAGGACGAGTTGACACTGACGCTCACGCGCGAGTGGGCCGGAGGTCTCGCGATTGCCATCACGCGTCTCGTCGAAGCGGGCCGACCGATCTGCCCTCTCTGCGGAGGACCACTGGATCCACGGGGTCACGACTGTCCACGCACGAACGGCCACGCCCCCCCGATCAGGTAGAGCGTGGACCGCGACGAGCAACAGACCCTGTTGTTGAAGGGGACCATTGAAGTCGAAGGTCGTGTCGTCGGATCGTCCAATCAAGCACTGCTCGTCACCGTCTCGCTCGACGGCCTCGAGGCGCAGGCCTGTTACAAAGCGGAAGCCGGCGAGCGTCCGCTCTGGGACTTTCCCGACGGCCTATGGCGACGTGAAGTGGCGGCCTACGAACTCGACGTCGTCTTGGAAACGAACCTCGTCCCACCGACCGTCGGTCGCGACGATGGCCCTTTCGGTGTGGGCTCGTTGCAGTGGTGGGTCGACGACAACATGGAGGACCACTACTTCACGCTCCGCGAGAATCCCGAGTTCCACGACTGGTTCGCCGAGTTGGCGGCCTTTGACGTCGTGGCCAACAACGCCGATCGCAAGGCCGGCCACGTCATTTATGACGGAGAGCGCTGTTGGGCCATCGACAACGGACTGTGCTTCCACGAACAGGACAAGCTGCGCACCGTCATTTGGGAGTACGCGGGACTCGAAGTCGAGGGACACCTCCTCGAGCGCCTGTCGCGTTTCGCGAACGGTGAGACTGGCCACGTTGGCGATTGGCTCAATCCGATTGAACTCGCACTGGCCCAGGCGCGCGCGCACGGACTCGTGGAGAACGCGTACTACCCGATTCCCGACGAACACGCCGACTGGCCGCCCTATCCGTGGCCCCTGATTTAACTGGCCTGAACGAGTTCCGCGTCAACGTCGGGCGCGCCTGAGGGCATCAAGCCGAGGGCGAGCATCGCGCCGACGCCGAAGAATCCAGCGGCCCACCAGAACGCCACCGCGTAGCCGTGCAGCGTGGCGTTCACCAAGATGATTTTGGCCTCGGCGCCCGCAGAACTCTGGCCCGTCGCGGGGAAACTGTGCAGAGTCGCGCGAGCCGTCACCGATACCGCGATGGTGTTGAGCAACGCGACGCCCATCGAGCCGCCGATCTGTTGGGTCGTGTTGACGAGTGCGGACGCGGCACCGGCGTCACTCAGGCGCACGCCTGACGTTGCGGTGGCCACCGCGGGCGCAAAGATGAGTCCGAGGCCGAGCCCCGTCACGACGAGACCCGGCAGCACATTCGAGAAATAGTCGTTACCCGGCGACAACCTGGTGAACAGGATCATGCCCATCATCGACAGCAACATCCCCGCGGGCACCAAGGGGCGCGGCCCCGAGACCGCGAGGAGCCGGGCGCTCGCGATGAACGCGGAGAGCGCGATCGCCCCGACCAACGGCAAGAACGCGACACCGGTACGAAGTGGCGAGTAACCGAGGGTGCCTTGCAAGTAGTACGCGAGAAAGAGCGAGATGCCAAAGATCCCGATGCTGGTGAGAAAGAGCGCGATGAGCGAACCGCCGCGCGCGCGGTTGAGTAGCAGTCGAAGTGGCAGCAACGGGTACTTCGTGCGCTGCTGCCAGTAGACGAAGGCGGTGAGGAACGCGACGCCCAGAACGAGACTCCCCCACGTCGCGTAGTTCGCCCAACTGGTCGTCACGGCGTGCGCGAAGCCGTAGACAACAAAGAAGAGACCGGCGCTCGCGAGCAGGGTGCCGGGCACGTCAAGATGGGTCTCATGCTCGCGCCGGCCACCGGAAATGAAAAGCACCACCCCGATGATGGCGAAGCCCGCAAAGAAGAGATTGATGAAGAGGCACCAGCGCCACGAGGTCCACTGGGTCAGTGCGCCACCGAGGAGCAGCCCAATCGCCGCACCAGACCCACCGATTGCGCCGTAGATCGAGAAGGCTTTGGCGCGCTCGCGGGGATTGCTGAACGTCGTTGACAGTGCGGCCAGCGCAGCCGGTGCGAGCAGTGCGCCGAAGACTCCTTGTACGGCACGGGCAGCGACCAACGTAGAGAAACTGTGCGCGGTACCTCCGAGCGCAGAGGCCAGCGCGAAGCCCGCCAAGCCGACGTACAGCGACGTGCGCCGGCCCCAGAGATCGGAGAGTCGTCCCCCGAGCAGCAGCAACGAGCCAAACGAAAGTGCGTAGGCCGTGATCAGCCACTGTCGATTCGCCAAGGAGAAGTGCAGATCTCGTTGTGCGTGCGGCAATGCGATGTTGATCACGGTGGCGTCGAGGGCCACCATCAACTGGGTGATACTCAAAACGCCGAGAGCCCACCACCGAGTAGTTGGTGACGTCGCGGGGGCGCTACTCATCGTGCCAACAGCCTAAATAAGCCACGTTGGTCGATGAACGATGCGCACGACCCCTGACGCGAACCGCAATTCTCCGCGAAATGGCAACGATTTGTTAGCCGCGGGCCTTCAGGGCTTCGATGAGCGCCGGCAGCACCTTGTGGACGTCGCCGACGATGCCGAGGTCGGCGATCTGGAAAATGGGTGCGTCGGGGTCCTTGTTGATCGCGACAATGTTCTTCGAGCCCTTCATGCCCACCATGTGCTGGGTCGCACCCGAGATGCCGCACGCGATGTACACAGTGGGCTTGACGGTCTTACCGGTCTGGCCGACCTGGTGACTATAGGGAACCCATCCGGCGTCGACAATGGCACGACTGGCGCCCGCGGCGCCCTTCAACAACTTCGCCGTCTCTTCGATCAGCGCGTACTTGTCAGCCTCTCCAAGTCCTCGACCACCGGACACCACGACGGCAGCCTCTTCAAGCTTTGGACCAACGCGCTCTTCGACGTGGCTCGTCGCAATCGTTGCGCCCCCGGTCGAACCGAGGTCGCCGGGCGCTGCGGCGACGACGGCCGCAGGAGAGCCGCCGGCCGGCTCCGCGGCGAATGACTTGGCTCGCACCACAATGATGCCCGGACCTTCGCCGGTAAAGTGCGCCCTGACCGTCTGCGATCCACCAAAGACGGGGTGCTCGGTGACGAGGCCACTCTGGTCACTCAGACCGCTGACGTTCGTGAGGACCGGTCGGTCCAAACGTGCCGAGAGGCGGCCGGCGATGTCGCGGCCGTCGTAGCTGGTCGGAATAAGGATCGCGTCCGGTGCGCCGACGCTCGCAACGAGCGCGGCAATTGCCGATGCGACGGGCACGCCCGGTAGGGCGCCACCCAACGCGCCGACGTTGTACAGCGTCGCGGCTCCGCCATACTCTCCGGCCTGTGCGGCCAATGACGCAACGTCCTCGCCCCACGTGACGGCTGAGACCGTCGCGCCGTATGTTCGCGCCTGGCAGAGCAGTTCAAGTGATGTCGTGGTGAAGGAACCATTCGACGGCTCGGCAACAACCCAGATATTTGACAATGGCATTTCGATCTCCCTACAGAACTTTGATGGACTCGAGGAACGCGACGATCTTCTCGGCGCCGTCTCCCTCATCGACGTACTTCTCTCCCGAGGTGCGCGCCTCCGCAGCCACGATTTCGGTGATCTCTTCGCGCGCGCCGGCCTGGCCGGTCTCGGCACCGAGTGAAAGGTCAGCGACACTCAGTACTTCGAGCGGCTTGGACTTGGCGGCCATAATGCCCTTGAACGACGCGTAGCGCGGCTCAACGACGCCGGCGGTTACCGTCACCAGTGCCGGCAAGGCCACGGTGACTTCGTCGTACCCCGAATCAGTCTGACGTTCGACCTTGACGGTCGTCCCGTCGATCGCCACCGACTTGGCGAACGTGATCGACGGCAGGCCCAGTAATTCGGCGATCTGGACCGGCGTCGTCCCGGTGTAGCCGTCGGACGACTCGGTGGCGGCGAGCACGAGATCGGGCGAGATTCGCTTGATGACTGCGGCGAGCACCTTCGCGGTGCCCAGCGCGTCGGTACCGCGCAGCGACACGTCGCTCACGATGACCGCCTTCGCGGCACCCATGGCGAGCGCATTTCGAATGCCGCCCACGTCGTCCGCTGAACCCATCGACACGACGGTGACTTCACCATCGCCGGCCTTGTCGACCAACTGCAATGCCATCTCGACACCGAAGGTGTCGGCCTCGTCCAGGATCAACTTCCCCGTTCGAGTGAGATTGTGCTGCGCGTCAAAGGACTGGGGCGCGGCCGGGTCTGGTATCTGTTTTACACACACGACGATATTCATGGCATTTAATCTAGGCCATCGGCACGCGGCGTTGTTCGGGTCAGCGAACGACCTGTCGAGCCAGCGCCGGTTCATCGGTAATGATGCTCGCGACGCCGAGCGACGCCATGCGTTCGAGATCGTCGAGGCTATTGACGGTCCAGACGTTGACATCCAATTGGAGTCCACGCGCCTGGGCGACCACACCGGCGTCGACGGCCGCGAAGTACGGGTTGACGGCGTCGAACCCGAGCACGTGCGCTCGAATCATCGCGTCGCCCATTTCAACGTCCCATAAGAGCCAGTCGACGGTGATATCGCGATCGAAGGACCGTACGACGGCGCACGTCGTGAGGTCGAAACACGAGATGCTCACTGATTCGTGCCAGCCCATCTCTCGAACCGTGGTCACCACCTGACGCGCCACGTCGCCCGTCTCGTCGTAGCTTGGCTCGCTCGGTGCGCGACTGTTCTTGATTTCGACGTTCACCCGAACACCCTCCAAGGCGTTTAGCGCCTCTTCGAGCGTTGGCACGTAGGAAGGTAGTGTTCGCCGTCCACTCTGGGCGATGATCTGGTCGCCGATCGAGGGATCATGGTGGACCACGAGGGCCCCGTCAAGAGTCCGACGAACGTCCAGTTCGACGCCATCAACGCCGAGTGCCACCGCGGCAGCGAACGCTCCGAGCGTGTTCTCACGCTCGATCACGTGCAATCCACGGTGCGCATAGACGGCAATCACCGCACGAGTTTGGCAGAGCCGAATACGAATTACACGGACGTCATCTCGTTTATTCGTGAATCTGCCCTTGTAATTATGTTTCAAATTCGTTAAAATTGAACTCCCACCACTGCACATTTCTCAGGAAAATGCCGTGGAATTACCCCCCAATGTAAGGATTTGAAATGTCGTTGATCTGGAACCGTACTCACGCCTGGGATGACGCCGACTGGCGTTCCGACGCAGCGTGCCGAGACACCGAACCGGAGTTGTTCTTCCCAATTGGCACCACCGGAATGGCCACTGACCAGATTGAATCGGCCAAGCGTGTCTGCCTCAACTGCGATGCACAGAAGGCCTGCCTCGAGTTCGCACTGGCGACCAACCAGGAATCGGGTGTGTGGGGTGGCACGACCGAGGACGAGCGTCGCAAGCTTCGCAAGCAGTGGCTGGCGGCGCGGCGCCGCGCGAGCGCAAACTAACCGCGTTCCTTACGCGTCTACCAAGCGTCGTTTTCGACGCCTGTCGAGCACCAACGTTCCACACTTCGACCAAGCAGTGCGTAACGCCGGGCCGTCGGGTTGGCCTCTATCACTTCAGACTCAAGGACCCTGACGGAAATGAGATTGAACTGTCCGTCGACGTACTGGGGGTCGATTGGAACGATCCGTCGTTGTGGTTAACGCCAACCCTGAAGCCACTCAAGCTCTAAAGAGGCGCCGACCTTCGAAGGTGACGGTGCGACCGCTACGCACGAAGTGATGTGCGATAGGGATTGATTGCCTGACCCGCAATGCCCACATCGACACAGAACAGTCGCCCGGCGTCCGGTTCTCGTTCGAGTTGTTGCGAAGCCATGCCTTCCTGGGCTGTTGTGACGTAGAGCGTCGTTCCATTCGCACCACCGATGGCACAACCTGACGGTTGCGCGGTGTCGATCTGCACCCGTCCAATCTGCTCGCCGGTCGGCGCATAGCGACGAACTTCGTAGCCTCCCCACACCGCGACCCATATCGCTCCTTCGCTGTCGACGCAGAGTCCGTCGGGCGCACCCTCCGACGGTACGTCGAACTGTGCGAACAGCTTGGGACTGCTGATCTCTCCAAACTCGTCAACATCGAACGTCGAGATTGTCCCTGGTGCACTGTCGATGTAATACATCCGGCGCTCGTCAGGACTCCAACCAATGCCATTGGAGATCGTGACGTCGCTGAGAATGATGTGCGAACCTGTGGATTCGTGATACCGGTAGAGACTCGCGCGAGCCGGTTCGTAGTCGAAGGCCATCGATCCAATCCAGAACCTCCCCCACGGATCGGCCGACCCGTCGTTCATCCGAACGAAGCCGACATTGCGGGCTTCTGGCTCAGCGAGTTCAGTGAGTTCACCTGTTTCGCTCAACGCCACGATCGACTGTCCCCGGGCCACGATCCATCCGTCACGCCGATCCTCCATCGGTGCGACCGCCGTTGCGTAGGCACCGAGTTCGTAGCGCCGCACGATGTCGACGGCGGGCCCATCGGCCGTGGCGCGAATGAACTCACCGGCATCGACGTTCACCCACGAAAGCTCGCGACGCACCTCGTCCCAGCGACAGCACTCGCCCAGGTAATACGCGACGGTCGTACACGGCTGCGCTACGAGTTCTTGCATCAATGCTCCCGGCTTCTCGTGTGACGCATGGTCTAGGGCCGCAGCGACAATGGCACCGAGACCTTAACGAAAGTGCCCCCACCTTCGGCGTAGCCCACACTCTTCATGTCAATCGTGCCGTGTAGTTGGGCCCGAATGATGTCTCGAACGATTGAGAGTCCGAGACTCGTGGGCACCTCGAGCGAGAAGTCGTCGCCGAGACCACGACCGTTGTCGCGGATCTCCGCGATCGCGTTGCCGTCCTCGAGGTACAGGTTGAGCGTTACGACACCGACGTGGTCATTGTTGGCCCCGCCGAAGTCGATGAAGGCGTGCTCGACGGCGTTGGTCAAGAGTTCCGCCAGTGCGACGGCGAGTGGCGTCGCCAGGTCAGTTGACAATGTTCCGAGCCCACCATTGACGTTGATCTCGACGGGGTGCAACGCCAAGACAGTGTCCTCCACCAACAGGACCAGTGAACGCACGATCTCATCGAACGAGACCTCCTCGCCCGGCTCTCGGCTGAGCACCTCGTGGACGACGGCAATGGAACGAACGCGTCGCTCAGCCTCACCGAGGGCGATCCGCGTCTCTTCCTCATCGCTTCGACGAGCCTGGAGACGTAGCAGTGATGAGATTGTCTGCAGATTGTTCTTCACCCGATGGTGGACCTCTCGAACCGCCGCCTCTTTGTTGAGGACGAGGCGATTGAGCTGACGAAGATCGGAGACGTCGCGCAACATCGTGACGACGCCAGTAACGAGACCGTGCTCCAACAACGGCACGCAGTGAAAGAGAATCGCGACATCGTGACCCCGGTCGATCTCCTCCATGGCCGGTAGTGCGTACTCGAGCGATCGTTCTACGACCCGCACGCGAAGTCCGAGCTCGGGCAGTGTGTGCCCCTCGGCCGCTCCATAGACACCCATTCGATGCAACGCATTTGACGCATTCGGCGTGGCGAACTCGACTCTTCCGTCACCGTCAATGAGAATGATGCCGTCACCGACCCGTGGTAGTCCCGGTCCGGCAACGCCCTCTTCTCGAAAGGGGAACGTTGAGTCGGCGACCATGACGCACAGCCGTTCAAAGATCGAAAGGTAGGCCTGTTCGTAAAGGGATGCCGGACCACGCAGCGGCCCCTGCAATCGAACCATCACCGCGACGATTTTTCCGTCGAATCGAACGGGCACACACCACACCGGGACCACGTCGTCAATCGCGTCGACGTTCACCTCGCCGATGATTCGCGTACCACTGTCAAATGCCAGCTGCACGAGGGGCCAGGCGTCGGGTCCCTGCAACGTGCCGACGAGGTCATCGTTAATCATCGTTGAGCGGTTGTTCGGGCGCATCTGGCCGAGCACGACGAAGTGCTGGTCGTAGCGATTGTTCGGTTCGTCGACGCGAGCCATCAACAACATGTCGGAGAAGGAAAGGTCCGAGAGGAGTGACCACGACGCGGTGAGTCGAAGTAAGTGGTCGATCACCGGTTCGCCAAGCGACGTCTGTTGCGCCGCCAGTTCGGCCAGCGTTGCCACTAGCTCGCCCGCAGAGGAATCATGGAGCGCTGGCGACCTTCGTAGGAGGCGACCTCGTGTACGCCGCGCGCTTCGAGCAAGAGTGCGAGGTCGTTGCTGCGTTCGCCCACGCGCTCCAAACTGTGTGCGTCGCTGGCCGTCGTAAAGGTGAGTCCTTTCGACACGCAGCGATCGAGGAACCCCTCCGAGGGGTACTGCTCCGCGACGGGCTTCTTCCAGCCGGCCGACGAGCACTCGATTGAGAGGTCGGACTGCGCTGCTGACTCGGCCATGAGGTCCCAGTACTCGCCAGGGTTGGTCGCGATGAAGCCCGCGACCTTAATGAGGTCGGGGTGTGCCAGAACGTCGACAGAGTTCGACGCGCAGAGCTCCTCGAAGGCACGGGCGTAGTCGGCCCAGCACTGATCGACGTCGCGCACGGTCCATTCGTGATAATGCACAGGAACGTCGTAGTCGTCGAACTGCCAGGTGCCGAGCCAGTGAACCGAACCAATCAGCACGTCGAAGGGGTACTGCGCGAGCAGGGGCGACACGACGTCCATCTGATCCGCGTAGTAGTCAACTTCCAGGCCGATCTTGACGGGCAGGCCCTCCTCCTTCGCTCGTTGGGCGAGCGTGACGTACTCCTCGAGGGAGTTACGCGCGTGGAAGTCGAGATAGTCCGCCAGCACCGGGCTGGTGGGTTCGTGGCCGGATTTGAGCCAGAACGGTCCGACGGCCGAGAGCACGTCGACAAAGCGGCTCGCGTGTTCGGTGAGCGCCAACTCGGTGACACCGTGGGCGGCCGCTTCGTCGCAGTACGCGGCAATTTGATCGAGTTTGTACCAGACGGACGACTCCGAGTGGGGCCACAGGTGCAGGTGGTAGTCGATCACCGCACGAAACCAGTCGCTATCAGGCCGAGCCGAAACCGACGATGCGTTCGCTCGAGGAGGTACCGAGCTCGATGTAGGCAATTCGAGCGGCGGGGACGCCGACGCGGCGACCTTTGCGGTCCGTGAGCCACAGCACTGAGTCGTCGCTCATGGCGGCTTCGATGTCCTTCATAACCTTCTCGCGCTTGGCGTCCTCGGNNACCCCTCTGAAACGTTGACGATGCTCTCTATGCTACGGGGCTGACGCATTATGGAAAACGAGACGAACGAACCAATCTCCGAACGCAGTCGCCGGTGGGCTGCGACCATGGAGGGCTACGAGGGCTCGGCCGACGACGTGACCGTTGCCCACAGGGACTCCCAAGCCTCCATTGACGTGGCCGATGGCCCGGCCGGTGTGGCCGGAACGCTACGGGAGCGTGAAGAGCAAATTGACGCCCTGCTCGCCGGTGGCGCCACCCGAGGTCACGGGGCCGGGAATCGTGCGCGCCAAGAGGAGCCCGACGAATTTCGGACGTGCTTCGAGCGCGACCGCGACCGGATCCTGCACTCCAGCGCCTTTCGACGATTGGCCGGCAAGACCCAAGTCTTCGTCTTCCCCGACGACCACATGCGTACACGGCTCACCCACGCGCTCGAAGTGGCCCAGGTGGCCACTGGCGTGGCGCGGGCCGTTGGACTCAACGTCGCGTTGACCGAAGCAATCGCCCTCGGACACGACTGCGGCCACGGGCCCGGCGGCCACGCGAGTGAGGAAGCGCTGGACCCCTTCGTACTCGGCGGCTTCGATCACGCCACCTGGGGTGCGGACGTTTCGCTCGTGAGCCTCAACCTCTGTGTTGAGACGCTCGACGGTATTCGCAACCACTCCTGGTCACGACCGGCTCCGAGCACGCCCGAAGGCGAAGTCGTTAGTTGGGCCGACCGTATCGCGTACAGCTGCCACGACTTCGAAGACGCCGTCTCGGCGGCCATCGTCAAGGCCGAAGATCTTCCGCCAGTCGTCGCCGAACGTTGCGGCACGCGTCGCAGCCAACAACTCGGCTCGTTCATCAACGCCATGATCAACACGATCCGCACGACCGGAGTCATCGGGATGGACGCACGGCACTCCGAGGCACTGGCCGCCTTTCGCACCTTCAATTACGAGTCCATCTACCTGCGCGGTGCCTCACGCCAGCAGGCGGCCGCCGTCGTGTCGATGCTTCGCGCGCTCGTCGAATACTTCGCGCAACACCCATGGCTCATTCCCGATGTCGCCGACGCACGTAGCGACGTCGAGAGCGAGTCGGCGGCGATGCGCCTCAGCGTTGCCTACGTGGCAGGAATGACCGACCGCTTCGCCTGTCGCAGCGCCTTGACGTTGCTCGACTGGCCCGTCGACCAACTACCGAGTGGTATCGATCGTTAGCTTTCGGGCGTCGTGAACCTCTTGGCCCGTGGAGGACGCCCGCCGCGCATCCACTCGAGACGCTGCTCAGTAATTCGTGTCGCAGAGTGCTCGTTGGTGAGGATCCAGAACTTGTTCTGTTGAATCGCGTCCTCGACTGCGACGGCGACTTCGTCTGCCTCGATGCCTGCGTTCACGAGATCGTCGGCAATCTTCTTCACCAACTTGGTCATCGGGTCATCAGGATTGCCGCGAAGTTCGTCCGGCATGTTGCGCTGAGAGTCGTTGATGCGAGTGCGAACAAAGTTCGGGCAGAGCACCGTCACGTGGACGTCTTTACCGCTCAGGGCCAGTTCTTGGAAGAGTGCCTCGGACAGTCCGACGACGGCGAACTTGCTCGCACAGTAGGGTCCAGAACCGGCGCTGCCGACAAGTCCTGACTCCGACGCGGTGTTCACGACGTGTCCCTCGTTCTGTTCAAGGAACAGTGGCACGAATGCGTTGACACCGTTGATGACACCGCCGAGGTTGATGTCGAGCACCCAATCCCAGACTGCTTTGGGCGTGCCGATCGCCATGCCGCCGCCGACACCGGCATTGTTGAAGACCACGTGCGCGGCGCCGAACTCAGCGAGTGCCGCCTCGCGCATGGCCACAACGTCGGCTTCCTTCGAGACGTCGCCCTGGACCCCGATCACCTTCGCACCGTCTGCGCGTAGTGCCACCACTGCTTCGTGGAGCGGTTGCTCTTCAATGTCACCGAGTACGAGATTCGCCCCCGACGACGCAAACCTTCGCGCGGTGGCGAGGCCGATGCCACTCGCCCCGCCAGTGATGACCGCAGTTTTTCCTTTGAGTTCCACCAGTAACCTTCTTCAATCTCGAACGTCTCAGGCCGACCCTAGATGTTCTTCGTCCTAGAGACCGAAGCCTTGGAAGAACCCCTTTGACTGCAGTGACTGCCAGAACTCCGGTTCGTACACCTGCTCCGGCGTCGTGCGCACCATCTCGTCAATTGCCACGGCGTCCTCGCCCACGAGGATCCGCCACTGATTCTTTCGAACACCGTCGAGGATGATCGTGGCGGCCGACGCAGCACTGAGTGGTGCGAGGTCACGAAATGCCTCACCAAACATTGCCACGCCCTTTCGCAGATCTTCGTCAGCCACCTCGTCGACGGGCGTGCCACCTTGGGCCAGTTGGCGACGAATCTTGACGAGGTCCTCTTCGTTGAGGTCGTCAGGTTCCTTGCCGTGGACGATGCCTGAATTAATGACGATTGAAGTGCCGACGTGACCGGGCATGACGACTGACACATTGATGTGAGGCGCGTTGACACGTAAGTCGGTAATCAGCGCCTCGCTAAATCCGCGCACGGCGAACTTGGCCGCGCAGTAGGCGGTGTGCGGGCGCGACGGTCCAATCGACGCAAAGACTCCGTTGATCGAACTCGTGTTGACGATATGACCCTCCGATGCCTCCATCAACATCGGAAGGAATGTCCGGGTACCCAGGTAGACGCCGCCCCAGTCGATCGCGAAGGTTCGCTCCCAGGACGAGCGATCGTCATCGATGAAACTTCCGCCACCGGCAATGCCGGCGTTGTTGAAGAGAAGGTTGATCGACGGCGTCGAATGATCGTTGGCAACGGCGTCTCGAAAGGCGAGCAGTTGGCTCTCGTCCGCAACGTCAGCAATGAACGTCGTCACGCGAGTGCCCGACGGGGCGTCCTCCAACGCCAACACCTTCGTCTCGTTCACTGCCGTGCTGGAGACGTCACACGTCGCCACGTGACAGCCCTCCTTCGCGAGTTGGCGCACGAGTTCACGTCCCATGCCGGTCCCGCCGCCCGTCACGACGGCAATTCGTCCAGTCAATATCTCCATGATCCCCCCATTTTCGACTAGCCACCCATTCCACCACTGCTGACAACCGAGCCTGCCCGATTGATCATGTTGGTCTCCGACGCACGAAGTCTTCGAACTGTCTATACCATTAACAATGGACTTGGTTGCGAGAAGTTGTCGCCTTAGTCCGCACTTCGAAAGGAGTTGCCATGAGCAAAGAGTCGCAGTGGCCACCCAAGATAAGTCGCTCCAAAGGGCTCCTTCATACCCAGATCGCGAACGCCGTGGCGTCGTCGATTACGCTCGGACACTTTCGTTCGGGTGACCGCCTTCCTCCCGAGCGAGAACTCGCCAAGGGGTTCGGTGTCAATCGCCTGACGGTTCGCCAGGCTCTCGCTGAACTACAGATTCGCAAGCTGATTAATCGCCGCACCGGACGTAACGGTGGCACGTTCGTCGCTGAACCGATTATCGAATACGACCTCACGACGTTCGCCGGATTCTCTGAGCAGGCGCAGCGACTCGGTCACATCGCGAGTTCACGAATTCTGCGCACCGAGAAGGTGGACGCCGACGAGACGACGGCGGACGAACTCCAACTCCCCCCCGGCTCCGGGGTCTACGAAATTGATCGCCTTCGTTTCGCCGACGAACTGCCCGTGCTGCTCGAGCATTCGAGCTTCCCGGCCGATCGCTTCTCGGGACTGTTGGCCGAGCCGCTGCACGGTTCGATCTATGAAGTGCTCGACCGCCGCTACGACGCACGGCCGGTCCGTGCCGTCGAGCGCATCACACCGATCAACGCGAACGTGAAAACCGCGCGACTGCTCGGCGTTACGCGCGGGACACCACTTCTGCGCGTGGAACGCGTGGCCTTTGACGTGAACGGCCTGCCCGTCGAGAGTGCACGCGACATCCTGCGCGCCGACCGGAGCCGCATGCTCGTCTGGAGCTTCGAACTACCTACGAAGTGAACCGATCGCACGACGCTTCGTCGGTGACGCCGCTCCGTAGAAGAAACTCACTCCGAATCGTGAAGGCCAGCGTTAACTCAATACAGTGCTGTTGGTTCGCGCCGACGCAACAAGGGAACGCCTCGACTACATCAATTTGAGTTCTTGTCGATAGACACGTGCCGGTCCTTGCGCCGCGACCGTCTTCGCCAAGGCGGTGAATGCCAACGCGACTTCACTAGTGGGATTAGTCACCACGATCGGTTCGCCGACGTCGCCACCCTCTCGAAGTTTCGCTTCCAGTGGAATCTGGCCGAGCAGTGAGATACCGAGTTCTTGGGCGAGCTTCGCGCCACCACCCGCACCGAAGATCTCATAGCGCTTGCCGTCGTCGCCCGTGAACCAGCTCATGTTCTCAATGACGCCACGAACACTCAGTTTGAGTTTGCGTGCGGCGTAGGCGGAGCGTTGGGCCACGCGCTGTGCCGCGGCTTGCGGGGTCGTCACGACGTACATCTCGATCTTCGGCAGTACTTCGGACAGCGTGAGCGCTACGTCGCCGGTCCCTGGCGGCATGTCGATCAGGAGAAAGTCGGGCTCGTCCCACCACGCCTCGGTGACGAGCTGTTCTATGGCCTTGTGCAACATTGGCCCGCGCCATATGACCGGCTGCTCGTCGGGCACGAAGTAGCCCATCGAGACGCAGCGCACGCCGTGCGCGAGCGTCGGGATGACCGTGTCGCCCAGCACAATGGGATCATTCACGGCGCCGAGCATCTTGGGAAGAGAAAAGCCGTAGACGTCGGCGTCCAGCACTCCGACGTCAAAGCCGCTCTGCGCGAGCGCAATGGCGAGATTGACGGTCACCGAGGACTTTCCGACGCCGCCCTTGCCCGATGAGATGCCGAGCACCCGCGTCTTTGAGAGACGGTCGAGGAACTTGGGTTTGGGATCGTTGCCGTGGTCGTGCTGCCCCGGACCTGGGTCGCCCGCCATTTCACCGCGAAGGAAGTTGCGAAGTCCGAGGAGTTCCTCTTCGTCCATGGAGCGCACCACCACCGTGGCGTCAGGCGCGAGTTCCTTAATTGCCGCCTCGAGGAGAGGAAGATTGGGCCATCCGGTGACCGGCAGCACGAGCTCAACGCGCAGTACACCGTTGACTTCATCGACGACGCCAAGAAATCCCAACTCGTCGAGCGTGCGCACCAGTTGCGGTTCGACAATGGCGCTGAGTTCGCTGCGCGAGGGGCTGCTGGGTGTCACGGATTTCCTTTGAGAGGGCCCTATGAGGTTACCGGCGCGCACGGCCAACCTGCTCCTAGACTTTCAACGTGTCAACGACGACCCGTGTGAACGAGCTGGACCCCGCGCTCTTTACTGCGACGGTCACGAGCCTGACGCACTCCTTTGGCGACAATACGCGGCGAAAGATCTACCTCTTCCTGCGAGAGAACCCCGGATCGACCGCGACGGAACTGGCCCGGCACTGTCTCGTCCACGCCAACGTCGTACGCCATCACCTTGAGCGCCTCACCGAGTCGGGCTACGTGACCTTCGACAACGTCCACAAGACCACCGTCGGACGGCCGGCGAAGGGTTACCGCGTCGTGGACTCGAGCCTCGCCATGGACGGATCAATGCGCCGCGACGCCCTCTTGGTTGCCCTCTTGGAGATGGCCCTCGAGCGCCTGGGACCAGAGGCCTCCGAGGCCATGGCCCACGACGTGGGCGTCGAATATGGACGCACGCTCGCCGGCACCGTTGGTTCGAATGAGCCCAACCCCTCGCTCAAAGCCGCGATGGCCTCAATCGCCGGGATCCTCACCGCGCATGGTTTCGCCGCCCGAGCGGAAGAGAACGACCTCGAACAGTCCGTCGTGTCCGACAACTGCCCCTTCGGGACCGCCGCGGTACATCACCCCGTCCTCTGCGCTGTCGACCGCGGATTGATCGCCGGAATGCTCGACGGTCTGGGCGCCGAACGTCGCAACGTAACGCTCACCTCGCGTGCTCGCGGCGACGACACCTGTCGCGTCACCGCGTAGCGTCAGCGCTTCGCGAGGATTGAATTGACTCGCCCCGTGGTGGCCAACAGTTGGGGAAGCAGCGTCTCGCGTAACTCTCTGAGATTGGTCCTCCCGACCGGCGTCGAGATATTCATCGCGGCCACCGTTCGCCCAGACCCGTCTCGGATGGGCGCCGCAATGGATCGAAGGCCTATTTCGAGTTCTTGATCGTTGAGGGCCCAACCCCTCTTCGCGGTCTTCTCGAGATCGTTCATTATCTCGGCCTCGCTGTGCAAGGTGAACTTCGTGTGCGCCACGAGCTTGGTCTTCGACAGGTGTCGACGTTGCTCCTCCACCGGCAATGCCGCGAGCAGGACGCGTCCGACCGACGTGCAGTACGCCGGAAGTCGACTGCCGACCGAGAGTGACAAGGTCATGATGCGCGACGTCGCGACGCGGCTGACGAAGACAATGTCGTTGCCGTCGAGCACCGAGATTGACACCGCCTCTTTCACTTTCTCACTCAACTCTTCGAGGAATGGCTCCACGATTGCTCGAAATGGAAGGGACGTCAAGAATGAATAGCCCAGCTCGAGCACGCGCGGTAGCAGGTAGAAGTCGCGATCGTCCACGCCGACGTAGCCGAGCGTGACGAGCGTGTGCAGTAGTCGTCGACAGGCCGCACGGCTGTAGCCGGTGCGTCGCGCAACGTCACTCAGTTTTTGGCGAGGACTCTCTTCGCTGAAGGACCGAATGACTTCTAGTCCACGCTCCAAGGACTGCACGAAGTCACGACCACCGTCCTCCATGTTCCTCCGCTCTGTCAACTACGCAGTTGATCATTACGAACAATATGTTCGCACAACGAACTTCTCGTCGTAGTAACCACGCGAAGATCCCGCGCGGACAAAGCACGGTTCACTTATGAGCGAGCCCGAGCTTCTTCAGGAACGGCTCGGCAATGGCCATTTGACCGGCCGATGGATTGAGTCTTAAAAACTCCCTGAACTCGGTCGTGGCCACCTTCTGATTGCCCGGCGTCGCGTCGGCCACGATCGCAAAGTACAGGCGTGGCGCGGCATTGCGGGGCGCCACCGCGATGGCCTTCTCCAGATCTTTGATGCCCAACTCGACGACGGTGGCCTTCTTCGCCGCGCTGCCCGCGGTGAAGTCAAGCCAGCCGGTCTCGGTGAGCGCAGTCACGTTCTTCGGATCGAGAGTCAGCACCTTCTGATACGCGTTGAGCGCAGTCACGACCTGACCGTCGGCGACTTCCGCTTCCCCCTCCGTGAGCAGACGCGCAATGAGTTGGGACTGCGTGAGCGTAATGGATCCGTCACCGGAGTTACCCACCTGGCGCGGCGACGTCGAAGAAAAGAGGGCGTACCCGAGCACGATTGCGAAGCAGATGAGCGCCACGACGAGCCAACGGGTCCGACGGATTCGACGGCGGGCCGCGACGGGCTCGGCCTCATCACAATCGCTCAGTTCACGACGGACCCTCTCGAGCGCCGATTCCTCTCGTTGCGTGATTGCCTCGAATTCCGTAACGGTGAGCTCCCCGGTGGCGTGCTCTTTCGCAGCGTCGGCCATCGACGCCTCACGAAGCGCAATCTCGTCACGCAGTCGGGCGACCTCGCGGTTCATCGTCGCCTCGCGAGGCGCACACCGGCGACGACCAGTGCCACAATCACCAGTATCGGCACCAACCAGAGGAGCGAGCCGAGTCCCGAAGTCGCCGGACTGAGCAGGATCGACGTACCGTAGGTTGCCTCGAGCGATGTCAGAATCTTGTTATCGGACTCCCCCGCCTTCACGCGACGTGTGATGTCCTCTCGTACCGCAAGGGCGGACGTTGCGTTACTCTGCGCCACCGACAGATCATCGCACGCTGGACACTTGACGAGTGTTTCAAGGTGGGCAATGCGACCCTGGGTGCTCGCCGTGCTCGGCGCGGCCACCAGCGCCACGGCGAGGACGCAGAGGAACGCCAGACACCAGAGTCGAAACGACTTGACGATTTTCATTGCAAAACCCTCGCGACGACGGCCGCCACCTGTTTCGCGGTGGTCGGGCCCAAGAGTGTGGCAGCGACTTTGCCCTGACGATTGATGACGAACGTGGTGGGCGGACTGTCAACGCCGTAGTTGTTGGCGATGACACCGCCGGGGTCGACAATCGAGGGGTAGAGCGAGCCGTAGTGCGCGGCGAAGCCCGTGGCTCCGGACACGGTGTCGTCGAAGACAACACCAACGACCGCGACACCTCTGTGTCGTTCGTTCCACGCGTAGGTCGAGAGCTCGGGCGCCTCTTGCTGGCAGGGTCCGCACCACGAGGCCCAAAAGTTCACGACGACGACCTTGCCGCGTTCACTCTTCAGCGAGAACGTCCCACCCCCGAGTTCGGTCCCGTTGAGCGCCGGCGCCGGTTTACCGAGTAACGGACTCGGCGCGACGGTCGCGTCACTGGGCTGGCGCGTCGCGAGAAAGGCGGAGAACGCAACGACGACCGCGAGCACCGACAGCGAGATGATCATCACCGTGCGCTTCACGCTGTGTCCCCTTCGTTGTGTCGGCGGCGCACAAAGGAGAGCACCGAGCCCAGACCGAGCAGGAGCCCACCAATCCAGAGCCACGCAAGGAGCGGCTCCACCGTCACGCCCAGCACCACCGATCCGGCGGGCAGATTGCCCAGGACCTGCGCACCAGAGGTCGCGCCGTTGCCGCCGACCGCGTCGAAGGTGACGTAGACGTCGCGCTCGAGATTTGAGTCAATGGCCGGTGTGCCGACGCTCTGGTCGCCGCGTCCGTTGTAGGTGGTGATGGCCGGTAACAGAGCGTGATGATTAACTTCTACACGGAGTTGTGTCGCCGTTTCGAGCGAATCCTTCACCGTTTGAAATCCCTTGAACGTCACGTACTGTCCCGACACGACCGTACTCTGACCAGTCGCCAACGTCACTTCGTTGCGCGTCGTATAGGACGTCGCCGTCACAATCGCGAGGGCCATGATGACGACCCCGAGGTGCACGATCATGCCGCCGGCGCTCGGCCCACGAAGAGCGTCCCACCACGGCTGGCTGCGCCGTCGGGCCGTGACGAACGCTCCGCGCAACGTTCGCAACGCCGCGCCGGCGGCCGCGGTGGCGAGGAAGTATGCGAGCAGGACCATGGGTCGGCGCACGTCGAAGAGCACGAGCGCGACGACGACGAGCAACGAGGTCCAGGCCGTCACGCGAACGCGGGACCACAGCACGCTGGCGTCGAGCGTTCGCCAACCCACGAGGGGCGCCAAAGTCATGAGGACCAATAAGACAACGCTCATCGGCACGGCGACCGTCGCGAAGTAGGGCGTACCAACCGTCACCTGACCACCGTTCACCGCCTCGTAGAGCAACGGGAAGACGGTGCCGAGCAACACGACGACCGCGAAGCCGACGAAGAGCACGTTGTTTGCGATGAAGAGTCCTTCGCGCGAGAGCGCTTGATCAACGCCGACCGGCGAGCGCAGCCGATCACCGCGCCACGCGAGCAGACCAATGCCGAGGACGACCGTGACGGCGAAGAAGCCAATGAGAAGCGGCCCCAACGTGCTCGACGAAAAGGCGTGCACGCTCTGCAGGACGCCCGAGCGTGTGAAGAAGGTGCCGAGAACGGTCAGTGAAAAGGTGGCGATCGCGAGCGAGAGGTTCCAGACGCGGAACAGGCCACGCCGGTCCTGCACGATGACGGAGTGAATGTAGGCGGTACCGGTCAACCAGGGCAGCAGCGCCGCATTCTCGACCGGGTCCCATCCCCAGAAACCACCCCATCCGAGCACCTGGTAGCTCCACCAGGCGCCGAGCACGATGCCCACCGAGAGCACGCCCCAAGCCAGCACCGTCCAACGGCGCTGCTCGAGCGGCCACCGGTCGTGCACGCGTCCGGTGATCAGCATCGCAATCGCAAAGGCGAACGGCGCGGTGAAGCCCACGAAGCCGGCGTACAGCAGTGGAGGGTGAATGGCGACCAGAGGATTGTCTTGCAAGAGCGCGTTCGGACCGGCGCCCTGGAGGATTTTGGCCCCGTTGTGAATGAAGGGGTCGGCCGGTCCGCACATCAATCCGATGAAGAAGGTGCTGACGCCAAGGAGGACGACCGTCGCCCATCCGACGACGTGATCGTCGCTTTGGCGACGGTAGAAGCGAAGAACCACCGCGATGAGGCCCGCCAACAGCAGTGCCCACAACAGGAGCGATCCCTCGAGTGCCGACCACATACCAGTAATCGAATAGAGGAGTGGCGTAAACGTGGCATTGTTCTCCGACACGTACGCGAGCGAGAAGTTGTGGGTGATGAGCGCGAACTGCATCACGGTGACGGCTGCGCAGACCCCGAACAACGAAACGAGCGCCCAGCGAAGTGAACGCGACGGTCTACCCGTTCGGAGCGCGACCGCCTGATGGATGATGCCCCCGATGGCACCCGCGAACGCAATGTACAGCGCGACGCGCCCGAGCCACGTGAGGGTCATCGCGACGTGCCGTTAGGTGCCTTCACCCTTTTGGGATGTTGGGCAATGTACGTCGAAGTGTGCTTGACGAGAATCTGCGTACCGTCGAAGGTCGTCGACTGTTTCGTCGTGAAGTGACCTTCGACGACGACCGGGATGTTCGCCTGGAAGAGCTGCGGCGGCGTACCTTTGCTCTTCACATAGACCTCGTGGGTTCCCGAGCCGGTGAGCCAGAACGACGCGCCACTCGGCGTGCGCACGATCGTGTGTGGCTTTACGAGTCCCTCCAGTCGGATCGTCGTCGTGCCGATTTTGGCTCGACTCGCAAAGACCTGATCGACCGTGTCAAAGTAGTTCAGCGAATGCAGGAGACCCTGACTGAGCAGCGCCACAATCGCGGCCGCGATCACGACGAGGACGCCGATTGATCGACGTCGGCTCGAACGTTTCGACGGCGGTGGCGCGACTGGTGAGAGATCGAGGTTCGTCTCAGTCACTACGTCGCCCTCGCCACCAGATCGACAGCGCATAGAGCGCCAGCCCCCCAAAGGCAAAGGAATAACCGGCCGCGACGTACCCCATCAGTGCACTCCTTCGGCGCGGCGTCGCTCGAGCGCGACTTCGAACGTCTCGGTCTTGGTCGCGTCACGCTTCACTTCGAGGCGGTAGCGCGCGCGCAACAGCCACGCGTAGGCGAGGCTGAAGGCGACGAAACTGAGCAGCAAGGTCCAGAGCATGCTGCCATGAACCTTGAACTCACGGTTCGGTCCGAGCAACGTCGCGCCCTGATGCAACGTGTGCCACCACTGGACGGAGAAGTGGTCGATCGGCACATTGATCGCCGCGAGCAGTGCGAAAACCGCGCTTCGGCGCGCGCGCAGTTCAACGTCGTCGTTGGCTCTTCGTAGTGCGAGGTAGCCGAGCGCGAGGACGCCGAGGATCGCCGTCGAGGTCAGGCGCGCGTCCCACGCCCACCACACGCCCCACGCCGGTCGGCCCCAGATGGAGCCGGTGATCAACGTAAGGACGATGAAGACGAGGCTGACCTCCACGGCGCAGTGCGCGATGCGGTCCATGACCATCGAACGCGTGCGGCGCCACAGGTACAACGCGCTCGCGATCGTCGCGGTCCCAAAGGAGAGGTAGAGCGCCACGGTCGCAATCGCCGGATGCACGTAAAGAAGTCGGGCGAGATTTCCCTGGACCTTGTCCGGCGGCGTCACCCAGATGCCCAGCCAAATCGTGAGTCCCATCGTGACAATCGTCGCCGGGCCTAGTAGTCGTTGGGCGGTCAATTTCATCACGAATCCTCGAGAACACCGTAAAGGAGAATCCCCATGCCTAGGTATACGGCCAGGGCGACCACGGAAATGACCCACCATTCGAGCAGTGCGCCGCCGTGCAGGGCCGCGCTGTACGAGCGCTCTCCCGCAATTAATAAGGGCGCGAAGGCGGGCAGGCTGAGGACGGGCAACAGCGTCGCAGCAGCATTTCCACCGCTCGTGAGCGCCCCGTAAAGGGTTCCGGCGGCCGCAATAGCGCCCAGAGTGACCAGGATGCTTGGCGCCGCCGCCAGCGTGCCGTGAAGAGCCGTGTGTAACACCACCACGCTGCCCGCGAGCAGTACCAGGGCGCTCAACCAGAGTTCGATGGCGAGCGCGAGGGCCTTGCCCAAGAAGACACCCGCCGGGTCCAGACCGAGGGTTGCCACCGACGCCCTCGTGCCCGAGGAGGTCTCAATGGCGTGGCTGCGATTGATCATCAGTAGTGCCACCAAGACAACGACCAAATAGAACAGTCCGGGCGCGGCGCTCGAGTGACCTACCTGTTCGGGTCCGAGTGCGAGGCCGCAGAGTAAGAGGGCCATGACGCCAAAGGGCACGACCTGCCACAACAACACGCGACTGCGCACTTCAATGCGAAGGTCCTTCGCGGCCACGAGCAGGGCAATTCGGATCATGACGTCACGACGCGCCCGCCGACCATCGTCAACGTTGCCGGCACGAGCTGCGCACTGCGAAGTGGGTCGTGGGAACTCACGACCACCGTCGCCCCGCGTTCTATGACCTCGCCGAGTAGCGCGTCAAAGAAAGTCCGACCCTCGTCGTCGAGCGACGCGTAGGGTTCGTCGAGGAGCCAGAGCTGCGGTCGACGAACTAACAGCCAGGCCAGACCGAGTCGTCGTCGTTGTCCCGCCGAAAGCGCTTTGGCAATGGTGTCGCGGCGACCTTCGAGGTCCACGCGTGCCAGCACGTTGGACAGGTCGTCGAGTGGTCGAGCGAGCGCCTTCGCGGCAAAGGTCAAGTTCTCGGCGACCGTGAGATCGTCGTAGAAAGAGCCTTCGTGACCGAGCCATCCCACGTGTCGACGAAGCAGTCGACGGTCATCACGTGCCAAGTCAAATCCGAGGACGGTCCCTTCTCCGCTGGTCAGACCGATGAGTCCGGCCAAGAGTTGCAGGAGACTCGTCTTACCCGCACCATTCGCGCCAACGAGCACGGTCAACGACGATGGTGCGAGTTCGAGGTCCACCCCACTAAGGAGGGGGAAGCCGTTGGCCATCGAGACAGCGCCTCGCAACGTGACGACGGGAAGACCCTCGAGTGTCATGGCAGGATTATCGCGCGAGGGCGTCGATGTCCGCGGCCACCATCATCTGGACGAGACCGTGGAAGTCGGTCTCGGTCTTCCATCCCAACACTTCGTGCGCCTTCGTGGCGTCACCAATGAGCAGATCGACGTCAGCCAAACGGATGAACTTCGGATCGACGACGACGTAGTCCTCGTAGTTGAGCCCGGCGGCGTCAAACGCGACTTCACAGAGATCGCGAACAGAGTGCGTCACTCCCGTCGCGACGACGTAGTCGTTAGGTGTGTCTTGCTGGAGCATCGCCCACATTGCGCGCACGTAGTCTGCGGCAAAGCCCCAGTCGCGTTGCGCGTCGAGATTCCCGAGGCGCAGTTCGGTCGCCAAACCGGCCTTGATGCGAGCGACGCCATTGGTCACCTTGCGGGTTACGAACTCGAGGCCGCGACGCGGCGACTCATGGTTGAACAGGATGCCCGACGAGGCGTGTAGGTCGTAGCTCTCGCGGTAATTCACGGTGATCCAGTGGCCGTAGACCTTGGCGACGCCATAAGGACTTCGGGGATAGAACGGCGTCAGTTCGTCCTGGGGCACTGAGTGGACGCGACCGAACATTTCGGACGAGCTCGCCTGGTAGAAACGAATCTCCGGGTCGACGATGCGAATGGCGTCGAGAATGCGCGTGACGCCCAGCGCAGTGATCTCGCCGGTGAGGACCGGTTGGGTCCAGGACGTCTGGACAAAACTCTGGGCCGCGAGGTTGTACACCTCGCTCGGGCGGAAATCTCGAAGCACGTTGATGAGCGATACCTCGTCCACGAGATCGCCCGACACGAGCGTGATTTGGTCCTGGATGTGGCTGATTCGCTCGATCGTGAGCGTCGAACTGCGTCGAATCAGTCCAATGACTTCGTAGCCCTTTGTGAGCAACAGTTCGGCGAGATAGGAGCCATCCTGACCGGTAATCCCCGTTATCAGCGCTCGTTTGGCCACCGGCAGTCCTCCAGAAGATGGCGCTGACTTCTCATCACCACCGTCAGCAACCTTACTAGAGGCAGTCGATCGTGCTCATTTGCGTACATAGCCTTAACTGATGGCTCGCGTCGCGGTGGTTAGTTTCCGACTTGGTGGAACCGATGGTGTCGCCATCGAGGCCAAGAAGTGGATCGACGCGCTGTTGATGCTCGGCCACGACGTCACCACCATCGCCGGTGATGGGAGTGCCGACATCATTCTTCCCGGTCTTGCGATCGGTGCACGAGTGCCGCCGACGCCCAACGCCATGAATCGTGCCCTCGGCGACGTTGACCTCGTGGTGGTCGAGAACCTCGCGTCGATACCACTCAACCTCGCCGCACGTGACGTCCTCTACGACGCGCTCGAGGGACGTAGCGCACTCTTCCATCACCACGATCTCCCGTGGCAACGTCCGCACCTCGCGCACCTGGAGGGTCCTCGCGATGCGGTGGGTTGGTACCACGTCACCATCAACGAACTATCGCGGCTCGAATTGCGCGAACGCGGGATTGACGCGGTGACGATCATGAACTCCTTCGATTGCGCTCCCCCGCCCGGTCGACGAGAAGTGGCGCGAGACAGCATCGACGTGCACGGCGAGCGACTCGTGCTTATGCCCACGCGCGCGCTGCCGCGAAAGAACATCGCCGGAGCATTGACATTGTGCGAATCGCTCGACGCGGTCTTTTGGTTGCTCGGTCCGGCCGAAGATGGTTACGACGACCAACTCGACGCACTGCTCAGCTCGTCATCCGTTGACGTTCGTCGCGGCTCTCGCGAGGGCCTTGACATCCATGATGCCTACGCGGCGTGCGACCTGGTGGTGATGGCCTCCACGTGGGAGGGGTTTGGAAATCCCGTGCTCGAATCGGTGACGCATCAACGCCCACTCGCGCTTTACCCCTACCCTGTCGCGAAAGAAATTGCGGCGTACGGGTTTCACTTCTTCGATTTGGTTGACGTTGCCGGCATCACGAACTATCTTTCGTCGCCCGACATGGATCTCCTTGCGAACAACCTCACAATCGCCGAAGCGCACTTCAATGTGGCGGCCCTCCCAGGTCGTCTTCAAGAGCTTTTGGCAACAATGGGAATCGAGTGAGGCCAACTATCCTCTAACGACATGGTGATACAGGACGACCGACCCCAGCACGCCGAGCGGCGCGAACAGTTGTTGCGGGTCGCGACGTCGATGTTTGCCGAGCGTGGGTTCCAATCGGCCACCATGGATGACATTGCGAAGGAGGCCGGCTTCACCAAGCCAATCCTCTACCAGTACTTCGAGTCCAAGACCGACCTCTACCACGAGATCGTGGCGCAACTCGCCGACTCGTTGCTCTCGTCATTGAAGGAAGCGGTTGGCGCCGTCGAATCACCGCGCGCGAAGATCGAAGTGGCGTTCCGCGTCTACTTCGAAATGGTCGTAAGCGAGACCAACACATTTCGCATTCTCTTCATCCACTCTCACGAAGGCGACACCGCGAAGGAACTCCGCGCGCTCGAACTCGGTCTCATCTCCTTCGTCATTCCCTTCATGGACGCGTCGTTCAGCGATGAACACCGAAGGCAACTCGCGGGCGGTGTCGTCGGCATCGCCGAAGGTGCGGCCATTGTGTGGCTGGAGCAGCAGGAAACCAAAGGTTGGCCGACACCCGCGCCCGGCGCGGCCGAACGCCTCGCCGCACGCAGCGCCACGTTGGCGTGGGGCGGACTGCGTACCGTCCACGAGGAGGACTAGGACCGAGGGTCCTCACCGACCAGTAACGCGAACGCTTTCGCCAGGTCCCAGAGTTGCGACGCGCATGCGTCGTAGACGGCCTGATCGCCACCGGCCGGATCAATCACGTCGAACGTCGGCGAGGGATCGAGCTCTGACACCGCCGCCAACTGATCTGCGAACGGCAGGTCGATCGGTGCGCTTCGCACGAACTGGACCAGTTGCACCGTTTTCGCGTTGGCGTCGTCAAACTGCGAGCGGACGTAGCGCACGTGATCGGCCTCGCTCGCGAGTATGACGTCAGACCACTCAACGTCATCTTCGTTGATCTGGTGACTGCGGTGCGCCCCGTAACGACGTTCGCCGAGTTCATCAATGCCGAGCAGTGCATCACGTGTGCGTGAGCTCATAGCCGAACCCTCTGTGACGAAGGTGCCGGCCGTGCGGATGGACCTCTGCTCGCCCGTTCCCTCCGCGAGCGCCGCAAGCATGTAGCCGAGCATGACGGAACGCGCGACATTGCCCGTGCAAAGCGTGACGATATTCAACGAACGGGGCCGCGCGAGACCGCGCGCGCGAGGATGAGGCGCTGGATCTCACTGGTCTCTTCGAAGATGATGTAGATATTAGAGCGACTGTTGAATCTCAACGTCGGGAGCTCCTGCCGATCTTTGCAGACCGATCAAATGCCGCGGTAGGTTCTGGCACGCTGCTCGGCCCGGGCCAAGGACTGGACCGTTTCTGACCTGAAACTCTCCAAAAGAGTGGCGAGCGCAATGAACACCTGGGCGGTCGTGAGGGCGTCGCCCAGCGCGTGATGTTGCTGATGAACAGGCAGCGAAAGTCTCCGGGCGAGTTCGTCGAGCGAACGTGGCGCGGGTGTTTCGTTCCGCTCGCGGGCAAGTAGCTGTCCGAGTTCATACGTGTCGATGACGGGCTCACGGAGGCGAATTCCCTGACGAGCGAATGCCTGACCAAGGAATGACCGTTCGACCCACGCCACGTGCGCCACTAATGTCCTTCCGGACATCGCGGCGATGAGTGACTGCATTGCTTCATCGAGCGACGGCGCATCGGCCAGGTCTTGCGTCCGAATTCCGTGGACGAGTATCGACTCCTCGGATAGTCGTCGCGTTGGCTGGCACAATCCATACAAGGTGTTCCCGGCGACGATGCGACCGGAATCAATTGGCACTGCCGCATATGAAATGATCTCGTCGCTGCGCGGGTCGAGTCCGCTCAACTCGAGATCTACGACGCAGAAGTGGGCGCCGCGCCACGGAGTCTTGCCCGACTCCACTTTCGCGCGAGCGTATGTCTTCGCCGTCGCAGACAGCGCAATCCGGTGAAAAGGTGAGCGCACGTCAGGCATTCCATGAGAGGTCGTTGGCGACGTGACGCTGCACTGAAACGATGGCGCGGAAAGCCTCTTTCAAATACGTGCGTATCAGCGGACTCAATTCTTCAAGGGCAATGACATCCCCCGGCTCAGCACCGGCCTCAATTTGGGCAACTTGATGGTCGAGCCTCAACTGACTGACGAGTTCGAAGGCATCGCGCAGGGTATGCGCGTCGGATGCCGTAAGGGTGCCGACGTCGCTCGCCGCATCCAGGCGAGCGATGGTCGAAGCACACGTCACCCCGGCAGTCATCCCCGCCCATCGCGCGAGGTCAGTGATTGGCACAACGGCGCCGTACTTCAGATCCAGCCGGCTGCGCCCCTCGCCCGAGACATCGATGGCGAGACCTCGAAAAAAGCCGACGGGCGGCTTGTGCGAGAGGGCGAATTGTGCGAGGAGACGCAGTAGCTGCGGATACGCCCGGGCGAGCCGGAACGTTTCGGCGATGAGCGGCTCTGATTCAACGCCCCACACTGGACGACTATCGACGAGCACCGATACCAACACCAACGCCTTTTCTTGAGTCGGGTCGTTGAGAAATGAGTGGACCTCGTGTTGCCATGACGAGAGTGATCGGACGAAGAGCGGGTCCGATGCACTGACTCGGTGCTCGTCAGGACGAAACCCGCACCGCGTGAGAATGTCCGTCGCGACGGTCGCAACATCACCGAAATACTTACGATCCGAGGACTCTTCGCTCTCGTTATGACCGAACCAGGCGATCGCACTATCGAGGTCGGAACTCGGTAGTGCTTCTCTTCGAGCCTGGCTGCCAAGTGCAAGCCAGGTAAATCGTGCGGGCGGTTCGCCGATCTGTGCGATGGCGAGATCGAGCGCGCGTCGCGTGAGCGCGTCAGCGACTACGGAGAAGACCGACATGACGTCGAGCGCGTTCATCCCTCCGCGATGCATATTTACGACCGCCGGTCTGAGCTTCGACGACGTGACCACGAGTTCATCGACGGTGCTCACGTGGGCTATTGCCTGTCGAAGGTGAAACGAGGTCCGGCTTTCCATGACTACAAGGTNNCAACAATCCCGATCACGCGGCCTGACGCCGAAGTGACAAGAAGGTGTTTGACTCCCCGATCGAGCATGTCCAAAAGCACCTCGCTTCCCGGCCGGTCGCCGCTTACGGTGAACGCAGGCGCCGTCATCACGGTCGATACGGGTGAGTCCGCCGACAGCCCATTTGCCACGACCCTCGATCGAAGATCGCTGTCGGTCACGATGCCAAATGAACTGCCGAGATCGACAATCACGGCACTCGCGCCGACCGCAGTCATCTGGCGCGCCGCGTCTCGAATTGAGGTGTGCGGCGCGCAGATGACGGGAGCATTGCGGATGACATCACGCACCGGTTGACGAAGCTGATCCCGTGTGACTTCGGATGAAGGTCCTGATCGGATATGGTGCCGATCCTCAAGGAGAAGTCGCGTCATGTATCGAAGTGCGTCGGGACCGGCAAGTACCTGGGCGGCCGTCTCCGCCGGAATTCGATACGTGAGCGAGTCTTCGGCCGCGCGTGCCTCAAAGCCAGTCGGTAGACCAGACAACATCGATGCGTGGCCGAACATCTCGCCGGGGCCCATCACGTCAAGCACCTGGTGGTCATTGACGACTTCAACCGCCCCAGAACGAATCACGCGCAAGTACCCGACCGGCCCTACGCCTTTAGAAAAGATTGTCGCGCCGGCGGCGTGGAATTCGACCTCAACAACTCCGCCGAGCAGTTCAAGTGCTTCGGAGTCGAGAGCGGCGAATGGAAGAGATTTCCGAAGGAACTCAACAATGTCCGGAACAGCCGCCATGTCGACCTCCTCGAGAACTTGGAAACCACCCGCCACGTTGCGCGAGCATCCTCCCAGGTACGTGGCCCACTACACCAAGACCAAATACCACGCACGCGCAATAAGTCGTCAAGCCTTCTCGCGGAACACAACGACGGGACAGGCCGCGTGCGCAACACAATGCTCGCTGACCGAGCCAATTAACATTCCATAGAATTCCCCGTGACCTCGGCTGCCAACAACAAGGAGTTCCGCACCAATTGACTCTCTGATGAGTATTGGTGCCGGATGACCCTCGACAATCTTGCAAGTGACGACCAATCGAGGGTGAGTTGCCTGCAGTGTTGCGAGTAGCGGCTCAATCATGCTCCGCAAATCGCCCGATGGATCCCAGCCTTCAGGAATAAGCGACCAACCGAAGCTGGTTGGCCACTCCCACGCCGCCACAATCTCAAGTGAGGCGTCCGTGAAGTCAGCCTGGCGCGCGGCCCACTCAAGGGCGGAGAGCGAGGCGTTCGATCCATCAATTCCCACAACAATCCGGCGACTTTGTTTTGTGTCGATATCCGACAGTTGTTTTGCTGGTTGCACTGAACTCATGCCTCTCCTCCGCCATGTCCATTGAATGAAGCTGTGGACCTAAAACTGACGCTAGTGCCAACTCATTCGTTCTCGTCTAACTCGCGTCACGGCTCCGCCGCGCAGTTTCACTCTTCGTCGCGCGGATCGCAGCGTCAATTCAAGGACATTCATCTCAGATTTGCTTCGAAGCAAGCGCTTTAAGTCGATGTGTGACACCCTCATAACTCGGAGTTAGGGACACTCGTGACTGACGCGAATGAAGTAACAATTTTCAATCCAAGGATTGGACTTACGGCCCTGGCGGAGGCTGAACTCAAATCTTAATTTTGGGGCAGCGTCACATGGAGAAGGCACAATGAAAACTCCGGCCATCGAAACGTTCGACTTAGCCAAGAATTATGGTGCGACCCGGGCTCTGCTCGGGTTAGATCTTCGAGTGAACGAAGGTGAAGTTGTCGGATGTCTCGGCCCCAACGGCGCGGGCAAGACCACGTTGATTCGACTCCTGCTTGGCTTGTTGATTCCTTCGCGCGGACGTGCCGAGATTTTCGGTCTGGACGCTCGACGCGATACCGTCGCGGCCCACCGACGACTGGCCTACGTGCCAGGTGAAGCGAACCTCTGGCCATCGTTGAGCGTGGCCGAAACGCTGCGATTATTGGGTCGGGTCCACGGCAAGATTGATCTGACCTACCAGACTGAGTTGATCGATCGGTTCAGCTTGGAGCCGTCGAAGCGAGTCCGCGCACTCTCGAAAGGCAATCGACAGAAACTCATTCTCGTCGCTGCACTGGCGAGCCGAGCTGATTTGCTCGTTCTCGACGAGCCAACCAACGGTCTCGATCCACTTATGGAACAGGCTTTCCGACTTTGCGTCCACGAAGCGAAAGAGCGCGGGCAGAGCGTTCTGTTGTCGTCGCACATTTTGAGCGAAGTTGAAGCCCTCTGCGACCAAATCGCAATCCTACGAGCCGGCAGCCTGGTCGAGATGGGGACGTTGGCAGAGATGCGCCATCTCTCGGCGTTAACCGTGGAAGTCACCTTTGAGCGCAGCGTGCCCGACGTCACCAGAGTCCCTGGGGTCTCTTCAGTTGATGTCCAAGACTTAACGCTGCGCTGTCAGGTGCGCGGTTCGGTCGAGCCGCTGCTGAATGCGCTCGCGAATTCTGGAGTGCGAGAGCTGCTGAGCCGAGAGCCATCACTGGAGGAGCTGTTCTTGACCCACTACGGTGCGCCAGCGGCCGACGTGGCGAATGTCAACGCTCCTTAGCTCGTCGACGAGCGCGGTTTCACGTGCGCAGCGGAGCCGCTTGGCAATTGGGCGAGTGACAACACGAAAGGCAGTTCGATCGGGTGCGGTCTGGGGCGTCGTCTTTGGCCTCTATATCGCTATCCAGGCGCTGACCTACGCGACGAGTTACAAGACTTTGGCCGCCCGACACCTCCTGGTGCGGCAATTCGGCAATAACGCGGGAATCAGCGCGCTGGTGGGACCGGCAAATCAGATTGACACGGTGCCCGGCTTCACGGCGTGGAAGTGCTTGACGGTCCTCGCAATCATCGCCTCGGTATGGGGCATTCTCACCAGTACCAAGTTGACCCGGGGCGAAGAAGACGCTGGTCGTTGGGAGGTCCTCCTCGCCGGTGCCGTCACCCGCAAGGGCGCTGCCACACAGGCTCTGTTAGGCATGGCTGCAGGGGTGAGCGCACTCTTTGTCACGACGTCGATTATTTCGGTGGCCGTCGGGCGTGACGCGAAGGTGGGCATCAGCGTTGGAAGTGCCGTGTACTTTTCAGTGGCCATCGTGAGTGGCGCCCTCATGTTTCTCGTCGTGGGGGCGTTCTGCAGCCAACTGTCGACGTCGCGACGTCAGGCAGCGGGTTTGGCGTCAGTACTTCTCGGCGCCAGTTACGCACTGCGAATGATTGCCGACTCGAGCAGCGGCCTCGCGTGGCTTCGTTGGGCGACACCGCTTGGCTGGATTGAAGAACTCCAACCACTGACCACACCGCACTCCGTTGCACTCGTGCCCATCGTCGCCCTGGTCGCGGTCTTCGCCGTTGGAACGGTGCACCTCGCGGGACGTCGAGACTTGGGCGCGGGCGTGCTGTCGGATCGTTCGACCATCGAAGTGATTCGCCCACTTCCAACGACGCCCATCGGGCTGACCCTGTACTTGTCACGTTCCGTCATAGTGGCCTGGGCCGTGTCGATTCTTGCCTACGGTCTGCTCCTCGGTGGCATTGCCAAATCGGGGGGCAAGATCATCACCAGCTCACCAAGCCTGCGGCTGGCATTCGCTCGCCTCGGTGTCTCCGGCGCGGAGGCGTACCTGAGTGTGGCGCTTCTCATTATGGCCGTCGTAATGAGCTTCATCGCACTCGGTCAGATCAGTGCCGCACGCAAAGAAGAGTCGAGCGGGCAACTCGAGAATCTGCTGGTCCGTCCTTTCTCGAGGACCGCGTGGCTCGGTGAGAGAGTTGCGCTTGGTACCACCGTGCTCGTGTTGGGTGCAGTGTTAGCCGGCGTCGCCACGTGGGTGGGCGCCATTAGTGATCACGCCAACGTGAACCTCTCCTCGTTGTTGAACGCGGGACTCAATGTGGCTTTCCCCGCTCTGCTTCTCTTTGGCGTGGGCGTGCTCGCCCTGGGCATCGTACCCAGGTTGGTGAGCACCATTACCTATTCGTTGTTCGTGTGGTTCTTGCTCATCGAGCTCGTAGGCAGTGAGGTGAAAATGAACCACTGGATTCTGGACCTCTCCGCGTTTCACCAAATGGCCGCATCGCCCGCCGCGCCCGTTGCCTGGACCGCCAATGCGACCATGGCCGCCATCGCTCTGGCATCCACGATTCTCGGCGTCGAGTTCTTCCGGCGCCGCGACCTGAAGGGCGAGTGAACGCTTCCGACGCCGCCTTTAGCCCGCTTGTCGTGAGAATTCATTCGCGTGCCTCGCGCCCACGGTTCGGCAGGAGCACCAGAACAACCACGGCCGCCGCGCACACTACGAATGTGGCGATGACCATTGACTCGTCCATTCCCGACACAAAGGCACGCCGCGCCAACCTCGCGAGCTCGTCGCCCTGGTGCTTCGGTGCCCGTTGGGCAACCGCGAGGGCAGCGCCGAGTGAGCTGTCGATGAGTCGCTGGATCATCGTCGGAATGCCAGCGTGGGCAATGGCCCGCGTCATGACATGCTGGTAGCGCAGGTTGAGCACCGTGCCGAGCACGCCGACGCCGAGTGCGCCGCCGACTTGCATGGCAGCGTCGTTGGTGGCTGATCCCACGCCGGCGTGTCGTTTTGGCAGCGACCCCATTACCGATTCAGTACAGGGCGCCAGCGCGAGCGCGACGCCGACACCCGCGAGCAAGAACGGCACAAAGCAGTCCCGATACGTCCCGGTCACCGTTGTACGTGATAACAGGCCGAACGAGACCGCGATGAGCAAGAGCCCAGTACTCACCACATACTTGGTGCCGATGAGTCGAGCCACCAACACCGAGAATGGCGCGATCACGAGAAGAGCCAACGCCACCGGGGCCACGCGAACGCCGGCTTCGAGTGGGCTGTAACCCAGGTCAAACTGAAGATACTGGGTCATGAGAAAGAACATCCCAATGAGCGAGAACAGCACCAAGGCGAGCGCGCCGATGGCGACGCTGTAACGACGATTGGAAAAGAAGCGCAGCGGCAGCATCGGATGGTCGATTGAACGCTCCCAGAGGACAAAAGCCGCCAAGAAGACCGCCCCGGCGATCAATGGGCCAATAATGAGAGGAGAGGTCCATCCTCGACTCGGTGCCTCAATGATGCCCCACAAGAGCAGGCCGAGGCCGAACATCGAGACAAATGAGCCAACCGTATCCGGGCGGAGCGAAGAGGGATTCTTAGAGTTAGGAACCAGCCAAATCGACGCGATCAAACCGACGAGGGCAATGGGGACATTGATCAAAAACACCGAGCCCCACCAAAAGTGCGCGAGGAGCGTGCCACCGAGAATCGGGCCGAGCGCAACACCGATGCCCATCGTGCCGGACCAGATCCCAATGGCGCGGACCCGGTCACGTTCAGTGGTGAACACGTTGGTAAGAATCGACAACGTGCACGGCATCAGGGCGGCCGCGCCAACACCCATGATCGCGCGCGACAAGGTCAGAACGAGCGGACTCCCCGACCAAGCGGCAAACATCGAACCGCCGCCAAAGACGAATAATCCAGCCATGAACACCCATTTGCGTCCCAAACGGTCACCGAGCGCCCCGAGCGATAGGAGCAGACCCGCAAATACCACGGCGTACGCGTCGACCATCCATTGAAGTTCGCTCGCGCTCGCGCCCAACTTGTTGGCGATTGAAGGCAGCGCCACGTTGAGCACTGTGTTATCCAGACTGATCAGTAAGAGGGTGATGCAAAGGACTGAGAGGGTGGCCCAACGATGATGCGTCGGTCCTCGCAACGCCGAACCTTCAGTCGCCAAAATGCTCGCCACGCGGCCAATCTAGGGCTGTTGGGTTAGGTGACGACAGGGGAATAGGTCCCGGGTGTTGCCGCAGCATTGGCAGGGTTCGCGACTCGCGAGGCTGGCGCCGCTCAACGAATGACGTCCCAGCCTCAATCCATATCGTCAGGCGTCACGACAGGCGCGACGTTGAGCAAGTGACCTTCGTCCCTAGCCGTTACGACGTCGAAGAGCAACCATTGAGCAATGTCGCATTTGCGAATGAACGACCGAGCCCGTGGGGCGCGAATGGCCAAAGTTCGAAGTATGGCGCGCCGCTTCCACCGTCACGATATCCACGCGAGCGATGCGGGCGCTCGCGGCGTCATTGGGTCCGTCGCAGTACGGGCAGCGCCGTGAACGACACTCGCGACTCGTCACGACTCGTGCGAGGAAGCGACCCTCGAAGCGAGGTGCCGTACGTTGCCGGGCGCTACCCAACCGAACTAGAAACGGACATCGTCGTTCACACCGGTGCCACGCTGCATCTGCGACCGATCCGCAGCGACGACGCCACCAAGTTGATTGCGTTCCATCATCATTTGTCGTTTGATTCCATCTATCGTCGATACTTTTCAATCCACCCTGAACTCTCGCCCGCTGAGGTCGCCCACCTCACCGAGGTTGACTACGTGGACCGCCTGGCCCTCGTGATAGAAGACGGTGACGAGCTCGTGGCGGTTGGACGCTACGACCGCTACCCTTCGACATCAACGGCGGAAGTGGCCTTCGTGGTTCGCGACGACTACCAACATTTGGGTCTCGGTCATCGTCTGCTCGAGGGCCTGGCCGATGCGGCGCGCGCGAGAGGCATCACAACGTTGAGCGCTGAGACCCTGTTCGAGAACCACGACATGATGTCCGTCTTTCGCCACTCGGGGTTCCCAATGACAACATCGTCCTCCCGCGGAGAGATCGATGTGAGCCTCTCTATCGAGCCAATCAATACCCAGGGTGCTGCGCGCGACACGTCGCACGAGTAGCGCACATTCGTGACTAAAGCCCTTATCTAATTGGGGGGCTGGCGCGGTACCTTCACATCACGGCCTTAATTTCCGAGGCGAGAGGGGGCCGGCAACGTGTTTCAGATCCGTATTCATGGCAGGGGCGGTCAAGGCGTCGTCACGGCGGCCGAAATCCTCTCGGTCGCGGCCTTTGATGAGGGCCGTCACGCCCAGGCTTTCCCCAGTTTCGGGTCCGAACGCACCGGGGCTCCCGTCGTCTCGTTTTGTCGTTTTGACGACCAAGAGATTCGTACGCACGAGCCGGTCATGGAGCCTGACGCCGTGATCATCCAAGACGTCACCTTGATCCACCAGGTGGATCTCTTTTCCGGCCTCTCGCCGGACGGGTACGTCTTGATCAATACGTCTAACAGTTTCTCGGACCTAGGTTTTGGTGACTTCTTCGACCACTATCACGCCGAGCGCCTCATGACCTGCCCCGCAACGGAGATTGCGCTCGAACATCTTGGCCGTCCTCTGCCCAACGCTGCGCTGCTCGGCGGGTTCGCCGCGTTGACGGGCGAGATCACGTGGGACGCCATCGACAAGGCCGTGCGCGAGCACTTCACGGGCCCCGTCGGTGAGCGCAACGCCGCCGCCGCGAAAGCTGCCTTTGACTACGTGGCCTCGAAGATAAAGGAGGCCGCTCATGCTTCGACAAATTGAAGGCTCGAAGGCCATCGCCGAGACCGTAGCGTTCTGTCGACCAGAGGTCGTGTGCGCGTACCCGATCTCACCTCAAACCCACATCATCGAAGCAGTGGGCGCGATGGTGAAGGCGGGCACGCTCGCCCCCTGCGAGTTCATCAACGTCGAGTCTGAGTTCGCGGCCATGTCCGTGGCGATTGGTGCATCAGCGACCGGGGCCCGGGCGTACACCGCGACGGCGAGTCAGGGACTGCTCTTCATGATGGAAGCCGTCTACAACGCCGCGGGACTCGGTCTACCAATCGTGATGACGCTCGCGAATCGAGCCATCGGTGCGCCCATCAACATCTGGAATGATCACAGCGACGCGATGGCGGTTCGCGATTCAGGTTGGATTCAACTCTTCGCCGAGAGCAATCAGGAGGCGTCGGACCTCCACGTCCAGGCCTTTCGCCTGGCCGAGGAACTCTCGGTCCCCGTCATGGTGTGCGTCGACGGCTTCATCTTGACCCACGCCGTCGAAGGCGTCGACATGCTCGATCAGTCCTTCGTGGACTCGTTCCTCCCGCCCTACGAACCCCGACAAATGCTCGACACGAACGCGCCAGTTTCCATTGGCGCCATGGTCGGACCCGAGGCGTTCGAAGAGGTGCGCTATCTCGCCCACTTACGTCAACTCGACGCTTTAGAGCGTATTCCGGCAATCGCCCGCGAGTTCTTCGAGTCAACGGGACGTGAGAGCGGTGGGCTGGTGCGCCCGTATCGTATCGACGACGCCGACACCGTGGTCGTCGCCATGGGCTCGGTGCTCGGCACCTTGAAGGACGCGGTCGACGCACGACGCGACCTAGGCGAGCGAGTCGGTGTTCTCGGCGTGACGTCATTTCGCCCCTTCCCGAGCGAGGCGGTGCGCGACGCACTCGCCAACGCCCGCCAGGTTGTCGTGATCGAAAAGGCCTTCAGCATCGGCGCCGGCGGCGTCCTCTCGACCGACATCGCCATCGCCATACATCACGAGCAGACTCTGCTGCGTACCGTCGTCGCCGGTCTCGGCGGTCGAGCCATCACCCGACGCTCCTTGGAATCGGTCCTCGTGAACGCATCACGCGACGAACTTGCGGCACTCACGTTCCTTGACCTCGACCACGAAGCCGTCGATCGAGAACGTGCCCGGATGCAGGCGACCCGACGTTCGGGCCCTTCGGCGGAAAACCTCCTCCGTGACCGCGCCACGGTGGCGCCAAAGGTCTCCGCATGACGAGCCAACGAGTCCACTTCTACCAAGTCGGCAGCTTCGCCGTCGGCAACCGACTCCTCAACGAAGATGAACGCACGGTGCAGGCTCAATCAGATCGGACCAACTCGATCGACTCAGGCCATCGCGCCTGTCAGGGCTGTGGCGAAGCATTGGGAGCGCGCTACGCCCTGGACGCCGCGATGCGCGCCACCAACGGCCAAGTCGTCGCGGTGAACGCCACCGGATGCCTCGAAGTCTTCTCCACGCCTTATCCCGAAACGTCGTGGAGAATCCCGTGGTTGCACTCACTCTTTGGCAACGCCCCCGCCGTGGCGACCGGGGTCGCCGCGGCACTACGGGCCAAGGGAAAGAAGGACGTGCGCGTTGTTGCTCAGGCGGGCGACGGAGGAACGGTGGACATCGGTTTTGGATGTCTGTCGGGGATGTTCGAACGCAACGACGACGTGCTCTTCATCTGCTACGACAACGAAGGCTATATGAACACGGGAGTGCAACGCTCGGCGGCGACACCACCGGCCGCGCGCACCGCCACGACCGAAGCCGTGGGGCCCGAACCGGGCAACACCTTCGGTCAGGGTAAGGATCTTCCGCGCATCGCCATGGCGCACGACATTCCCTACGTCGCCACCGCGACGGTCGCCGACCTCCACGACCTCGAGCGCAAGGTCGAGCGCGCCATGGAGTTTCACGGCGCTCGTTACTTGCACATCCTGGTTCCCTGCCCGCTCGGATGGGGATCGCCATCGGATGAGACCATCCTCATCGCTCGCCTCGCGCAGGAGTCGGGACTGTTTCCGGTCTTTGAGGCTGAGTACGGCGTGGTGACGTCGGTTTCGCANNCACCTCCAGTCAATGGCCGACGAGAACATCGCACGCTACGGGCTCCTTCAGCCAGCAATGGAGCCGTCGTCATGAAGATTCCCTTTGCCATCACCTTGGACGTCGGCTCCAGTCGCGCGAACCACACTGGTTCGTGGCGGGTCGAACGCCCGGTGTACGTGGACCGTCTACCGCCCTGTAACGACGCGTGCCCCGCGGGCGAGAACATCCAGGGCTGGCTCTACGAGGCCGAATCGGGAAACTACGAGGCCGCGTGGCACAAGCTCGTCGAAGAGAACCCTCTTCCGGCCATCATGGGTCGCGTCTGCTTTCACCCGTGCGAGACGGCGTGCAATCGCGTCCAGGTCGACGAAGCCGTCGGTATCAACGCCGTGGAGCGTTTTCTCGGCGACCTCGCTCTCGAAAACGGCTGGGCCTTGCCCGAACCGGGTCCCGACACCGGAAAACGAATCCTCGTCATCGGTGCGGGACCGGCGGGACTCAGTGCGACCTATCACCTACGCCGACTTGGCCATCACGTGCGTCTCGTCGACTCCTCCCCACGACTTGGCGGCATGTTGCGTTACGGCATTCCGGCCTATCG
>PLZP01000008.1 GCA_003152215.1 Acidimicrobiaceae bacterium | reverse complement strand
GAACTCATCGCACCTTCTTTCGAGCTGACTCGCGACCCTCAAATAGAAATCGCCGAAATATCCACCACATCGTGAGGGAACTGTTCTCACACCCTATGAAGTGAAAGCCATGGTCATACCGCGCGTGAGAGTTTGGCGAATCGCCTACGGACAATTCGTCAGACGGCTAGCCAACTGGCGACGACTTTCCGCGTGACCAGCGGCATCCTGCTCACTTCGGACCGGAACGCAACCGGACCGTCGGGACTCCCAAAGGTGGGCCGAACGGCGGTACCCTAGAACTGCAGTGGCGACACGAGGGTGCGATTCACCTGCCGTGGCCATCGAGCGGAGAGGTGCGGTGACGATGAGCCCTCGGCAAGAAGTTCCTGCTTCGGGCTCCATCGCTCGCCACGAGTATGACGTTGACGAGCGAGTCGAGAACTTCAAGGACCCACGTCAAGAGTGGCGCCGTCTCTTCTCGGAACTACTGGGCACCTTCTTCCTCGTGTTGGTCGCCGCCGGTGCCGGCATGATGAACGCAGCTTTTCCTGGCACGATCGGCCGATCCGCAGCCGTTGTCGCTCCGGGGCTCATGGTGATGGCGATCATCTTGTTCATGGGGCACGTGAGCGGCGCGCACCTTAACCCGGCTGTCACCGTTGGCTTCGCCCTTCGAGGAGACTTCCCGTGGCGTCGCGTGCCGGGTTACATCGTCGTCCAACTTGTCGGCGCCACCCTCGCCGCTCTCTTCTTGCACGCCGTCTTGCACGTTTCGTCCCTCCACGGGTCCAACTACCCGGCGAGCGGCTACTCAGGCGCTGCGGCAATGTGGATGGAGTTGATCTTGACCCTGGGCCTCGTGAGCGTGATCCTCGGCACCGCCTCGGGCGCGCAAAACGTTGGCATTCTGGGCGCCTTCGGAGTCGGAGGCTACATCGCGTTAGCGGGACTCTGGGCCAGTCCGCTGTCGGGTGCCTCGATGAACCCGGCGCGAACCTTCGGACCAGATTTGGTGGCCACCAACTTCACCGATTTCTGGGTCTACGCGGTCGGGCCGATCGTGGGTGCCGTCCTCGCCGTCGCCTTCGCCACCGTGTTGCGCGGTCGTGGCGGCGACGCCGTCGCCGTCGCCGCGGCAGCAGGCACGCTCGGCGACGAAGAGGGCACCCCCTCTAACTAATTCACGAAGACGAGCTCGACACCCGTAACCGTGGCTCGTCGCTACGAGCGACGTGCGCGGTAGAGGTTCCGTCGAGCCTGGACGGTACATAGAGCGACCTCTACCCATCCAAAAAGTCCTTCAAGAAAGCCAGAACTAGGCTCGCTTGGGGGTGACGTATTGACCAATTTGTTGGAATAACGGGAGGCCACCATGAAGACAGAGCACTGGAAGGAAGAGCCGGAGGATAAGGACTATCCCGATGCGTTCAACTACTTATCCCTCCTGACCGATCCCCGAGAAGCCAAGAAAATCGTGAAGTCAATGAAGCGGAGTTCGCGGATCGACCACTTCAAGGCCAAGGACCTCTTTCGAGCCAGTGGCCTGCCCCACCTGACGGCCGACGACCACGAAGTGGACAAGGATCTCAACAAGGTGAAGTCCGGCAAGTTGCTCTCTCCGGTGTTGCTGGTACGAGGGACGCCGCTCTGGGTGGCCGACGGCTATCACCGGATCTGCGCTAGTTACCACCTCAACGAGGACGAAGTTATCCCGTGTCGAATAGTTGACCGTATCATCACGACCCAATAACACTCTGCGGGTTCACGGCCATTCTCCGCCTGGAGAGTGAACACCCGTTGGCCGAGGCCAAACTCACGCCGAATGAATTTGAAGAATTACAACTAACCCAAAGCCAGACTGCCCGACGCCATTGCTCTGCTCGGATGACATGCAAACCGGTCACCGGATTGACCGGTGAATGTCCCGTATCTAAACCGGTAGCAGATCTAGCCGGTCGCGAAGGGATGCAACTCAAGGTGGCTCAACAACTGCGACAGACTCGCCGTCGCCACGCACACCACGCTGTCGGCGGCACCGTAGTAGAGGTGCAGGGTGTCGCCGTCGTCGCGCAGGATCCAACCGCAGGGAAAGACGACGTCGGGCACGTCACCCAACTGCTCGTAGGGTGCCTGGGGACCGAAGATCCACTCGTTTCCTCTCGCCAGAACCTTGGAGGGGTCGTCGCGATCGAGCAGCGCCAATCCAAGACGATAGATCGACCCCGAGGCGGTCACCCGCACGCCGTGGTAACAGATCAGCCAGCCATCCTTAGTCAGCAGGGGAGGGGGACCGAGCCCGACCTTGTTGGCGTCCCACCAGCCGCCACGCCGCGCAGTAAGCAACGTTCTGGCCTCACCCCAGTAGTGCAGATCAGGGCTGAACGACAACCAAATGTGAGCGCCCAAGTCTGCGGCGACCGGGACCGGACGGTGGATGAGGGCCCAGTGATCATCGAAGGTCACGGGAAATAGGGCGGCATCCTTGTCCTCGGGTGCCTGGAGGACGCCGCAGCGCTCCCAGCGTACGAAGTCACGCGTCTTGGCCAATCTGACGAGCGGTCCGTAGGCCGAGTAA
>PLZP01000064.1 GCA_003152215.1 Acidimicrobiaceae bacterium | reverse complement strand
CGTAGGCCGTCGGCGTCGGCGCGACGGCGGATGCGGTCCGCCTGGGCGTCCTCAATCGACGCAGAGGGGCTCGATGCTCCAATGCCGAGTTTTTGGGCGAGCGTGAGTAACTCTTTGCTCGTGAGACCGAGTTCCTTCGAGAGCTCGTGCACACGGATCTTCTTCTGGGCCAAAACCTTCCCTTGCTTCTCGTGCCGGCGCTTCCGCGGGCACAGTTATCTATTCTTCCACAATCACCGTCGAGTACGACCGCGATCCCGTTCTAATGCGTGAATCTCGACCAGGTCAATCTCGCTCACCGGCGCTCGAAGCGCCCGTCCGACCTGACCCAACCGAAGTTCGCTACTGCAGTTCGTCCCGGCACACCACCAGACGCCTCGACCGGTTCCTCGACCGAGATGCCACGTTCCGTCGCTCGATCGGCCCGCTCGGACCATCTGCGTGTCGTCACGTCGGGTTCGACAGACGACACAGGTGCGAACCGGCGTTATGCCCCGCCCTCCGCGACCTCGTCAGTGACTTCAGGCTCGGACTCCTCGACGGGCTCAATGACGTTCACGACGACGATCTCTTCGACATCGCCCCGCGCGTCGGTGATCTCCTCGTCAACCACCACCGCGGCGGCCTCCCCGTTTTCATCGGNNGACCCTCGTTCTCTGAACGAATGTCAATGCGCCACCCGGTGAGTCGCGCGGCGAGTCGAGCGTTCTGACCCTCTTTGCCAATGGCGAGTGAGAGTTGCTGGTCGTGGACAATGACCGTCGCGATGCCCTCTTCCTCGTCGAGTCGAACCTCTCGAACCCGGGCCGGTTGCAGCGCTGCCATGATGAACTCAATCGGGTCGTCGCTGTAGGGCACGACGTCGATGCGCTCGCTACGCAGTTCGTTCGTGATGTTGCGCACGCGACTGCCGCGTGCGCCGACGCAGGCTCCGACGGGGTCAATCATGTGGTCGTTGCTCGCGACCGCGATCTTGCTGCGGTGACCGGGCTCGCGCGCCAGTGCCTTGATCTCCACGATGCCGTTGGCGATCTCGGGTACTTCGATCTCGAAGAGCTTCGCCACCAATGCGGGGTGGGTGCGGCTCACCACAATCTGGGGACCCTTGTTGGTCTTGCGCACTTCGACGATGTACACCTTGATGCGCGCCCCGTGCTCGTAGCGCTCGAAGGCGATCTGCTCCGCTTGGGGCAGCAGCGCCTCAACTCGTCCGAGGTCCAACAGCGTGTAGCGGTTGTCGTTCTGCTGGACCGTGCCCGAGACGATGTCGCCCTCACGGTTGGCGAACTCTTCGTACATCTGGCGACGCTGGATGTCACGAATGAGCTGCATGAGGACCTGCTTGGCCGTCTGGGCCGCGATGCGACCGAAGTCCTCGGGCGTCGCGTCCCACTCTCGCGTGACGTTGCCTTCGAGGTCGAGCTCGAGGCCCCACACCTTGATCTCACCGGTCTCGGGGTTGATCTCAACCTCAGCGTCCTCCGCGGAGTCCGGTCGGCGCTTGTACGCGGCGAGCAGTGCATTGGCCAACGCGATGAGCAGTTCTCCCTCATCGATGTTCTGGTCACGGGCAATCTGGCCCAGGGCCTCTAGGAATTCAAAGTTCGCCATGATTAACCTTTCTTCCTCGTCGATGCAACAGTGGTCTTGGCACGTGACGGCGAAGGCTTGGCTTCCGCCCCCCACTCAAAGACGGTGCGGGCACGCTCGACGGCGTCAAGTCGCACCACGACGTGACCGTGTTCGGCGTCGTTCAGTGTGACGGTCGTTTCGTCTGCCGCAACAACCGTGCCCTCGAGACGACGAGTCGGCTGGTCGCCACGAAGTTCACGCAACGTCACCACTTCGCCAACCGTTGAGAGAAAGTGCGCCGGTGTGCGCAGTTTGCGCTCCAAACCGGGGCTCGAGACGTCCAGCGTGAAGCGTCCGGCGATCGGATCGTTCGCGTCAAGCCACTCCGAAATCACCCGATTGGCCTTGGTCAGCGCTTCGAGGTCGACCCCACCGGGGCGCGTCACGACGACGTTGAGCGTTCCCTTGGCCATTTCGAGGTCGTAGAGGTCCAGTCCGAGGTCAGACAGCAGGGAACGAAAGGGTGTCTCCAGGTCCATGGCTGTCTCCTTTCGTTGTCGCTCAGGCCGTTGGGACAAAGAAAAAGCGCGGGCCCGAGGCCCGCGCTTAAACGAGTCCATACGTCCTGAGCGGACTGTAGCCAACAATTGTAGCATTTCCCGCCCCTGATGACAATCGGAATCGCCGTCGCGGAACCGAGAAAATTCACGAAAAATTGATAATCAGGCGGCGTGACTCAGTAGGACTTTGCGACGATGCAGTCGAGGTCCGGTTCGGTTTCGGCGAGCGGCATCGTGGCGTCGCGGCGCTGCAGACAGCGCACCGTGATGGCGTGGACCTTGAGGGCCGCCTCGCCCGACACCCCCACCTTGGACCAGTCGAGACGCGCGAAGCCCGTCTCGGCGGCCTCGATGGCCTCATCGATGTTCTCAACGTCGTGGGTGGCGTCGGTGAGCCGTGTGGTCGCCCCCGCCAACAGGTCGGCCTGCATCTCTTCGAGAAGTCCCGGTGCTTTGACGCTGACCTCGTCGAGTCCGAGCGTCAACTTCTCGGCGTTGTCGCGCCGTACGAGCGATACCACGCCATCCTTAAGGTCACGTGGCCCCACCTCAACTCGCAACGGCACGCCCTTGATTTCCCAGTCCGTGACCCGGCGGCCGAAGCTGCCGCGACCCCGGTCGATCTGCACTCGAACGCCGGCCGCTTTGAGTGACGCGGCAACTCGCCCGCACGCCTCGTTCACCTCGGGCTCGTCGCGCACGGCAATCACGACCGCTTGAATCGGCGCGAGTCGCGGCGGCACGACGAGACCTTGATCGTCGCCGTGCATCATGATCAGTCCGCCGACCATGCGAGTCGACGCGCCCCACGAAGTCGTGAAGCAAAGTTCGGCCTGACCCGCTTCGCTCTGGAAATAGATGTCAAAAGCTCGAGCGAAGTTCTGTCCGAGTTCGTGACTGGTCGCCATCTGCAGAGCCTTGCCATCGCGCATCATTCCTTCGGCCGTCATTGAATTGATGGCGCCCGCGAAGCGCTCGCTGGCCGGCTTGATGCCGAGGTAGGTCGGTGCCGCGAGCACGTTCACCAAGAAGTCGTTATAGACCTCGAGGTGGATCTTGGTCGCGAAGGCGTTGGCGTCTTCGTAGCTCGCGTGCGCCGTGTGCCCCTCCTGCCAGAGGAACTCCGACGAGCGCAAAAACAGACGTGGACGTAGTTCCCAGCGAACAACGTTGCTCCACTGGTTAAGGAGCAACGGCAGATCGCGGTAGCTCTGAATCCACTTGGCCATGTACTCGCCAATGACCGTCTCACTCGTCGGGCGAACGACAATCGGCTCGGCGAGCTCTTCCCCGCCGGCGTGGGTCACGATCGCTAACTCGGGACTGAAACCCTCGACGTGCTCGGCCTCTCGCTGGAAATAGCTGAGTGGAATGAACAGAGGAAAGTAGGCGTTCTGGACACCGGCCTCTTTGATGCGCGCGTCCATCTCGGCCTGCATCCGTTCCCAAATGGCCCATCCGTAGGGTCGGATGACCATCGTGCCGCGCACCGGCCCATTGTCGGCCATCTCGGCCTTGGCCACCACGTCTTGATACCAACGTGGAAAGTCTTCATTTTGGGGGGTCAGCACACTCTGGGTGGCCACAATGCTCCTTCGAATTGTTGCGCAAGCCTATCCAAAGGTTGGTTACTGCTCGGTGCGCCTACGAATCTGCGCAATGCGTTCGTTCGAATGATTGGCGTCGGCGCCGCGACTGTCGAGGAGGAGTGCGCGGTCAGCTTCGGCCTCGGCCGCCGCACCGAGGTCGCGCGCCGCGAGACGGGCCTCGACACCCTCGGCGGCGATTTTCTTCGCCTCTTCGACGAGCGCCTCGACCATGTCCTCTTCCTTCACGACGCGAACGATCTCGCCCTTGATGAAGAGGTGGCCCCGCTTCTTCCCGGCGGCAATGCCCAGGTCCGCGTGTCGAGCCTCGCCCGGTCCGTTGACGACACATCCCATGACCGCGACTTGAATCGGGAGGTTCAACGCCGCCAAGGCGGTCTGCGCCTCGTTGGCGACTTTGATGACGTCAACCTCGGCGCGACCACAACTCGGGCAGGCAATGAGGTCGAGGCCCTTGCGTTCGCGCAGTCCGAGCGCCTCGAGTAGTTGGCGTCCGGCTCTCGCTTCTTCGACCGGGTCGGCAGTCAGTGAGTAGCGGAACGTGTCGCCGATGCCTTCGGCCAGCAACGTCGCGATGCCCGCGGTCCCCTTCAACAGTCCCCCGGGCAGTGGTCCGGCTTCGGTGACACCGAGGTGGAGCGGGTGATCGAAGGTCTCCGACGCGAGGCGATAGGCCGCGATCATGGTCGCGACCGAGGAGGCCTTCACCGAGATCTTGACGTCCGAGAAGCCGACTTCCTCGAAGTACGCCAACTCAATGCGGGCCGACTCGACGAGGGCCTCGGGCGTGGCGCCGCCAAACCTCTCGTAGATGTCGGGGTGCAGGCTGCCCGCGTTGACCCCAATGCGAATTGGTACGCCGCGGTCGCGCGCCTCACTGGCGACGAGCTTGATCTCTTCGGGCTTGCGGAGGTTCCCGGGATTGAGTCGAAGTCCCTGCACGCCCGCTTCGAGTGCGGCCAGCGCCATTTCAACGTGGAAGTGAATGTCGGCGACGATCGGAACCGGCGAGCGTGGCACAATCTGCGCCAGGCCTTCGGCCGCCGCGACCTCGTTGCAGGTGCAGCGCACGATGTCCGCACCCTCGGCCGCGAGCGCGTAGATCTGTGCGAGCGTGCCTTCGACGTCGGCCGTCTTCGTCGTCGTCATCGACTGGACGGAGATCGGCGCGTCGCCACCGACCAGGACCTTGCCAACGGCAATTTGGCGGGTCTTGCGACGAGGGCTGAGGGAACTGGCGGTGACATCCACAGGTCCATTCTGCCCGCTGAGGGCAGTGCGCCAAGCGCGTCTAGAACGGGTTGGCGATGGGGTGGGCGATGTCCAGGTACAACGTGCAGGCGAAGAGGAAGAGCAGCACGCCCATGAAGGCGTAGGCGAAGGGCGCCATCTTGTTGAGATCGGCGTGGTAGCGGCGTCCCCGGCGAGTGCGGATCCGCTCGTACGTCGAGATGGCGACGTAGCCCCCGTCGAGCGGCAACATCGGGAGCATATTCAAGACGCCGACGAAGATGTTGACCGCCATCAAGATAATCAGCAGGTCACCCGGCCCCGTCGACGTGCTCTGGACCGCGATGCGCACGACACCCACGATTGACTCGGGACGGCTGCGTTGATTCGTCGGATTGTTCGCGGCGGCCGGTGACGCGACTTGATGGACGAGGCTCGAGAACTCCGCCGGCAGGTGCACGATGGCCGTCGCGGCAGTGCCGATGAGCGAACCGACTTCCGTGAAGGACGAGGGGACTGCGGCGTACCAACTGTCGCGCACCGGCAGATCGACGAGCGAGATGCCGAGGTAGCCGTGCGCCTTGTTACCGGTCGTGAGGTACCCACTGCCCGATTTGATGGTGCGTCCGTCGACGGGTGTGGCGTGCAAGGTGATGTCGCGGCCATCGCGGTTCACGAGCAGCGTCAAACGACGACCGGAACTTTGTTCGACCGTGGCGATGAGTTGTGCATCACCCTTGATGGCGTGGCCGTCAATGGCCATGATGCGGTCGCCCACTTTGAGACCGGCGGCCTGTGCCGAATCTTGCGCGTGGCCGGGCCACTTCGCGAACGAGCCCACTCCCACGTGATTCTCCGAGGGCAGTCCGACGAAGGTCAACGCCGCCCACGCGAGCACCAGCGCCATGATGAGGTGCATTACCGAACCGGCCGACGCGAAGATCGCCTTGCGAGGATAGGACGCCGATCGGTACGTGCGCGCCTCTTCGTCCGCGGGAATGTCCTCGGTCCAGTTCATGCCCGGTACCTTCACGTACCCGCCGGCGAGGATCGCGCGCACGCCGTAACGCGTCTCGCCAATGGTCGTTGACCAGATGACCGGACCGAAGCCGACGAAGAAATCCGTGACCTTCATACCGGCCCGCTTGGCGGTGATGAAGTGGCCGAATTCGTGCGCCATCACGATGAAGATGATGGTGAAGATGACGAGCGGCAGGGCCCAGCCGACCGTGAAGGCCAGGAGGGCGACGAACGCCACGATGCCTGCGACAAGGATCAACAAAGACCGACGAGGGGAGGGATTCTGCTGCATGTTTACTTCTTCAGAATACTGTGCGCCTCTCGCCGAGCCTGCGCATCGTTCGCGATCAATTCGTCCAGCGAATGCAAGGGATCAGGAGAATAGCGGTCCATAACGTGTGAAACGACATCGATAATTTCGCACCACGCGATCACGTCGTCGAGGAAGGCCGCGACGGCGACTTCATTTGCCGCACTCAGCCACGCCGGTGCCGCGCCGCCCAGTCGAGCCGCTTCGTACGCCAGACCAATGGCCGGGAACGCCATGGGGTCGGGCGCTTCGAAGGTCAGCTCGACCTTTTGGGTGAAGTCAATCGCCCCGTACCCGTGATCGAGACGAACGGGTAGTCCGAGGCAGTACGCGATGGGAAGACGCATATCGGGACGCGAGAGCTGTGCGAGCACCGAACCGTCGACGTACTCCACCATCGAGTGCACGATTGATTGCGGGTGCACGACCACGTCGACTCGATCGACGTCGATACCAAAGAGCGCCGACGCTTCAAGTACTTCCAGACCTTTGTTCATCAACGTGGAGGAGTCGATCGTGATCTTTGGTCCCATGTTCCACGTCGGGTGGTTCAACGCGTCACGCTTCGTGGCGCCGCGCAGCTGCTCGGTCGACCAACCGCGAAATGGACCGCCTGACGCGGTGAGCAACAGTCGGCGGACGTCGGGGTAACCGGCGAGTCCCGGTGAACTCGCGAGGCACTGATGAATGGCGCAGTGCTCTGAGTCAACAGGCAAAAGTGTCGCGCCCGGCGTTGCGCGCACGTGCGCGACGAGTGGCGCCGCGGCGATCAACGACTCCTTGTTGGCGAGCGCGAGTCGCTTGCCCGCGGCGAGGGCCGACAACGTCACGGGCAGTCCGGCGAAGCCGAGGACCGCGTTGACGACAATGTCCGCCGACGACGCGAGCTGTCGCAGTCCCACGTCGCCAACCACGATGTCGACGTGGGATCCAACGAGCTCGGCGAGTTGCATTCGGTGCGAGTCGCTGAGCACGCCAACGCAAGTGACGTGGAACTCTTCGACCATGGCGGCGAGTTCGCTCACCTGTTCGCCGCCCGAGAGCGCTACCAGTTCGAACGCCTCGGGTTCTTGTCGCAGTACGTCGAGCGTTTGCACGCCGATGGAACCGGTGGCACCTAAGAGTGCGACGCTACGTCGCGTCGACGACACCGCTAACCCAGTTTGAGGACGTGGCAGAGGTAGTACATCACCGGCAGCGCGAAGAGCAGTCCGTCAATCCGGTCGAGGATTCCGCCGTGGCCCGGCAGCAGTCGACCGAGATCCTTCACACCGATCGTGCGCTTCACCATCGATTCGAAAAGGTCACCCAACGGCACGACGATCGAGAGTGCGACGGCGGCCTCGAGGCCGGCCTTGCGAGTCCACACACTCATAATCGGTAGCAAGAGCGCCCCCACAATCAGCGTCACGACCGTGCCGGCCGCGGCGCCTTCGACTGTCTTGTTCGGTGACAGCAGTTTGTTGAGCGGACGCTTGCCGAACTGACGGCCAATGATGAACGCGCCCGAATCGTTAGCGACCGTCAGCAGCATCGCGCCAAACAGGTAGCTGAGTCCGTGGCCGTCAACGAAGGATCGGGGCGCCACGAACAACAGTGCGTACGACCCAATGATGCCGATCCAGACGTAGACGAAGATGGTTGCCCCGAGTCCGTCGAGGACATCGACCGACCGTCCGGCGTTCAGGTACCAGATGAAGCCGAAGATCACGAGCAGCACGCTGACGGCACCCACCGCCGGCAGACCTTTGTTGTACACCGCGACACCCAACGTGAGAATGGCAACGATGCCGAGCACCGAGGCGGGGTGGGCGCCGGCCGCGCGAAATCCGGCGTAGGCCTCGGCACCGGCGAGCCCGAGGACAAGCAGCACCATGACCGCGACGGGCTTGGCGCCCCAGAGAAAGACGACGGAGACCACCGCAGCGAGCAGGACGCCCGTCAACGTGGCGCGTGAGAAGTTTCGGTCATTCGTCTGGCGAACCGCCCGGCCGGCCAGGGGGTTCGAAGAGATCGAGCGGCGCGTGCGTTGGATCCGATCGGGCTCGGGCCTTGGCGCCTCGAAGAGGACTTCCTCTTCCGCGACAGCGTCCTCGGGCAGCGTGAACTCCCAGGGCCGCGCGGTGTCCTCACGTTGCTCGCTCGCGAGTATCGACGTATCGAACTGGTCTTCGTGAGCCACCCAGTCGGCCTCACCTTCGCGCCATGCGGGGGCGGGAATCGCGGACCACGGGTCACTGCTATCGGCCGCTTCGCGAGCCACGACAATGGGTACTTGACCCGTCGGCGCGTCGGTCCAGTGCGGCAGAAGCGTCGTCGGGTCGATGACGACGGTGTCGTCGGCGACGTCGGCCGCGATGTCCGCGCCAGTGATGGTCACTCGCGAATCGGTCGAACTCACGACCGGCATCTCGCCCGTCGCTTCGTCGAACTCTGAGCCGTCGTCGTCAGACTTCAAGTAGTTCCTGCTCCTTATGAGCGAGTAGCGCGTCAACCACGGCCACCCCGTCTTGTGTCATCTTGTCAAGAATCTTCTCGAGATGCTCGATATCGTCGCTCGAGAGGCCACCTTCCTTCTCGAGGGCCTCCAACTCCTGACGGGCGTGGCGACGAACGCCGCGAATAGAGACTCTGCCCTCTTCGGCCTTCGCGCGAACGATTTTGACGAACGACTTGCGACGGTCCTCAGTCAGCGCCGGGAAGGCGAGGCGGATCACGACGCCGTCATTGGACGGGTTGAGTCCGAGATCGGCGTTGCTGATGGCCTTTTCGATCGCGGCCATCGCCCCTTTGTCGAATGGCGAGACGACCAGCAGGCGCGGCTCGGGCACGGAGAAGTTGGCGAGTTGCTTGAGCGAGGTCTCGGTACCGTAGTAGTCGACCATCAGGTTCTCGACGAGTGCGGGCGAGGCACGACCGGTGCGGACGGTGGCGAACTCGGCCTTCGCGTGTTCGATGACTTTCGCCATGCGATCACGTGTGTCCTCTATAACGAGATCGACGAGTTCGTTTTCCATTACCTCACCAGCGTACCGACGGGCTGACCGTCGAGCGCGCGACCGAGGTTTCCCTCGGCCATCAGGTCGAAAACGCGCAGGGGCAAATGGTTGTCCTTGCAGAAGGTGATGGCCGTCATATCCATGACGCGCAGGTCCTTCGCGATGACTTCGTCGAAGGAGATCTCGTCGAACTTCGTCGCGTTCGGATTGACGCGCGGGTCTTCGTCGTAGACGCCGTCGACGCCGCCGTGTGTTCCCTTCAACACAATGCTGGCCTCGATCTCAGCGGCGCGTTGCGCGGCGGGCGTGTCGGTCGTGAAGTACGGATTGCCCATGCCGGCAGCGAAGATCACGACGCGCCCTTTTTCGAGGTGTCGAACGGCGCGGCGTCGAATGTAGGGCTCGGCGACTTGATCCATCCCGATGGCTGACATCACGCGAGTGGGTCGCCCGTGCGTTTCAATTGCGTCCTGCAGCGCGAGCGCATTAATGACGGTGCCCAGCATGCCCATGAGGTCCGAATTCGCACGGTTCATGCCGGCCATGGCACCCGTGGCGCCACGCCAGATGTTGCCGCCGCCCACGACCACCGCGAGTTCGAGTCCGCCACGCTCCATCGCGCTCGAAATCTCGCGAGCGAGGAAGTCAACCGTCGACGCATCAATCGTCTCATCACTTGCGGCCGAGGCGAGTGCCTCACCCGACAGCTTCAAGACGACGCGTCGCACGTTGACCTATCCCCCGATGACCACTTGAGCGAACGCGGTAATCGTCGCGCCCTTGAGCAACTGTGCAATCGACTGCTTCTCGTCCTGCACGTAACCCTGCTCGAGGAGCACGCGGTCCTTGAACCAGCCATTAAGCCGGCCCTCGATGATCTTGGGCATCGCCGCTTCGGGCTTGCCCTCGTTGCGGGTGATTTCCTCGATCGTCTTGCGCTCCGCGTCGATGTCGGCCTGGGGCACGTCCTCGCGGCTTAAGTACTGCGGCTTGTTGAAGGCAATGTGCAGCGCGATCTCGTGTGCGAGTTCGAGCGTGCCACCCTTCACGACGATGATCACACCATTGACGCCGCGACCGGCCTGCGGGTGCCAGTAGGTGTCGATGACTTCGCCCTCGCCGGCTTCGAGTCGGTAGACCTTGCCAATCGAGATGTTCTCTTTCAGCGTGGTGAGCATCTTCTCAATGTTCTCCTGGAACGAACGGACGGCATCTTCGCCCTCGGCACAGACGCGCGCCGCGATCTCGTCGACCAATGTGACGAACTCCTCAGATTTCGCGACGAAGTCGGTCTCGCAGCGCAGCTCGACCATTGCGGCGGCGTTGCCGTCGCGCACCACCGCAACGGCGCCTTCACCGGCTTCTCGGCCGGCGCGCTTCGCAGCGGTGGCGAGTCCCTGCACGCGGAGCCACTTGGTGGCCGCTTCCTGGTCGCCGTCGTTGGCCTCGAGCGCCTTCTTGGCGTCGAGGATTCCTACGCCGGTTGCCTGGCGCAGTGTTTGTACGTCTTTCGCGGTGATAGCCACCTTGGTTCTCCTCTTTGCTTCTCTGATGACGAAATTTAGGCGGTGACCGTCGTTCCGTCCGTCTCTTCGACGGCCGGGGACGGCTCTTCTGGCACGGGGATCTCGGCGACGGGCGCCTCGGCGTCAGGTGTTGGCTCGACCGGTGGCGTCGCGACCTCGGCGACGGGCGCCTCGGCGTCAGGTGTTGGCTCGACCGGTGGCGTCGCGACCTCGGCGACGGGCGCCTCGGGCTCAACAGCCGGTGCGTCGGGCTCAATGGCAGCGGGCGCAGCAGGCGCGGCCGGTGCCGGCTCTTCGACCAGTGCGGCGCGGTTGGCCGGTGCCGAGTTTTGCTTGGGCGCAATCACCGGGCGGTTCTGGCGGATGTAGCGGCCTTCGGTCACGGCGTCGGCGATGAGACGACACAGCAGTGCGCCGGAACGAATGGCGTCGTCGTTACCGGGGATGACGTAGTCAATGACGTCGGGGTCGCAGTTCGTGTCCACGACCGCCACGACGGGAAGACCCAACTTGCGGGCCTCGGTCACGGCGATGTGCTCCTTCTTCGTGTCGATGACGAAGATCGCGTCGGGCACGCGGTCCAGGTTCGCGATACCGCTCAGGTTGCGGTCGAGCTTCTCGAGTTCGCGGCTGTGGCGAAGGGCCTCGCGCTTGGGCATGTTCTCGAAGTCACCGGCGCGCTGCATACCGCGCAGCTCCACCATGCGCTTCACGCGACCGGCGACGGTGGCGAAGTTCGTGAGCATGCCGCCCAGCCAGCGCTGATTCACGAAGGGCATGCCGCAGGCCTTGGCGTAGTCCTCAATGGGACCCTGCGTCTGCTTCTTGGTGCCAACGAAGAGGATGACGCCGCCGCCGGCGACGAGGTCGCGGACGTAGGCGTAACTCGTCTCGATGCCGAGGAGCGTCTTGCGCAGGTCGATGAGGTAGATCCCGTTGCGCTCGCCCAGGATGAATCGGCGCATTTTGGGGTTCCAACGACGGGTTTGGTGCCCGAAGTGGACCCCCGAGTCCAGTAGTTCCTGCAAGGTGACTAGTGCCACGTGTTTCTTCCTTCCGTTCGGTTGCTCGATCCACGTGGTGCACCGCAAGCGGCGACCGTACGAAACCACGGGGATATCTCATCAACTCCACCACTCTGGCGGAGCCGAACAATCCTACACGTTGGGCGAACTATCCCCTCGGGTGAGTGTCGTGGTGAACCTTCTGGAGTCTCGACTTCGAGACGTGGGTGTAGATCTGGGTCGTCGTCAGGCTCTCGTGACCGAGCAACTCCTGGACAACACGAAGGTCGGCGCCACCCTCGAGGAGGTGGGTGGCGTACGTGTGGCGAAGCGCGTGGGGGTGGATGTGGCCGCGCGCAACGCGGTGGTCGAGGATTCGGCGAACGTCGCGCGGTCCGAGTCGGTGCCCGCGCCGGTTGTAGAAGAGGGCCAGAGGTGGCGAGTCGTCACGAACGACCTCTTGACGCGCGTCATCGATCCAGAGCTGCACGGCCTCAAGACCACGACGGTGCAGCGGGACAATCCGCTCCTTGCGGCCCTTGCCGAGCACGCGCAGGAGACCTTGGCGAAAGTCGACACTCGAGAGATTGAGCCCGCAGAGTTCTGAGACACGAAGACCCGCCCCATAGAGCACCTCACAGACCGCACGGTCGAGCGCCGCCCAGGCGTCGTCGCCCCAGTCGTCGTCGAGCAGCGAGTCGAGTTGCTCGCGAACGACAATCTTCGGAAGCCGGTGATTCGCTTTGGGCGCCGAGAGGCGCTCCGCCGGACTCTCGACGAGGTAACCGCGTTGGACCATCCACGTGAAGTAACCCCGAAGCGAGGCGCGGCGTCGGATAATCGACGTCCGTTGATCACCGCGTTCGGTCATGAAGAGGAGATAGTCGCGCAGCGTTCGCACGCTCACCTCGTTCGGCCGGGTGACCTCATTGTCGTTGGCCCACGCGACGAACGCCTCGATATCACCCAGATAGGCCCGTTGGGTCTCCTCGGCACGATCTGACGCACGAAGCGTTGTTCGGTAGTCCTTGAGGCGCCACGCGCCGGTGGCCCGACCATCGCTCTTCGTTGGTAGCACGACCCAAGGCTATCGACGACTACTAGATTGACGGGTCTCTTCGTTAGTCTTGGCAGGGATTCCAAAGGAGAACACGTGTCGCGCATCTTGATCGTCGAAGACGACGACCACATCCGCTCTGCGCTCCGTCTGATGTTCGAAGGCGAGGGCTTCATTGTTGACGACGCCCCATCAGGAGAAGTTGCCATGGCGATGTTCAACCGCATGGCGTCGGACATGGCCATTGTCGACATCATGTTGCCGGGCATGACGGGCTTCGAGACCTGCCACGCCCTGCGCAGTGCCAGCGACCTGCCGATCGTGATTGTTTCGGCTCGCGACGACACCGCCGATGTCGTCCTCGGCCTCGAGTCGGGCGCCGACGACTACGTCACCAAGCCGTTCGTACCCGAGGAGCTGCTCGCTCGCGTGCGCGCCCACCTTCGCCGGCGACCCGAGAAGAGTACGGGCGCCTTCAAACTTGGCGACCTGCACGTCATTCCCGACGAGGGCGTCGTGCGACACGCCGACGGCGCCGAACTCCACCTGACGTCGACCGAGTTCCGGCTGCTCACTGACCTCGCCAGCAACAATGGCAAGCCGCTCTCGCGTGAGGACCTGCTGGAGCGGGTGTGGGGCTACGACTACTTCGGTGACAGTCGCCTCGTCGACGTGCACATCCGACGACTGCGAATGAAGATCGAGCCGGACCCCGCCAACCCGCTCTTTCTCGTGACGGTCCGAGGCACCGGGTACAAGCTGGTCATCTAATGCGGCGACGGAGTCTTCGACTTCGCCTTCTCGTTACTTTCGGACTGGGCGCGTTCGTCCTCAGTTCACTCATGGCGACCCTCACCTACGTCGGGGTCCAGCGACTCCTCATCGATAACCAGCAGCAGGCCGACCTCGGTCAGAGCTACGTCAACGCGGACCTCGTGCGCAGCACGCTCTACAACTCGCCACCGGAACTCTCGAACCTCCTGAACTCGATCGAGAATGCCTCCGCGAGCAACGTACTCGTGCGCACGCATCAGGAGTGGCTCGCCCGTTCCAACTCGGCGTCGACCTATGACGTGTCGGCCGACACGCTCAACACCGTCGACGCCGGTCGGGCGACGGAACAGACGCTGCGCGTGAATGGCCGAATCATCTTCGTCGTGGGCGTGCCGATCCCCTCAGTCGAGACGCAGTTCTTCGAGGTCTTTCAGCTCTCCAACCTGGAACATACGCTACGACTGCTCCTGATAGCGCTCATCTTTGGCGCACTCGCCACGTCACTGATCGGCCTGAGCGGTGGGCTGTGGGTCGCACGCCGGACGGTTCGCCCGCTGACGGAAGTGAGTAACGCCGCCGCGTTGATCGCCGAAGGCGCACTGACGACGCGCCTCCTCGTGAACCGGGCCGACCGCGAGGTCCAGCAGTTGACCGAGTCGTTCAATCAAATGGTGAGCCAACTCGTCCAGCGCCTCGAACGTGACGCGCGTTTCGCGAGCGACGTCAGCCACGAACTGCGCTCCCCGCTCACGACGCTCGCGACGACCGCGTCGGTCCTGCAACAGCACCGCGACGACCTCTCACCGGCCGGTCGCGAGAGCCTCGACCTCCTCCTCGCCGACCTCTCGATCTTCCAGTCCCTCGTCGAAGACCTTTTGGAGATGGCGCGAAGCGATGGCGGCGTGCCACTCGTCATGGAGACGCTGCCAGTGGTTGAACTGGCCCGGCAATCCGTTCTTTCGGCCTCGCGTCGCCTCGGACTGGACGAGCCGCCCGTGGAGGTAGCGAGCGGCGTCGGCGACCCGTTGGTGCGCGTGGATCGACGCCGGTTCGAGCGCGTGATCACCAACCTCATCGACAACGCGCACCGTTACGCGGGCGGCGCCGTGGCGCTGCGGATCGATGTCGCGGACGCCTTGGTCGAGGTCAACGTCGACGACGCCGGGGCCGGTGTGCCGCTCGAGGAGTCCGAGCAGGTCTTCGAGCGGTTCTTTCGGGGACGGGCGGCCCACGATCGCGGCATCGCGCGCGGGACGGGACTGGGTCTGGCGCTCGTGCGTGACCACGTGCGGGCCTTTGGCGGGACGATCACGGTGTCGCGTAGTCCCGACGGCGGGGCCCGATTCCAGATCCTGTTGCCCCTCGTCCAAAGCGAGGGAACGTGAAACGCCTGCGTCTCGTAATCGCGCTGGCCCTCGGCGCGGTGGCCCTCAGCAGTTGCACCCTGGTGCCCACCGCCAAGCACCCCGCCGACATCTCGCCAACCCACGTCCCCTTCGGTCTACTCGGCAAGACCATTCCGGGCACGAACAACGGACACGTCCGCTTCAAGACCCAGCCGGTGTACATCGTGGACGTGACGGGCCACCTGTCGCCGTCCAGTCGGATCGTGCCCTCTCCCCCGGTTCTGGCGTCGGTACTGCGTCAACTCGTGCTTGGGCCCACCAAATTCGAGTCGCAAGCCGGCTACACCTCGGCGCTGCCGCGAAGCCTGGTCATCCTCTCGGCCAGCATCAAGGACGGCATTGGCTACATCGACCTCGCCTCGTCGCTCTCAAGATTGTCGCGCTCCGAGGAGGTCCTCGCGGTTGGCCAGTTGGTCCTCACGGCCCACAACGTGGGCGCCTCACGGGGCATTGAGATCACGATTGGGGGCACCGCGGTCCTGGCGCCCCTGCCCGATGGCCATCAGCGAAGACTCGTGACGCCCGCGGACGTGCAGAGTCTGTTGAACAGCTAGAGAATGGCGGCCGGTCGATAGGCCGGCGCGGCGTTCCACAGGTGTTCCAGGTCGTAGTACTCGCGAGCCGCTTCGTCGAAGACGTGGACGATGACGTCGCCGTAGTCGAGGGCGATCCACTCGGCCCCGGCCAGACCTTCGACGTGATTGGGCTTGACGTCGAGCGCGAGTTCGATCAGTCGCTCGATCTCCTCGGCAATCGCGCGCACCTGGCGGTCGTTGCGTCCAGAGGCGACGACGAGCACGTCGAAGGAGTCCACGAGGTCACGGAGGTCGAGCACCACCGTGTCGCGAGCCAGTTTGTCCTCGGCGCCCATCACGGCGGCATTGACGAGAGCGGCGACGAAACTGGTGTGCGGGCCGCGAACCTTCTCGCCGCTGATCACGGAGTCACTCAGTGCGACACCCCGAGCACCACCAGCGCAGCGAAGAACGGAAGCGAAAGTGACAACACGCCGACAACTGCGTAGCGATGTCGTATGCGTCGTAACTCTCTTCGCCGGAGCGGCGCCGCTTCCAAACCACGGAGTCTCGGAGACTCGGGCTCGGTCGCATCAAAGAGTCGAACTGCCATATAGCGAAACTTTAGCCTCGTGCGTCCAGGTAAAGCGGAATAACTGCAGCCGGAAGAAATTTTGTGAGGACGTCGCGCGAGAGGTTCGTGTTGCGTATGAACGAACTCGAAAGATCCACCGGAGCCATTTCAATCTCATAACCGTCCCATCCATCAGGGACAACCGTGGGTGCACCGGGTCTCGGCACGATCCCCACACGAACCAATGTTCGTAGTTCCTCGGCCTCGTGCCACGCGTTCAGCTGTTCTGCCAAGTCGGCGCCGACAATGAGGTCCACCTGTTCGGCCTCCTTCAAGAACTCGCGCACCGTATCAACCGTGTACGACGGACCAGTGCGAAGAATCTCTCGATCCGAGACGTGCACGAGGTCGAGCGCATCGAACGCCGCCCGCGCCATCGCGAGTCGCACGTCGGCTGAGCGAACTGTGCTCTCCTCGCTCTTCACATACGGATCACCGGCCACGGTCACCTCAATGACGTCGTAGCGTCGCGTCGCCGCGGCCGCTTCGAGCGCGGCGACGTGACCGAAATGTGGAGGGTCGAAGGTCCCACCGAAGAGACCCATTCGCCGAATGTTCACGCAACGCACCTTAAAGCGTGTGTCCTCCGTCGACACACCGGTTTGCCTTGACCGACAGAGTCGCCGGCACTTGCTCACCGTCCGGAGTACCAGATTCTCACCCGGCACTACCCGGTTCCGTCCCAAGGCCCTACCTCTTTCGAGGCTTGTTCGAGTGGCGAAGGGCTCTTCCCGTGCTTCACGGTGCCGAATTCACGCCGCCGAAGCAACACGGATCCACTTGTGACCGTACTGACGTCGTGTGACATCGATCAAAGCTGTTTACGGGGCGGCTACGTAATAGGACACTCGCTCTTAAGACGTCACGATTGCCGACACGTCCGCCAAACCCTTAGGCTTACACGATGGAGAAGTCCACCAACATCTGGAGCGCCTCGTCATGGCGCGCGCGAAAAGCGCACCAGAGTCCGACGTGGCCCGACCTCGATCACCTCGCACGTGTCGAAGGTGAACTCGCTAAAAAACCACCGCTTGTCTTTGCCGGAGAGGCCCGTCGGCTCCTGGAACATCTCGAACTTGTCGCGCACGGCAAGGCCTTCCTCCTGCAGGCCGGTGACTGCGCGGAGTCCTTCGACGAGGGATCGGCCGACTCGATTCGCGACAAACTGAAGGTCATTCTCCAAATGGCCGTGGCCCTCACCTACGCGTCGGGCGTGCCAGTCATCAAGGTCGGACGCATCGCCGGACAGTTCGCCAAGCCCCGCTCTGACGAATTCGAAGAGCGTCACGGCGTCTCGTTGCCCGCCTTTCGCGGCCACATCGTCAACGGCGAGGAGTTCGACGCCACGTCGCGACGTCCCGATCCCGAGCGTTTGCTGGCCGCGTACCACCAGAGCGTCGCGACGCTCAATCTCCTGCGCGCCTTCACGACCGGTGGCTTCGCCGCGCTGTCTCGGGTACACGCGTGGAACCAAGAGTTCGTCGCGAACTCACTCGAAGGCAAACGCTACGAAGTCGTGGCCGATGAGATTGAACGCGCGTTGCAGTTCATGAAGGCCTGTGGCATCGACCTGCACGACGACGGTGCCCTCCAGGGCGTCGATTTCTACACCAGTCACGAGGCCCTCATCCTCCCCTACGAACAGGCACTCACCCGCCAGGACTCGCTCACGGGTGATTGGTATGACTGCTCCGCGCACCTGCTGTGGATCGGCGACCGCACGCGCCAACTCGACGGCGCGCACGTTGAGTTCCTGCGCGGTGTGTCAAACCCGATCGGCCTCAAGGTCGGCCCGTCACTGGGCGCTGATGAACTCCTGCGCCTGGTCGACGTACTCAACCCCGAAAACCGCGCCGGGCGCCTGACCTTGATTTCGCGGATGGGTGACCAACTCGTCAGTGACCGACTTCCCCCCCTCGTCGACGCGTTGCGTGATGAAGGTCGAGACGTCGTGTGGGCCTGTGACCCCATGCACGGCAACACGTTCGTTGCCGCCGGCGGTCAAAAGACGCGACGTTTCGACGACGTGTTGTCCGAGACGTCCAAGTTCTTCGACGTCCACCAACAGCTGGGCACGTGGCCCGGTGGCCTTCACATCGAACTGACGGGCGACAACGTCACCGAGTGCCTGGGCGGCGGGTCACGCCTCAACGAAGGTGACCTCGATCTGAACTACACGTCAATTTGCGATCCACGACTCAATGCGACCCAGAGCCTCGACATGGCCTTTCATGTCGCGGAATTCCTCCAGCGTTACTCCGCTGGCAACGGCGCGCGGTCGTTGTAACGGAGCAGCCGGATCCAGCCGTCGCGAAACTCGATCTCGGTCATCGAACAGTTCTCTATTCGCGGCCGCAGCCGAACCTCAGGTCCGACGCCCTGGTAGATCTTCATCGCCTGTTCGATGAACCCGCCGTGCACGACCAAGACAACGAGTTCGTGCGGGTGCAGCGCCACTAGTTTTCCGATCGCCTCTCGACAGCGCTCGTGGAAACTGATTAATGACTCGCCGCCCGGCGCGGTCACTTGATTCGGGTCGCGGTCCCAGTCCGGCGCACCATATTTCTCGACGTACTGCGCCCAGGGCAGGCCGTCGCCATCGCCCACGTTGATCTCGTTGAGATCGCCGTCCTGTACCGCGACCAGCCCCCGCAGCACTTCGGCGACGATCGCTCCGGTTTCAATGGCGCGTGGCAACGCTGACGTGTAGAACGCGGTCGCCTTCGCCAGTTCGCCACTTACCTTGAGCCGCTCCACGAGGGCGAGCGCTTGGCGCTTGCCAAGGGGCGTCAGTCCCCCGTCACCGAGTGGTCCACCGGCCACACCGTCGGCGTTGGCGTAGCTCTCGCCGTGACGAATCATCAGGAGTCTCGTCCCCGTAGGTTCGGGGCCGCGCTGGCGGAAGCCCGCCGGCGGCAGTCGCTGGTCTTCGTTCACGACAGTTCCCCCACGAACGCCTCGAGCTGGCGAAGCGTTCGACACTCGATGACACGCTCGCAGTACGGGGCGTACTGGCTGACGATTGAGTCGCCGCTGTTCCAGTAGGCCGTCGGTTCAGGGTTCAACCAGTAGACGGCCTTCGCGCGGTACTTAAGGTCCGCAATCACTTCGGCGTGGGCTTGGTGGTAGTTGTTGCGCGCGTCGCCCAGAATGAGAACCGTCGAGCGCCGAGTGACGTCCTTCGCGAAGCGTTCGTGGAACGTGAGAAGCGCGCGGCCGTAGTCCGAGTGTCCGTCAAAGGCGATGACGTCGGCCTCGGCGTTGATCTTCGCGACGGCCTCGGCCGGATCGTCGACGCCGTCAAAGAGCCTCGTCACCTCGTCGAGCCCATCGACGAAGACGAAACTGCGGACTTTGGAAAACTGCGAGCTGATCGCGTGCACGAGGTGCAACGTGAACCGCGCGAACGAGGCGACTGACCCAGAGATGTCCGCGATGACGAAGATCTCCGGCTTGGCGGGGTGCGGCGGCTTGAATCGCAGGTCGATGGGCACGCCACCGGTCGAGAGGCTTCGTCGCACGGTGTGACGAAGGTCGACCGGACCGCGACGACGTCGACGGCGCCGACGCGCGAGACGAACCGCGAGTTTGCGACTGAGCGGACGCAGGGCGCGCTCGAGCTGGGCCATCTCGTCGCGATTCGCGTGCATCACGTCGAGGTCCTCGGGCAGTGGTTTGCGCACGGACTTGGCGAGTGCTTCTGCTCCGCGGTCATCCACGAGACGTTCACGAATCACTCGCTCAATTTCCGCCTTCAAGAGGTCGATACGCGAGCGAGCCTCTTCGCGCGCGAGACGTTGTTCGAGGCGATCGGCCTCTTCACCGGTGCCGAGCGTCAGGCGTTGTTCGAGGTTCTCGAGATCGAGATTGCGCAATGTCCGATAGAGGTAATAGGTGCCACCGACCGGACGGCCCGGTTCCATGCCGGCGTAGCGCGTGACGGACTCGCCGGCCGCCATGCGAAGCGCCTCACGGTCGCCATCACGTAGTGCGCGAAAGAGGAGATCGGCCAGTTCCGCTGCGCTCAGCGACGACGACGACCCGCCGCCTTCGCCGCGTGACTGACCAGGCCCTGACGCACCGGCCGCTCCCTCGCGGTCCATCTCGTCGGTGTCGACGTCGTCCATGAACTGTGCGGCGTTATCCCAGGAGCGGTTCGAAAAGAACACTTCGAAGGCCGTCGAGAAGACCGGCAGGTGGTCGCCGTCCTTCACGAGCGTGGCGGCGAGAGAGTTCTTCACCAGCGCACGGTCACTCAGGTCGATGACTTCCATGGCCTTGGCCGAGTCGACGTGTTCGCTCATCGACACGGGAATTCCCGCGGCGCGCAGTTCGCCAATGAAGTCGCCGAGGAGTTTAAGCACCGGACTTGGGACGACCGAGTAGTTCCTTCGTCGCTCGCTCGATATCGGTCTGGTACTTCAACAAGATGTGCAGCGTCTGCGCCGCGTCCTCTTCGCCGATCTCCTTGCGTCCGAGCACGACGAGCGTTCGCGCCCAGTCGAGGGTCTCGGCCACCGACGGCGCCTTCTTCAAGTCGAGCGAACGCAGGGAACGAACAACTTGCGCGATCTGTTCGGCCAACGTGCTCGTGATGCCCGGCACTCGCGACACAATGATGTCGCGCTCGCGCTCGACAGTCGGGTAGCCAATGTAGAGGTAGAGGCAACGACGTTTGAGGGCTTCGGAGAGCTCTCGCGTGTTGTTGGACGTCAGAAAGACCATCGGGATCTGCTTCGCCTTCACCGTGCCGAGCTCGGGGATCGACACCTGGTACTCCGAGAGAATCTCGAGCAGCAGCGCTTCGGTCTCCAATTCAACGCGGTCCACCTCGTCAATCAGCAGCACGACGGGATCGGTGGCCGAAATCGCCTCGAGCAGCGGTCGAGTGAGCAGGAACTCCTCACCAAAAATGTCCTCTTCGAGGTCGCCCCAATCCTCCGTGCCGTCACCCTCGGGGCGCCCGGCCTGGATGCGCAGCAACTGCTTGCGGTAGTTCCACTCGTAGAGCGCCTTGGAGTCGTCGAGTCCTTCGTAGCACTGGAGTCGGATAAGGCGCGCCCCAATCGCGTCGGCGACGGCCTTGGCGAGGGCGGTCTTGCCGGTGCCGGCCGGTCCTTCTACGAGCACGGGCTTCGCGAGGCGGTCGGCGAGAAAGCAGACGGACGCAATCGCGTCGTCACTCAGGTAGTCGTTCTCGGCCAAGCGCGCGAGCACATCCTTCGCGGAGTCAAAGCGCACGGGCGGTACCTCACTCAGTCCGAGTCGTATCGCGAGCTCCTCGCGCGGGTCCAGTGCGGTCATCGAATCTGTCCTTCTCCTCGTACGACCCACTTAAGACAGGTCAGTTCCTTTAATCCCATCGGACCTCGGGCGTGCAATTTCTGGGTCGAGATGCCGACCTCGCCGCCGAGTCCCAGCTCGCCGCCGTCGATGAAACGCGTCGACGCGTTCACGAGCACTGCGGCCGCGTCCACTCGACGCACCCACGCGTCGGCGTTGGACCCGTCAGTGGTGAGGATCGCCTCGCTGTGTCCCGTGCCATAGTGCGCGACGTGCGCAATCGCCTCGTCCAATGAACGCACGACCTTGACCGCCAAAATGAGGTCGAGAAACTCACGTTCGTAGTCCTCCTCGCTCGACGGCGTCGCATTCGTGAGCACGCGTCGGGCCGCTTCGTCGGCGCGCAGTTCAACCTCGGGGATCGCGGCTTCGAGCGCCGGGAGGAACGTTGCGGCGATGTCTTCGTGTACCAGCACGGTCTCCGCCGCGTTGCAGACGCCGGGACGAGAGGTCTTGGCGTTGCGCACGATGGCCACCGCACTCTCGACGTCGGCGGAGGCGTCAACGAAGATGTGGCAGTTTCCATCACCGTCGAGGACGTAGGGCACGCGTGCGTGTTCACGCATCGCGGCGATGAGGCTCGGTCCGCCGCGAGGGATCAAACAGTCGAGCACGTCGGTCATCTGCATAAAGGCGGTTGCCGTATCGTGCGACGTGTCTTCGACGAGGGACACCCCCGCTGCGGGCAGACCCTCCTTCTCGAGCGCCTCATGCCAGAGCGACACGATGAACTGATTGGTCTTCAGGGCCGTTGAGGAACCTCGTAGGTAGGCGGCGTTGCCGCTGCGCACGCACAGCCCGGCCACGTCACTTGTCACGTTCGGACGATTCTCATAGACGACACCGATCACACCCAGGGGAACGCGCAGACGTTCAATCGCCAGTCCGTTTGGGCGAACGCTCGCGTCCACGACCTCAAAGAGTGGGTCGGCGTTGTCGGCGATCTCGCGCAACGCACTGGCCATGCCCGCGACGCGCGCGGGCGTCAACGTGAGACGGTCCCGTCCGGCACCCGACTCGTCGTAGGCGGCGACTTCGTCGCTATTGATGACGAGGAGTTCCTCGCAGGTCTCTTCGAGGAGGTCGGCAACGTGCGCCAATACCGCCCGGCGCTGCTCGTCGCTCGCTTGACCCAGCGCGGTGGCGGCTTCGCGCACGGCGCGGCCCTGCGCGGCCAATCCACTCGTTGTCATTTCACAAGCGTAATGGGTGAACTTACGGGCGACGAAGGAGGACCAGGTCGTCTCGGTGGACGACGACATCGTCACTTTCGTTGAACGATTCCGCGCTCACTCGCACCAGTCCCTTCGCAATCACCGAACCGTCCGGTCCCTTGATCTCGACGGCGTCGCCTTCGACGAAGGAGCCGTCGTGGCGTTCGACGCCGACGCGCAGCAGGCTGCGCCCGTCGTGCTCGAGGGCGGCCAGCGCACCGGCGTTGACGTGCAGCGAACCTTGGCTCGCGACCGCGAATGCAATCCACGACTTTCGAGCCGAGAGACGTCCCGGTCGAGGGTGGAACGTCGTCCCGAAACCGGGCGTGGCGTTGATGGCGTGGAGCAACGCGTTGTGCGCGTGCGCCGGTGCGATAACGGTCGTAATGCCCGACCACGTCGCCATGCGCGCGGCCGCGAGCTTTGACGCCATACCGCCGCTGCCGACGCCGGAGCGACTGGCGCCCGCCACGTCAATGAGTTCCGTGTCAAAGGCCGCGACCTCTTCGATGAGAGTCGCCGTCGGGTCCAGGCGAGGGTCGGCCGTGAGTAGTCCGTCGGTGTCGGTGAGGAGCACCAGGTGCGACGCGCCGACCAGATTGGCGACCAGCGCGGCGAGGCGGTCGTTATCGCCAAAACGAATCTCCTCGTCGGCCACGGCGTCGTTCTCGTTGACGATCGGCACGACGTCGAGCGAGCGAAGCGCCTCCAGGGTGCCGCGTGCGTGCAGGTACTGCCCGCGGTGACTGAAGTCGAGGGGCGCGAGCAGGACCTGACCGACCGATGCGCCGACTTCAGCGAATGCGTTACGCCACGCGTGCATTAGGAGCGGTTGACCAACGGCGGACACGGCCTGGAGGGTGACGCTGTCGGTCGGTCGGGGGCGCTCCTTGCCGACCTCGGCCCAGCCGGCGGTGATCGCGCCGGAGGTGACCACGATGACGTGCCAGCCCTTCTCACGAAGGTCGACCACGTCGAGCGCGATATTCACGAGCACGCCGTACGCGACACCGCCCACGGCGTCGGTCACCGACGAGGTGCCGATTTTCACGACCACGCTACGCGTCGTCATCAGGTTCCCCAAGGTCCAGTCGCCCGTGTCGCGCGAGTCGCTCGCGTCGCGTGGCTCGGTGATGATCGCCTCGGTCCAGTCCCGCGCTCACATCATCGCGCCACCACTCGAAGGAGAGTGGCCCGATGTTCACGATGTCGCCGTCACGAACACCCGCGCGCGTGAGCATGCGATCGACGCCCAGCGTGCGCAGTCGTCGAACGATCTCAGCCAGCGCTTCGTCGTCCGTGAGGTCCTGAAAGCGCACGGCACGAATTGCCGGTCGCCCCGCCACGACCCACTCATTGGCTCCGGCTTTGTCGACGGTGATCTCGTCGGGCAACGGCCGGTGGACGACGACTTCATGCTCGAGGAGTTGGTTCTCCTCTCGACGAACCTGCGCGACGAGTCCCGCGAGTTGGGCGACGAGTTGATCGATTCCTTCCCCGGTGATGGACGAGATGGTGAGGACGTCGTCCATTTCGTACGCCGCGACATCACCCTTTGATCCCACGACGACGCGGGGACGTTCCAACAGGTCGGCCTGGTAGTCGCCCAGTTCGCGCAGCAAGATGTCGAGTTGCTCTTGTGGCGCGAGCGGTGCCATCTCGCTCAAGTCCAACAAGACGCAGAGCACTCGGGCTCGCTCGACGTGCCGCAAAAAGTCGTGACCGAGGCCACGGCCCTCGGCGGCACCCTCAATGAGTCCGGGAATGTCGGCCATAACGAACTCCGTGGCGTCGGCCGGTCGTCCGGCGCGCGTGCCGACGCGCACGACGCCAAGGTTCGGCACGAGCGTCGTGAAGGGATAGTCCGCAATCTTGGGCCGAGCCGCCGACACTCGTGCAATGAGTGTGGATTTGCCCACATTCGGAAAGCCAATAAGTGCAACGTCGGCCTGGAGCTTGAGCTCGAGGTTGTACCAATTCTCTTGACCAACCTCGCCCTGTTCGGCGAAGGCGGGAGCGCGCCGGTTGTTCGAGAGGAAACGAGCGTTGCCCTGTCCACCGAGCCCGCCTTCGGACGCCAGCCAGCGATCGCCGGGGCCCTTTAGGTCAACGAGCAGGTTCCCGTCTCGGTCATTGACCATGGTGCCGACGGGCACGATGACGACGATGTCCTTGCCCTTGGAACCGTGCATGCGCTTTGACGTGCCGTGTTGACCGTCGGTGGCGCGCCGAAAGGGGTGGTCGCGAAAGCCCAGGAGGGACGACTGATTGTGGTCGGCGACAATCCAGACGTCGCCGCCCTTACCGCCGTCGCCCCCGTCGGGACCGCCCTTGGCGACGTGCGCTTCACGTCGAAAACTGACGCAGCCGGCCCCGCCATCGCCGGCTTTGGCGTGCAATTGGGCCGAATCGACGAAGGAGGACATGCCCCCATCCTACGGCCGAAGGTTTGCGCGCCCTTTTTTGCTGGCCGCGAGCACGAGCACGAGGGCGGCCAATAGAGTCCCTCTCGTGAGCGTTCCCGTTGCGTGCACGCTCGACGGCGCCTCCGCCCGGGCACAGTTGAGTGACTGGCGGGTCCTCGTCACTGACGATGTCGAGCGCTGCGTCCGCGTCGCACCGACAAGAACGCAACTCGTGCTTCGCTCTGATTTCGACGGCCTCAGCGCACTCGCGCTTTTGACACAGCTCGAAACGCGTGGCTGCGCGATCTTCCGCTTCACGTTTGAAGTAACTGCCACCAACATTGTGTTGGCGGTCGAGGTACCCGCTGAAGCGTCACCAGTACGTCAGTCCTTTATCGACGAAATCACCGTCGGGATCGAACAGTCGTTGGCCACGCAGCGCTGCCAGTTGGACGTGGAGGGGTGCCGGGCGTGATGACCGATCGCAATTGCTGTCGTTTCCCCATTTTTTGGGGTTTTCGGGCCAAAATCGCTCTCGCCAAGTTACGATTTTTTTAGGCACAGTTTCTTTGATATCCGCTCTGACCAGTACTTACACACCAGTAAATGGCTAACTTTGACCGGAATCTTATGAGAAATCCCCGAATTTCCCCATTTCTGCGTAAAGATGGCTCCGGTTGCTGGGAACACTCCCAGTCCGTTTCAACGAAGAGTAAGGAGTCGACCGGTGAACAAGGCCGAGTTGGTAGATGCGATTGTTGCCGAGAGTGGCGCAAGCAAGAACACGGTAGCTGAGGTCCTCAAGGCCCTAGAAGAAGTCGTAGTCAGTAATGTTTCAAAGGGTGAGAAGATTGTTTTGTCGGGCTTCCTTTCATTCGAGCGCGTTGCCCGTAAGGCCCGCACGGCCCGTAACCCCCAAACCGGTGAGGCCATCCAGGTGAAGGCGTCGAACGCTCCGAAGGTTTCCATTGGCTCAACCTTTAAAAAGGCAGTCAAGAGCGCGTAGTTCTCTCTAATAACAAGAAACCCCCGGGCTTTCGCCCGGGGGTTTCTTGTTTTAGGAGGAAAACTCAGTCAACGAGGACGTCGACCAGTTTTCGGCCGCCGCGGAATCCGAATTTCACAGTTCCCTCAGCGAGCGCGAAGAGCGTGTCATCCTTACCAATGCCGACGTTGCGGCCCGGGTGGAACTGGGTTCCACGTTGACGGATGATGATGCTTCCGGACTTGACCGCAGTGCCGTCAAAGGTCTTCACCCCGAGGCGCTGCGCGTTGGAATCGCGGCCGTTCCTGGTAGAACCGCCGCCTTTCGTCTTTGACATCGATACTCCTTAGGCCTTGGGCGAGATCTTGGTGATCTCGACGGTCGAGTAGTGCTGGCGATGGCCCCAGCGCTTGCGCTGGATCGACTTCGCCTTGTAGGTGAGGGCGCGAATCTTGGGCCCCTTCTCCTCACCGAGAATGGTGGCGGTGACGGTCGCGCCCTTCAAGGCGGGGCCGGCAACGACGGACTCGCCGTCAACCAAAAGCACTGGTTCGAACTGGATTTCGGCGCCATTCTCTTCTGAACGCAGGTCAACGCGGACAACTTGGCCCTCGGTGACGCGCTCTTGAGATGTGCCTACACGGATAACGGCGTACATAGGGTTTCCATAGTAGTCGATTGGGACATGCGCCTCGGCCTACAGGCCCGTCTCGACGACGAAGCCACGTCCGTCACAGACCGTACAGATCTTGGACACCGACTCGAGAAGACCCTCGTTCACGCGCTTGCGGGTCATCTCGACGAGGCCCAATTCAGAGATGTCAAAGACCTGGGTACGGGTCTTGTCGCGCGACAGCGCCTGGCGAAGCGCCGACGCCACGGCCTCGCGATTCCCCTTGGCCTCCATGTCGATGAAGTCAATGACAATGATGCCGCCGATGTCACGAAGTCGCAGCTGTCGAGCGACCTCTTCGGCCGCCTCGAGGTTGTTGCGAAAGACCGTCTCTTCGAGATTCGTCGTTCCCACGTTCTTGCCCGTGTTGACGTCCACCACGGTGAGCGCCTCGGTGCGCTCGATGATGAGTGAGCCACCCGAGGGCAGAAAGACCTTGCGATCGAGCGCACGGTGCAGCTGCTCGTGGACGAAGTAGCGCTCGAAGAGGGGCAGTTCCTCGGTCGAACGGTCGTAGTACTCGATGCGGTCTGCCAATTCAGGATTGACGGCCAGCACGTACTCACGAACCTTCTCGTAGAGCACCTGATCGTCTATCAAGACACCGCGGTAGTCATCGTTGAGCTCTTCGCGAAGCACGCGAACGGCGAGGTCGAGGTCGCGGTACACGAGACGGGGCTGACTCGACTTGGCGACTTCGGCTTCAATCGCGGCCCACTTCTCCGACAGCGACGTCACGTCACGCGCGAGGTCGTCGGCGGTGACGCCCTCGGCGGCGGTGCGAATGATGATGCCGTGGCGCTCAGGCTTCACCTCATCGATGATCTTTCGTAGGCGTCGACGTTCACCGTCGGGCAGGCGCTTGGAGATGCCAATGGTCGACGAGTTCGGCACGAGCACGGCGAAGCGACCGGGCAGCGAGACCTCTTGGGTGAGGCGTGCGCCCTTGGCGCCAATCGCGTTCTTCGTGACCTGACAGATGATGGTCTGACCGGACTTGATCATCTGTTCAATGCGCTTGTCGTTGGACGACGTTCCCTCGACGTCATCCATGTCAAAGGAGATGTCACCGCGGTACAGCACCGCGTTCTTTGGAATACCAATGTCGACGAACGCGAGTTCCATGCCCGGNNGTCGCCTCATCGGACGTGTGCACGCACATCAAGTAGCGGCCCTGCGCGCGCGTGCGTCGCTCGCCGCCGCGACGGCGCTTGTTCTTACCGCGTCCGACGGCGCTCTCTTCGCCCGCCGCTTCTGGGGCTGACGCCTCTACGGGCGTGTCGAAGGTACGAGTTTGGGTGCGCGACTGGCCACCTTGACCACCTTGTCCACCCTGGCCGCCACGACCGCGACCGCCGCGACGGCGCTTGTTGCCGCCGCCCTGGCCACCTTGGCTCGGACGACTCGGCGCACTCTGACCATTGGATGACGTCGGTGACTGTGCTCCTGGCCGCGTATCGCCAATCTGAGGTGCCGGTCGGGTGTCGCCTATGCGAGGACTAGGTGATGCTACGGATTGAGTGTTGGATTCGTCGCTCACGACGGGTACTCCTTGAGTTCGTGGAAATGGGGGCGCGGTGCCCCGCACTAGTAGGTATGGACGCCACGCGCAGCGAGGGGCCGGCGACGTGGAGGGTGTTGGGAGGAATGAAGGCGCGAGGGGTCAAGACGAGTGTGACGATGCACGTAATTAATAAGGTCACTTCACTGCCGTGTACCACTTTGCGTCCTCTGTATGCAGGAGCGGAGTGCCACTGCACCGCGCAACTGCTGCGTTCTTTTCGCG
>PLZP01000034.1 GCA_003152215.1 Acidimicrobiaceae bacterium | reverse complement strand
CGGGTCTGGGACGTTCTGGCCCTCGAAGCCCCACTCAAGCCATCGCATCTCGACAAAGGTCAGATGCTTTGCCAATCCGAGGGGCGTCCACTGCGAGGGAAGGATGCTCGTCGTGAGGGCGTCGTCGGGCAACTCAGATACCTTCTCAATGACACGACCACGAAAGAAGGCCAAATAGTCGAGGAAAAGTTCTGCGCGAGGGCGTTCGAAGTCCGAAGGTGAAGGTAACTCCATCGGGCCACACTAGAACCCTGCTCCGTTGCCAGAATGTGTCGACGTCGGTTGACGTCCGATGTCGCAACGACGCCCCTTTGTTGGTGAACCGGACGTACGCTGGCTGTTGTGGGTAGTCAGGGTCGACGCAGGAAGACGGGCGACGTAGCGTCGCACGCCGTCGTCGACGCCACGCCGCCCGTGATGTGGCCGGACGAGGGAAGTGGTTTCGAAGCCGATCCGTTCAGTCCCGCTGGCATGTCACAACAGATGTGGCGTGCCACTGGCTATCGGTCGCGAAGTCCCGTCGTTCGTCGAATCGTGCAGGTCGTTGCACTTCTGGTCGCGCTCGCGTTCATCGCTGCCCAAGTCACGCACTGACGACGGCCGCAACTCAGTGAAAACCACAGGGTGGTGCGTCGAGGTACAACGCGATGGTTGGCCCTGCGCCGCCGCGATTCAATCGTCCAACCAGTGGCCGAGCATTGCCTGTTGATTGCAACGACGAGGCGCTGAGCGTATGGCTCAGCGCGAATTGGAGAAATGACGTCGTCGTCGTTGCGACCACGTCGAATGCGGCGCGGTCCTCACCATCGAAAGGTGGCAAATGATGTGCGTGGAGTAGCTCGAGGAACCACTTGTCACCTTGGCTGATGGCGCCGTAGAGTTCGAGACCCTCGTCGGGCGCGTTGCACTGATCACGGGCACTTTGGACGAGGAGGAGCGGCGGCTGTGAAGGATCCGCTCTATAGGGAGCAGTTCCATCCTCCGAACCCGAAAAGATCATCGTCGCCCGGATTGCCAGCCCCTGGCGAAGACTGGCGTACGAGACGCCCTGTGGATCTCGACCGGTTGAGTAAGCGAGAAGGCCCACGGCGTCGGCGCCGTCAGAGTGTCCGGCGAAGGCGAGTTCGCTCGGTTGAACGAGGCCCTGCACGAGCGGACAGGCCGCAGAGAGTGTTGACGAGTCGGCTAGGAGTTGTCGGGTAACGAACGCGAGGTCGGCCGGTTCGTTGTAAATGTCGCCCTCCGTATCGACGTGTTGTCGGTTCACCTCGGTACTGCTCTCGTCGGGAAAAATTGGCGCCGCGACAACGAATCCCTTCTCGGTCCAGGTCTCGAGCAACGAGGCGTACGTCCCCGGGGTGACGTCGTAGCCGTGTGCAAAGACAATCATGGGAAATCCATCGGCCTGTTGCGCCGGTGGCGCATTCGTGATCTCGGAGTGGTTGGGCGACTGCGAGAGTGTGGGGTAGCGGATTTCAGTCACCAGCGTTCGCTGTCGAGCGAGTACCGATGGCGGTGACGTTGCGTAGTCGAGCACACTTCGTGTTCGATCGACGAATGTACAGCGCGTCACGCCCACGCCATATGGGGACGAAGTTCCTGCGGCATGCGCTTGGAGTCCGTAGGCAACGTGTGGCGCAACGATCGCCGTCATCGCCGTCATCGCACCGGCGGCGAGCGCCATGCGACGTTGACCACGTCGCATGGCGCGGTAGTGGCCGTTCATCGATGACCTTCGCGACCGACGGTGCTCCACTGGTTCCTCGTCCACGAACGCCACTGTCATTCGACCAACCGTACCGTCCCTATTCTCCACGGTGTCAGCGTCGGGGTTCAGATGTGCCATTGCTCTACGATTATGAAGTTCTGTAACCCCCGGAGGCGTGCCAGGGCAACAATCTGGAACGACGAGTACCGCTCAGGGAAAGTGAATGAGTAGAGAGGGATTACCGGTGCAGAAGATGCCTACGCGACAACTCGTCGGCACGGTGGTGGCCGCAGTACTCGTCATTGTCGTGCTTCTGGCATCGCTCGGAGTGTTCACGTCAAAGGCAGTGCCCAAAGGTGCGATCGTGTCCATGCTGTCCACGGCGAAGTATGGCAAAGTTCTCGTCGTTGGCGGCAAACTGGACGTCGGACTCGGTGGCTTTCCGCTCTACGAATTCAGTGGAGATGTTGACGGTCGACTTGGTTGTGGAACAACGAAGTCCCAGGGCTACGACACCGGGGCATCCGTTGTTGTCGCCCTCACGTGCACCGGTCCGCAACGAGATCTACTCAATGACGTGAGTTCGGATGATTGGCCGGCGTTCACTACGAAGGCGACGCCCGTCGCCGGCCCGGGCGTCGAGCAAAAACTCCTCGGCACGATTCATCGGAAGGGGATTGGCGACCAAGTCACCTACGCCGGACACCCGCTCTATCTGTTCGATCAGCCGTCGCGACCCTTCGCCCCCCAAGGTGAGAATTTTATTGAAACGGTGCGTCCGTTGCCGCCATGGCACGGTTACTGGTACCTGGTTTCATCACGCACGGGTGAACCGGCACCAGGGGTCGCCACCATTGAAGGTGAGGTCCTTTCGAACGGTGATCACGTGCTTGCGGTTGAGGAAGACGCCAATGTTGATCACCTGGCAGTCACGGTGTACTCGGCGCGCGCGGGCGACGCCGCTGCGTGCGCGGCGTCCTGTTCCACCCAGTGGTCACCGGTGCTCACGAGTGCAATGCCTACGTTCGACCACGGTGTTGACGCTTCGAAAGTCGGCGTCACGCCGACTGCGTCCGGACTGTTTCAAGTGACGTTCGAGGGTCACCCGCTCTTTCTGTACGCGAAAGAGAAGGTCGTACTTCGAAAGGGTGGTCGCATTGATGAGCTCGCGACACAAGGCAACGGCGCGGGAGTAGCCGGACCGGGGGGAGTGATGTCCGTCGTAGCCAACTAGGGACCGATTTCGAAAGTAGACGTGCGCTTCAGCGATCGTGAAGCCGTCGCCACTTCGTGGGATGTGACGCAGTCCGTGCTTGAGTCCGCGGAGCTTTTTTGGATTACGACGGTGTGTGGCGATGGACGTCCGCACGTGACGCCGCTCGTGGCGTTCTAGATGCCTTCACGAGCTCGATGTAAGAGGCGCGACCTATGGTCGTAGCCATGAACGTACTTTGGCCCGAGAACCTGCCGGCGCGTGTTGAACCAGACGGGCACGAGAACGAACGTCGCTCACTCGATGGTTGGATTGCCTATCACCGTGCGACGCTGCTGATGAAGTGCGAGGGCTTAACCGCTGAGCAACTCAAGTTGCGATCGGCCGCCCCCTCCACTCTCACGTTGCTCGGACTGGTCCGTCACATGACCGAAGTGGAACGGGGCTGGTTTCGTATTCAGGCCGTGAGAGAGCAGCTCGAGTTTCCGTATTCAACCAAGGAGAATCCTGAGGCCGATCTTCTCGACATCGAAGCCGCGGATGCCTCCGCCAACATCGCGTTGTACGTCGATGAGTGCCAAC
>PLZP01000061.1 GCA_003152215.1 Acidimicrobiaceae bacterium | reverse complement strand
TGACCCCGCTGAAATCCGATGAGCCCTCAAACTACTGACCTCAGACACGCAATTGTTCGTGTCAGCAGTGGATGGGTCCGCCTCAGACCCCCTCGCCCACAATATGTAGTAAGGAAATGCTGTAAGGAAATGCGGCTCTTCGGATTTCAGCGGGGCTGGTCACGGCGAGTCAGCCCGACTCTACGAGTAAGCGCGCCTCGAAAACATAATCTGATCTCTTCTTCTCCGAGACTCTTCGAGTGCGAACGAATTACCGTACTTCTGATTCGCGTGCACGAGTAAAAAAGTGTAGAAGTGGACTAGTTTGTAAAGAGGGATCCACATGAGTCCGCAGACCGATGCACGAGAATTGTTTCATCGATTCGACGGTAATCCCATCATGACCGCCGCCGACTTTCCCAAGATGGTGAACGCGGTGTTCAACCCCGGGGCTACAGAGTTCGAAGGCCGCACGCTCCTGCTGCTGCGGGTCGAGCACCGCACTGGCCTCTCCTCCTTAGCGGTCGCCACCAGCGACGATGGGCTCACCGGTTGGCAGATCGACCCGACCAGGGGATTGGAACCGGACCCGGATCTCCCGGAGGAGTGCTGGGGGATCGAGGACCCGAGAATAACCCGCATTGGCGACGAGTACTTCGTCGTCTACGTCGGTTACTCGGCCTACGGACCGCTCGTGTGCCTGGCCAAAACGCGTGACTTCGTTCGCTGGGAGCGCTGCGGCGTCCTCCAGGCGCCCGAGGACAAGGATGCGGCCCTCTTCCCCGTGACTTTCGATGATCGCTGGGCCCTCATCCACCGTCCGGTCGCGGCCGCCGCGAACTTGGGCGCTCACATTTGGTTGTCGTTCAGCCCTGACCTGCACTACTGGGGTGAGGCCGGAACGTTGCTTACTGCGCGGCGAGGCGGCTGGTGGGACGCCAACAAGGTCGGGCTCGGCCCCCCACCGCTGCTCACCAAGAGTGGCTGGCTGATCTGTTACCACGGCGTGCGGGTGACCGCCTCGGGGTCGATCTATCGTCTTGGATTGGCGCTGCTCGATCGCGACGATCCCTCCAAGGTTCTCGCGAGAGGAAACGAGTGGATCTTCGGTCCCCAGGCGCCCTACGAGCAGTCGGGTGACGTGCCCGACGTCGTCTTTCCCTGCGGTTGGATCCTGCGCGACGACGGCGACACCCTGCACCTCTACTACGGCGCCGCGGACAGCGTGGTGTGCGTGGCGACGGCGAGTCTGGCGCAGTTGATGANNCACTGGTCAATCCGGTGACCGGTTTGCATGTCATCCGAGCAGAGCAATGGCGTCGATCAGTCTGGCTTTCGGTTAGTTGTAATTCTTCAAGCTCATTCGGCGTGAGCTCGGCCTCGGCCAACGGGTGTTCACTCTCTATCGGGATGACTCGACCAGCCATCGCCAGTGGCGGCGGCGGTTTCCTCGCGACATTGAGTTCGCCCACGTTGAACTTGAGCACGCGGACTACGTCGGCGGCACTTTCAACAATCGACGTCGACGCAGCCTCGGCTGCAAGAGCCCGCCGCACTCTGTGACGCGTTCATCGTGCGGTGATCGCTGGAACTGGCCAACCCTCAGCTCCCACGCCGACGTTGGATGAATGCATAACTCATGCGTTTCGAACAAGTTGTCACCGTAACGATGAGGTGTAGCGAACCCGGTCACGAAGTCGTCACGCGCACCTTCATGGGTATTTGACTTTGGGCCCTAGCCCCAGAAAACGGCGTGCGCTATTGATACAAATAGTGGCTAGGGCTCAAAACCCAACCCGCTGCAGCCAAGGAGGCACCATGACTTTACTTAACTCCCCTTCCGCCTCAAAGGAAGAGCCAGCCAAAGAGGAGCTCTCGGAACGAAATCAGCAGAAGGTTCACGCCCTGGGCCTCACCTCCGCCACGGCGTTGGTGGTCGGCAGCATCGTCGGCACAGGAGTGTTCACTATGCCCGCGGTCCTCGCGGGAGCGGGCACCATGGGTATCGCCGTTCTCGCCGTGATCGCGGTGGGTGCGATGCTGCTCGCCGTCTTGTTCGGCCAGCTCACCAAGCGCGTGCCGAACAGCGACGGCGGCGTGTACGCGTACTCCCGTCACGAGTTCGGCGACTTCGCCGGATATCTCGTCGGATGGTGCTATTGGATTCAGTCTTGGGCGGGCAACGCGGCGATTGTGTCGTCGTGGGTCTTCTACGTCGACGCCTTGTTCAAGTTCTCACACCCGAGCGGCGTGCAGAACTGGGGCATCGCGATGTTCGGTCTGTGGATTCCCGCGGTCATCAATTTGACCGGTGTGCGCCAGATGTCCTGGTTCCAGAACATCACGGTGGTCTTGAAGTTCCTGCCGCTGCTCTTTGTGGGGGTCGTCGGCTGGTTCTTCGTCGCGAAGGCGAACTTCGGACCCTTCAACGCCTCGGGTGGCAGTCTCTACAACGGCATTGGCATTGCCGCGGGTGTGGCGCTCTTCTCCTTCATCGGTGTCGAGGCGGCGGCCATCACGGCCAAGCGGGTGAAGGATCCCCGCACGAACGTGCTGCGCGCGTCGGTCATCGGCACCGTTGCCAGTGCTGGCCTCTACGTCCTGGTCACCGCGGCCGTAATGGGCCTCGTAAGTCACCACACCCTCGTGAACACCGGATCGCCTTTCGTGAACGCATTCCAGACAATGTTCCCAAACAGTGCGTGGGCCGGTCAGTTCGTCGCCGGTGTTGCCGTGGTTTCCGGTCTTGGGGCGTTGATCGCGTGGACGTTGATCGTTACTGAGACCTCGCGCGCCATTGCTCAGGACGATCTGTTCCCGCGCCCCTTCGCGTGGTCCGATAAGAAAGGCACGGCGTGGTTCGGCATCCTGGTGGGCACCGCACTGCCGTCACTGTTAATGCTCTGGCGCTACTCGACGAGTTCTGGCCTGACGGTCTTCACGTACCTCGTCGACCTCAGCGTCGTCACTGTCGCCATTCCGTACTTCTTCTCCGCTATCGCCCAGTTAACGTTCCTCGTCTCGAAGCGCCGTCACGTGCAGGGTTGGCAGTTGACTCGCGACCTCTGTGTGGCGGGCGCCAGTGTGCTCTTCTCCATGTGGGTGACCTTCGCCTCGGGCTATCAGGTCGTGTACCAGGCGCTCGTCGTCCTGCTCGCGGGGCTGGTCCTCTACGCGTTCCTTAACGCACGTCGTCAGGGACTCGGTGAGATCGCTATACCCGTTGACCTGCCCGATGAGGTTCCCGCTTCGTGGCACGCCGGAGCACTGGCTCACGCTGACGTCAAGCCTGAGAAGGAACCCAAGTCCGAAGAGAGCACCGAGCCCGAGAAGTGATGAAGAAGAGGAAGCGCTATGACACTCCATGTTGATTCAGAAGTAGGCCAACTCAAGCAGGCGATCCTGCACCGTCCCGGTCTCGAGCTTTCGAGGCTCACACCTTCGAACGTCCAGAGCCTTCTGTTCGACGACGTGCTCTGGGCGAAGAAGGCGCGCGAGGAGCACGACGCTTTTGCCCAGGCCTTGCGTGACACGGGCGTGAAGGTCCACCTGTTCGGCGATCTGCTCGCCGACGTTTTGTCCCTTGACGAGGGGCGGGCCTTCGTTCTCGACTCGCTCTGCACTGACGACCAGATCGGACCGTCACTCGTGAAGCCGGTTCGCCAGTTCCTGGACGATCTCGAGGGCGAGAAGTTGGCGGAGTTCCTCATCGGCGGTATCTTGAAGGCCGATCTGGCGCCGCTCAGCGCCAAGAGTCTGTCCTGGGAGCAGTTGCGCGCGGATGACTTCATCTTGCCGCCACTGCCGAATACGATGTTTCAACGCGACAACTCGTGCTGGATCTACGGGGGCGTCACGATCAACCCGATGGCCAAGGCCGCCCGCAGACGCGAGTCGCTCCACACGAGGGCGGTCTACCGCTTTCACCCGGTCTTCAAGGACGAGAAGTTCGACGTCCTGCTCGACGCCGAAGTGGTCAGCCACCAAGCGACCATTGAAGGTGGGGACGTGCACGTCTTGGGGCACGGGACCGTCATGATCGGCATGGGCGAGCGCACGACACCCATCGCGGTCGAAATCCTGTCCCGCCGGTTGTTCGAGACGGGCCAAGCCACTCGCGTCATCGCGATTGAACTACCGCACAGCCACGCCTTCATGCATCTCGACACGGTCATGACGATGATTGACCGAGCGACGTTCGTGCTCTATCCCTACTTTGACAAGAATCTTCGCAGCTGGACCATGGTCCCGGGTGAAGCACCAGGGACGCTCAACATGGTTCAGAATGAGGACCTCTGGGAGACGCTGGCCCAGGTCTTGAAGGTCGACCGCGTGACTGTACTGACCACCGACGAGGACGTTCGTGCGGCCGAGCGCGAACAGTGGGACGACGGGACGAACTTCCTCGCCGTTGCCCCCGGGGTGATCATGGGCTATGAGCGCAACGTCGCCACCAACACGATGCTTCGAAAGAACGGCATCGAGGTGGTCTCGATTGACGGCAGTGAAATCGGTCGAGGCCGCGGCGGTCCGAGGTGCATGACCTGCCCGATCGAAAGAGAGGGTGCGATATGAAGAAGTCCGAAATCCTGTCCGGCCTGAGGGGCCGCAGTCTTCTCAGGGACGTCGACCTCACGAAAGAGGAGTTCATTGGTCTGCTCGACCTCGGCGAGCGACTGCGCCGTGAGAAGTGGTCCGCGACCGAGAAGAAGTTCCTGAAGGGCAAGAACATCGCGTTGATCTTCGAGAAGTCTTCGACTCGCACCAGGTCCGCCTTCGAAGTGGCGTCCCACGACCAGGGGGCCCACGTCACGTATATGGGCCCAGGCGAAACGCAGCTGGGTCACAAGGAAACCGTGAAGGACACCGCGCGCGTGCTCGGTCGCATGTACGACGGCATCGAGTTCCGGGGGTTCGCCCACCACGACGTGGAACTGCTGGCGGAGTTCTCGGGCGTGCCGGTTTGGAACGGACTCACCGACCAGTGGCATCCGACCCAATTGTTGGCGGACATGCTCACGATCCGCGATCACGCCACGAAGCCCCTTGAACAAGTCGCCCTCACCTACGTGGGTGACGCCCGCAACAACACGGCTAACTCGTTGCTCTGCGCGGGCGCGCTTCTGGGCCTGGACGTGCGAATCGGGGCTCCGATCGGCTTGCAACCCAGTGAAGACGTCCAACTCATCGCGCGGCGGCTGGCGGCGCACTCGGACGCGAGGATACTGATCACTGAAAACGCACAAGAGGCGGTCGCGAACACAGATTTCATCTATACGGACGTCTGGGTCTCGATGGGTGAACCGACCGACTCCTGGGCCGAGCGGATCAAGTTGCTGTTGCCCTACCAAGTGAACGAGGACCTGGTGAAGGCTTCGAAGAATCCTGATGTTCGATTCCTGCATTGCCTGCCGGCGCTGCACAATACTGACACCGACGTGGGCGCCGAGCTCAACAAGAAGTGCGGCGTCAGCGCCCTCGAGGTCACCGACGAGGTCTTCGAGTCAAAGACGTCTATCGTCTTTGACCAGGCGGAGAACCGTTTGCACACGATTAAGGCAGTCATGGTCGCTACATTGGCAGGAGCTTGAGATTCTTATCGTTGCGGCACTAGGAGGGAACGCACTCCTGCAAAGAGGCGAGAAGCCCGCCGCCGAGATTCAACAGCATCACGTCGTTGACGCGGTGAAGCAATTGGCCCGCATCTGCGAGGGCAACGAGATCATCGTCACCCACGGCAACGGTCCCCAGGTGGGAATGTTGGCGCTCGAGAGTGCCAACGACCCCGTTCTCGACCACCCGTTTCCCTTCGACGTCCTGGGCGCGCAAACTCAGGGCATGATCGGCTACTGGCTCGTCCAGGCGCTCGGCAACGTACTCAAGCGTCGGGTGGTAGCGGTACTCACTCAAACGATTGTCGACACCAACGACCCCGCGTTCATCGCGCCCACGAAGTTTGTCGGACGTGGCTACTCGAAGGAGGAGGCGCGTCGCGTGGGCGGAACAAAGTGGGTCTTGAAACAGGATGGTGACCAGTGGCGTCGGGTCGTTCCCTCGCCCAAACCAGTGGAAGTGGTCGAGATCGCGACCGTGAAGGAACTCGTCGCCAGGGGCACGATCGTCGTGTGCGCCGGTGGTGGTGGCATTCCCGTGGCGCGCAACAAGAAAGGCCACCTCGAAGGGGTGGAGGCGGTCATCGACAAGGACCTGGCCGCGGCGTTGATAGCGCGCGACGTCGGCGCCGACGCGCTGCTGCTGCTCACCGACGTGCCCGCGGTCCTCGCGGACTACGGACTACCAACGCAGCACCCCATGGACAAGGCGACCGTCGCTGAGCTTCGCGCCATGAGTTTTGCGGCCGGTTCGATGGCCCCCAAGGTCGACGCGGTCTGTCAGTTCGTGAAGGCGACGGGCAAACATGGGTCCATCGGAACCTTCGACGACGCGCCGGGCCTCTTGGACGGCACGGCGGGAACGACGGTGGTTCCCTGATTCTTCGGGGTGGACGCTCGTCAAGCAGCAGGAACAGAGGCGGAGGGGCGACTCCGTTCGTTGCTCGTTCGGCGTTGGTCGTGACCAGCACTGCTTCAATCGCCAGTGCGTGCTCGACAGTGATACCAGCGCAAACGCCGCTACGTCCACCGGTGGCCCTGGCGCAATCCGATGGATCGACACCGTTCTAGCTTGCGGTCGAGAAGCCGATCATTCGTTGGCACGGGTCGCGGCCCCCGGAAGGTGGCTGGTCTGACTCAGGATCTTCTTGAAGGATCGACCGGCCGCTCGGCGATACACCATTTCGACGAAGAAGCTTGCGCTAAGGGTGACGCCCAGCGCAATGGCAGAGGACGGCGCCGTGCTGACCATGTTGTAGAAGAGAACCGCAAAAAGGGATAGGCACGTGACCACCGACGCCACGACGGGCCACGCCTTGGCGCCGGTCTGATCTCGGATCCTGAGATGACCGATGCTGACTGTTGCATACACGAGGAGGAACCCGGCGCTGCCCATGGAGGCCACGGCGCTCAGGGGGAAGACCAGGACGAACACGAGGACCAGGCCCGAGGTGATGAAGAGCCCCTCCACGTCACGACCCCAGAGTTTGCGGTTGAACCCCGGCGGGAGGCCTCCGTTCTTAGCGATCTGGTAGGCAATATTCGTCGAGCCGAACAGCGTGGCGTTCACCGCTGACGCCGTGGAGAGCAGCGCCGCGATGGCGATCAACCGGAAGCCAGCTTGGCCGAGCGACGGTCGGGCCGCCACCGCCAAGGCCGAGTCCCCGAGTCCTCTGAGCGAGGCGAGGGGCACGTTGGTCACCACGCCGGTGCTGATCAACACGTAGAGCACAATCACAATGGCGACGCTTCCGTAGATGGCGCGCGGCAGCTCAATCGCCGGCTTGGCCATGTTCGCCGCGGCATTGGTGATCAGTCCGAAGCCCTCGTAGCCAACGAACACGACTCCGGCCCCGGTCAGTATGCCGAGGGGACCCGGCCACGATGAAGGTGACAGCCGGGCCAGATCGTGTCTGCTGATCGCGACGTACGCGGCGACGATGAAGACGACGAGAATTCCGACCTTGAGGATCACGATGGCCGACTCGGCTCGACCCATGATCCGGCTGCCGAGAAAGTTGACCGCCATGAAAGCCAGGACCACACCCACCGCCCAGGTCTTCGAGGGGAGACCGATGAAGGTGCTGGCGTACGCGGCGAACGCGGTGGCGTAGAGGGCGATCGTAATGATGTAGCTGAAGTACTGGAAGAGGTTGAACGATCCGGAGACCACGCCCTCGCCGAAGCCGCGAACGATGAAGGTGACCGAGCCCCCGACGCTGGGGAAAGTCTTGCCGAGTGCGACATAACTGTAGGCGGCGAGGCCGGCCACGGCCCCGCCAATCACGAAGGAGATCGGCGTGGCGGGTCCGGCGAGACCCGCCACCACCCCGAGGACCGAGAAGATCCCTGCCCCGACCATGGCACCAACTCCGATGCTCAATGCGGCGACCACTCCGATGGACGACTTCTTTGCCGGATTCGTCATTGGCTTCCTCGACCTCTACGGCAAAGAACCACGTCTCTCACTTGTCGGCGAGCAGCTCTTCCTTGGCCTTAGCGAGCGCAGCCAAACTGTCCACTGGCACTTCGGGGGACTTGAGACCCATCTGATCGATCGCGTCCACGACGATGCCCCCCACAAGTGCCCGAAGCGCATATTTGTGGTCGGCGGGCACTACGTACCACGGCGCCCAGGCGCTCGAGGTGGCGCTGAGCGCTTCCTCGTACGCGCTCTGGTACTCGTCCCAGTGCTTTCGCTCGGCGAGGTCCGCCACGGAGAACTTCCAGTTCTTCGCCGGCTCGTCCAGGCGGCTGAGGAATCGTTTCTTCTGCTCCTCATTGGACACGTGCAGGAAGACCTTCACGATTCGCGTCTTGCTGCGGTGCAAATGGTGCTCGAAGGCGTTGATGTCG
>PLZP01000018.1 GCA_003152215.1 Acidimicrobiaceae bacterium | reverse complement strand
GGCGAGTTCGCGCCGACGCGCACGTTCCGCTTCCACGCGGGCCAGGAAAAGACGGGGAAGCGATAATGACCGGTCCCAAGTTGAACGAACGTCCCGGCACACGCGCCACCCTGCGCGGGTACCACATGTCGGCGAGCAAGGCTCGCGTCGTGTTGAACCTCATCCGCAATGAGGACGTCACCACGGCCCAGGAGATCCTCGCGGGCACGACCCGTGAGGCCGCGGCCGTCATCTCGAAGGTCCTCGCCTCCGCGATCGCCAACGCCGTCACCAACGACGCGATGCTCGCCGAAGAGCTCTACGTCTCGGCCGCCTACGCCGACGAGGGCATCACCATGAAGCGCTTCTCGCCCCGTGCGCGCGGACGCGCCAGCAAGATCTTCAAGCGCGCGTGCCACATCACGGTGATTGTGTCGCGTCTGGACGACGAGCGCCTCGAAGTGCTGCGCAACGCGCGCAGCGCGCAGGCCGCCGTCAGTCGCACCCGTCGTGTTGCGTCGTCACGTCGTCGCGCCGACCAGCAGGCCAGCGTCAACAAGCGCGAGAGCGCCGCTGCCGAGGCCGCCGAGAACGAGGCGTTGGCGAACGAAGCGAACGATGTCGACTTCATGGCAGACGAGGCGTTCGAGACCGACGTCATGGAGTTCGACACGGTCGACACGCCGCTCGAGGACCTGGACGCGACCGATGAGGAAACGACCGACGTCGTAGCGGACGTCGAGGCACCGGTGGTCGAGGACGAGCCCGAGGTTGCAGTGGACGCCGAGGAGACTGCGGCGAACGAAGAGACGGCGTCAGACGACGGCGATGAGGAGACGAAGTAATGGGTCAGAAGGTAAACCCCTACGGTTTCCGTCTCGGTATCACGACGGACTGGAAGTCGCGCTGGTTCAAGGAGCGCGGCTACAAGGACCTCGTCATCGAGGACTGGAAGNNCAAGAGATCAAGCAGCCCGAACTGGACGCCGCGTTGATTGCGCAGGGCATCTGCGACCAGTTGCTTCGTCGCGTGGCCTTCCGCCGTGCCATGAAGCGCGGCATCCAGACCGTGCAGAAGGCCGGCGCCATGGGCGTCAAGATTCAGGCGTCGGGACGACTGGGTGGCGCGGAAATGTCGCGTCGCGAGTCCTACCGCGAAGGTCGTGTGCCGCTGCACACACTGCGCGCCGACATCGACTACGGATTCCGTGAGGCTCGAACCTCGACGGGGCGCGTCGGTGTGAAGGTCTGGATCTACAAGGGCGACATCCTGCCCTACCAGTTGACCAACGACGAGAAGATTGTTCGCGAGGCCGCCATGGCCGCCGGCGACTCGGTGCCCGTCGCGTCATCGGCCACGACGTCATCCGCCCCGAAGGGCGTGGTGCGCGCCGGTGGCGGACGCCGCCGCGTCGAGGCCGAGCCCGTCAGTGATGACGTCGCGACTGACGAGGTCGTGGTGAACGACGCCGACACGATCGACCTGTTGGCGGTCACGCCCGAGGTTGAAGCGCAGCTCAGCGCCGAAGAAGAGATCGAGCGTCGCACGGCCCAAGAGCACACCGACACGCCGCACTTCAGGAAGGACGCCGAGTAATCATGTTGATGCCCCGCAAGGTCAAGTACCGCAAGCAGCAGCGCGGACGTCGTGGCGGCAACGCCAAGGGCGGCGTTGAGCTCAACTTCGGCGACTTCGGCATCCAGGCACTCGAGCGTGGCTGGATTACCGCCCGTCAGATCGAAGCCGCACGTATTGCGATGACCCGTCACGTCAAGCGTGGTGGCAAGGTCTGGATCCGTGTCTTCCCTGACAAGCCCGTCACGCAGAAGCCCGCCGAGACCCGCATGGGTTCGGGTAAGGGCAATCCTGAGTTCTGGGTTGCCGTCGTGAAGCCCGGCCGCATCATGTTCGAGCTCGGTGGTGTTGATGAGACGTTGGCCCGCGCCGCAATGGAGCGCGCCATCCAGAAACTGCCGATCAAGGCGAAGTTCGTGGTGCGTCCCGGTACCCACGGCACACCGGAGGTAACGATCTAATGCCAAAGACCAGAGAACATGTTGCCGAAATGCGCCTCCTGGGCGATCGAGAACTGCTCGAACGCCTCAGTGAGTCACGTCGCGAACTCTTCAACCTTCGTTTCCAGTTGGCCACCGGTCAGCTCGACAACTCCGCCCGGCTCAGCCTCGTGCGCAAGGACATTGCGCGCCTGTCGACCTTCGCGCGTGAGCGCGAGATCGCACGGGCCGAAGCCGCCCAAGAAAGTGAGCAGTCATGAGTGACGCCAACGACACCACCAGGGTGAACCCCCGCAAGGTCCGTGAGGGCATCGTCATCTCGGACAAGATGGACTCGACGCTGGTCGTGGCCGTCAACGAGCGCGTGAGTCACCCCCGCTACGGCAAGACGGTCCAGCGCACGAAGAAGCTCTACGTCCACGACGAGAAGAACGAAGCCAAGCTGGGCGACAAGGTTCGCGTCCAAGAGACCCGTCCGCTGTCCAAGCTCAAGCGCTGGCGCCTCACCGAAGTCGTGGAGCGTGCTCGATGATTCAACAGGAGAGCCGCCTCAAGGTGGCCGACAACAGTGGAGCCAAAGAGGTGCTGTGTATTCGCGTACTCGGCGGTTCACGTCGACGCTACGCCTCGATTGGCGACGTGTTCATCGCGACCGTGAAGGAAGCGATCCCCGGCGCCGCCGTGAAGAAAGGCGACGTGGTTCGCTGCGTCGTCGTTCGCACGTCCAAGGAGAAGCGTCGTCCCGACGGCTCCTACATCAAATTCGACGAGAACGCCGCCGTGTTGATCAACGACCAGTTGCAGCCGCGCGGTACCCGAATCTTCGGGCCGGTCGGCCGTGAGCTTCGCGACAAGAAGTTCATGCGCATTATCTCTCTCGCACCGGAGGTGCTGTGATGAAAATCCACAAGGGTGACGAAGTGTACGTACTCGCTGGCAAGTTCCGCGGCGAGCGTGCGAACGTCGAAGAGGCGCTTCCGGGCGCGAACAAAGTGATTCTGGACGGTCTCAACATCGCCAAGCGTCACACGAAGCAGGCCGGCTCCACCATGCAGGCCGGCATCATCGACAAGTTGATGCCGCTGGACGCGAGCAACGTCGCAATCTGGTGCGATGACCACAAGGGCCCGGCGAAGGTCGGCTACAAGACCGACGACGACGGTGTGAAGCACCGCGTCTGTCGCAAGTGTGGAGTGACACTATGACGACCGCAACACGACCACGTCTCAAGGTCCGCTTCGACGAAGAGATTCGTCCCGCCTTGAAAGAGGAGCTCGGACTCGACAACATCATGCAAGTGCCACGACTCGAGAAGATCGTGCTCAACAGCGGTGTCGGTCGCGCCACCCAGCAGGCCTCACTCCTCGAGGGCGCCCAGCGCGACCTCGAACTGATCACTGGTCAAAAACCGGTGGTGACGCGGGCCAAGAAGTCGATCGCGAGCTTCAAGCTTCGTGAGGAGCAGCCCATTGGTGTGAAGGTGACCCTTCGCGGTGACCGCGCCTGGGAGTTCTTCGACCGACTGCTCAGCCTCGCGATCCCGCGTATCCGTGACTTTCGAGGACTGTCACCCAAGTCCTTCGACGGACGAGGGAACTACACGTTCGGCATTAACGACCAGTTGATCTTCCCCGAGGTTGACTACGACAAGATCGACGCGCCGCGTGGTTTCGACATCACGATCGTGACCAGCGCCGTGAACGACGAGCAGGGACGCGCATTCTTGCGCGCTTACGGCTTCCCCTTCAAACAGGAGAATCGATAGATATGGCGAAGAAAGCTCTTCGAATCAAGCAGCAGAAGACCCCGAAGTTCTCAACGCGTGCCTACACGCGTTGTGAGCGGTGTGGTCGTCCGCGCTCGGTGTACCGCAAGTTCGGCCTGTGCCGTATCTGCTTGCGTCAGATGGTGCACGCCGGTGAGATTCCCGGCGTGACTAAGGCGAGTTGGTAGGAGGACAGACATGACAATGACTGACCCCATTGCTGACATGCTCACGCGGATCCGCAACGCCAACTCTGCGATGTTCGACACCGTGAAGATGCCCAGTTCGAAACTGAAGGAGAACCTCGCGAAGGTCCTCGAGCGCGAAGGCTTCATCGCGGGCTTTACCGTCACCAAGCTTGACGGCAAGCCCTACAGCCAGCTCGAGATCACGCTCAAGTACTCCGAAGACCGCAAGAAGACGATCATTGGCATCAAGCGCGTCTCCAAGCCGGGACTTCGCATCTACAAGAAGTCTGACCAGATGCCCAAGGTGCTCGGTGGCGTCGGCGTGGCCGTCGTCTCGACGAGTCACGGCCTGATGACCGACCGCGAAGCCCGCAAGGCGAAGCTCGGTGGCGAGGTGCTCTGTTATGTCTGGTAGTCGTTCACTCAACCGGGAGGTTCACTGATGTCACGAATCGGCGCTAACCCGATCACCGTACCGGCCGCGGTCACGATCAGCGTGGCTGACGGTGTCGCGACGGTCAAGGGTCCCAACGGCACCATGAGCCGCGTCATCCCTGACGGCATCACCCTCAACCAGGACGGCGACGTCCTCACGGTTTCGCGCGTCAACGACGAGACGATGTACCGCTCGCTGCACGGACTGACGCGCACGCTCGTTGCCAACATGGTCGTGGGCGTCACCGATGGTTGGAGCAAGGAGCTCGAGATCATTGGCGTTGGTTACCGCGCGGCGAACGCCGGACCCGGCGTGCTCGACCTGGCGCTCGGTTTCAGTCACCCCGTGAAGTTCACCGCACCCGACGGCATCACGTTCGAAGTGCCGACACAGACACGCGTGATTGTGAAGGGTGCCGACAAGGAGGTCGTGGGCCAAGTGGCCGCGTCCATCCGCAAGATCCGCAAGCCCGAGCC
>PLZP01000124.1 GCA_003152215.1 Acidimicrobiaceae bacterium | reverse complement strand
TTCGTTGATGAAGCCGAACCTGGACCACGAGAACGATGGCGTGACAAGTTCTGACTTGGTCACGTCCACAGCGGCAGCTCGTTCGTCCGACCTGACGTCGAGATTGGCCTTCACGCGGGCCAAATGGTGATTCACCGTGAAGCGTCGAGCCCCGGCGCACTTGGCGAGCAGAATCCTTTGCTCGATGTTTGGGTCAAGGGCAAACTGGAAGGTCACAGCGCGCGCGAGTACCTGGCCGGTGTGTGAAAGAGGGGGTTTTGGTTTCGAAGACACTGGAGTCAGTGTTCAAGGTGGCTGTGACATTGCGCTGAGCGATACTTGTTGGGACACCCCTCTAATCCAACGACCTCTGTCAGTTGCAGCCCCAATTTCAAAGTGCCGTTTGCCGACCTTGGCGCACTCGCCAAGAGAACACAGTCTCTAAAGTACTCCTATGCCCGAACCCGTCAAGAAGAAGCGATTCGCGCTGCCCCGCGAAGTCCGCATCATTCTGAGCGTCGGCGTGCTGGTCTTCGTCTTTGAATACTTGGTGTTGCCGCAGTTCTCATCCGCGCGACGATCCTTGCACTTGCTCGCCACGGTCAACCCGGTGCTCGTCACCTTGGCGGTGCTGATGGAAATGTCAGCCATCTACGCCTACGTCGAGTTGACCAAATCTGTGCTCTACCCCTACGCCCCGAGCCGCTACAACCTGCTCCGCGTGAACCTCGCCGGTCTTGCGATCAGTCACGTCGTGCCCGGCGGCACTGCGCCCGCCGGAGCACTCTCCTATCGAATCTTCAACGAACTCGGCGTGCCCAAGGACACCAACGCCTTTGGTCTCGCGGTCCAGGGCGCTGGATCGGCGGTCGTGCTCAACATGATCTTTTGGTTCGCGCTCGTCATCTCGATTCCGTTACGCGGCTTCAACCCCGCCTACGGCTTCGCGGCCCTCGCCGGCATCTTCCTCATGGCCGCGTTCTTTGGCACAATTCTCCTGATCACAAGGGGTCAACGCCAGGCCGCCAACTGGCTACGCTGGCTCGCACGACGGATCCCCGTGCTCGACCCCGAGAAGGTCACGCGTTTGCTCGCGAAGGTCGCCGAACGGATCACGATGCTCGTGAACAATCGCCGAACGTTATGGACGGCGTTCATGTGGGCTTCGCTCAATTGGCTGTTCGACGCCGCGTGTCTCTGGGTCTTCATCTGGTCCTTTGGCCACGTCATCTCGCCGATTGACCTGCTCGTCGCGTACGGGCTCGCGAACATCCTCGCGGCGATTCCCATCACGCCAGCGGGCCTCGGCATCATCGAAGGCGTCCTAATTCCGACGCTCTACGGCTTTGGCGTGCCGCACGCCCAAGCGATCCTCGCGGTGCTCGCCTATCGTCTCGTGAACTTCTGGATCCCGATTCCCGTCGGCGGTCTCTCCTACGCCACCTTGATGTGGCGCAAGGAGAATGGACTCGCGCCTAAGCCAGAGCCCGGGACCGGAGCAGCGCCAGCCGTTTAAATTCGTTCTGCGCCGAAAAGCCGTTCACGGGCTGCAGACGGCGCCAACGACGATCCGTGCCCAGTACCCATGTGTAGAGGTCGTCGCGCCAAGTGACTTCAAAGGCCTCCAAGAGTTCCTGTTGCAACGTGCGATTCTCGATCGGCACCTGTACCTCAACACGTCGGTCGAGATTTCGTTCCATCAGGTCGGCCGATCCCAACCAGATGGAGAACTCGACCTCGCCGGGTGATCCAAAGATCAGGATTCGTGAGTGTTCGAGGAACTCTCCCACCAGACTGTGCACCGTGATGTTCTCCGACAGTCCCGCGACACCAGGTCGCAACGCACAGAGCGTTCGCACCTCGAGGCGAATTTCCACGCCGGTTGAACTTGCCTCGTAGAGGGCGTCGATGATGGGCGGGTCGGTGAGGCCATTTACCTTCATCGAGATTCTTCCCAACGTCCCGCGGTCACGTTGCTCGTGAATGAGTTCAATCACCCTGGACCGCGTTGACAACGGGCTCACCATGATCTTCTTGTACTCGCCGATTCGACTGAAGCCCGTGAGGAAGTTGAACAACTCGCCGACATCGTCGGTGATGGCCTGGTCGCAGGTCAAGAGACCAAAATCTTCGTAGGTTCTGGCCGTCTTGCCGTTGTAATTGCCGGTGGCGATGTGGACATAGCGAACCGTCGTGTCGCCTTCGCTCCGTAAGACGAGTGCCGTTTTGGAGTGCGTCTTCAGCCCCACGATGCCGTAGACCACGTGGACGCCCGCGTCTTCGAGCGCCTTCGCCCACTCAATGTTGGCCGCTTCGTCGAATCGGGCCTTCAGTTCGACGAGCGCCACCACCTGTTTGCCGGACTCCGCCGCGTGAATGAGCGACGCAACGATAGGCGAGTCACCCGACGTCCGATAGAGCGTCTGCTTGATGCCGACGACCTTCGGATCCGCGGCCGCCTGCGCGATGAACATCTCCACGGAGTCGGTGAAGGACTCGTAGGGGTGGTGAAGAAGAATGTCGTCCTCGCGAATTGCGGCGAAGATGTCACCCACGTGGTCACCGTCGAGGAGACGACGCGGCGTGATTGGTGACCACCCCTCACCTTTGAGATCAGGACGGTCGATCGCGTAGAGGCTCCACATATCGTGCAGTCCGAGGGGCGCGTCGGTGACGTAGACGTTCGATCGATCGAGTTCCAACTGGTCAACGAGGAGTTCAAGGAACTCCGGTGACATGCCGCTCTGGATCTCCACGCGCAACGCTTCACCGAAGCGTCGACGACGAAGTTCGACTTCGAGGGCCACCAGCAAGTCGTCCGCCTCGTCTTCTTCCAGCGAGAGGTCAGCGTTTCGGGTGACGCGAAAGAGGTCGGCACGACCAACGGTCATGCCCGAGAACAGTCGTCCGAGATTGGACGTGATGAGGTCCTCCAACATGCACCACTCGCCATCGTTGGCTTGCAGGAAACGCGGCAGTGAGTTCGGGACCTTCACACGAGCACTTCGTTCCTCACCCGTCACGTCATCGCGAACGTAGACCGCAATGTTGAGCGAGAGGTTCGAAATCATGGGGAAGGGGTGGCCCGGGTCGACGGCCAGCGGCGTCAGCACCGGATAGACGTTCTCGTCGAAGTATTTGGTCAGACGGTCGTGATCAGTTTCGTCGAGTGAGTTGAACGGGACAATCGCAATACCCTCCTGCGCAAGTTCGGGCAGGAGCACATCGAGCATCAATCGGTCCTGTCGCTCCACCAGTGAGAGAACGCGTTCTCGAATCAGTTCGAGCTGTTGTCGAGGACGCACACCGTCCACCGAGGGCGTCTGTACACCGGCCGCCACCTTGTCTTCGAGACTCACCACACGAACCTGAAAGAACTCATCAATCATGTCTGCGAAAATTGCTACGAATTTGAAGCGGTCGAGAATCGGCAGCATGTGGTCATCGGCGAGGTCGAGTAGTCGTGCGCCGAACTCCAAACGAGAAAGTTCGCGACTCGAAAACCTCTCAGGACCGAAGGCCTGAACGTCAATGATGGGAGCGCCGGATCTCTCGGCGTCCATAAGGTCCATTCGTACATCGTACGACTACCATTGATTTGTGGCGAGACACGCAAGCACTGCATTGCCTTCCGCGCAGCGCACAGACGTCACGCAACCGTCACAGGGCCGTTTGACCGAACTCGGTCTCATGATCCTGGCGTGGATCATCATCTCCTCGTTCTACGTGCTCGCCTCCCTCGGAGCGAAGGGCCACCTCCCCACTCGCCTCGGCGTCTTCCTCACCTTCATCATCGCCATCTCACTGGCGTTGCACTTCGCCATTCGATTCCTCGCGCCCAATTCGTCACAGGTGTTGCTCCCGATCGCGACGCTCCTCAACGGCATCGGCTACGTCGAGATCGCTCGATGGAATCCCCAGGCGGCGGGTAACCAATCACTCTGGGTCCTCCTAAGTGCGATCGCCCTCGTAATCACGCTCATTGTTGTTCGCCACGTCCGTGACCTCGACCGCTACCGCTACCTGACGCTCTTGGCGGCTTTGGGATTGCTCCTCTTGCCACTGATACCGCACGTCGGCATACCCAAAGCCCTGACCGGAGGAGCACGACTCTGGGTAAAGGTGGGTCCGATCTCGTTCCAACCGGTCGAGGTCGCCAAGATTCTCCTGGTCTTCTTCTTCGCGTCCTACTTCGCCGCCAATCGAGAGTTGCTCTCCACGCCGACGCAACGAATCGGACGGCGCCAGATCGTCCCGCCCAGGACCTTGCTGCCGATCCTCTTCGCGTGGGGTTTCTCCATCGCGATCCTCGGAGCGGAGAACGACATTGGCTTCGCGATGCTCCTTTTCGCGCTGTTCATCTCCATGTTGTGGGTGACGACCGGGCTCAAGACGTACGTCGTGCTCGCCATTGCACTCTTCGGCGGCGGACTGTACGTCGCCGCGCACTACTTCACCCAGATCCATGACCGCTTCACGCTCTGGCTCGACCCGTGGGCCGTCTGCGCGGGTGTCACCAACAACTGTCAGATTGCCTGGGGTTGGTACTCACTGGCCGCGGGCGGCGTAACAGGTACCGGCCTTGGCCTCGCCAACCATGTGACGGGGTACATACCGGAGCTCACCTCGGACATGATTTTCGCAGCGGTCGGCGAAGAACTCGGCTTCCTCGGCATCATCCTTATCCTCTGTCTGTTCGCGGGATTCGTCGGCGAGGGTTTTCACATCGCACAAAAGTCGACGTCGGACTACGTGCGGCTCGCCGCCGCGGGACTCTCGGCGCTCATGGGCTTCCAGGCGTTCATCATCATGGCGGGGATCCTTCGCATCCTCCCCTTCACCGGCATCACCCTTCCCTTCGTCGCGTACGGCGGGAGCTCGCTCTTCGCCAACTACCTCATCGTGGCGTTGCTGCTTCGAATCTCCGACGAGAATGCGGTCGACCGCCGAGGTGGCGAGATCGTCGCGGTCAAGTTCAAGAAGCGCCAAGCGGTGGACGACTCGACGGCCCGGCGACTTTGAGTGGCTGAGAGGCTGGACAACTCCGCGCCTCCTTACCAGGGTGAGGGAAATTTCGCGTTGTGGCACTTCTCCGAGGATCCGACGCTCGGACGATTTGCTCCCCACACGCCCGTCACCAATCCCGAGATGCCGCCACTCGTGTGGGCGATTGACACCCGCCACTCGCCAACCTATTGGTTTCCTCGTGACTGTCCTCGGGCCTGCATCTGGACCCTCGCGACCACCTCCGAGCGTGACCGTGAAGTGTTCTTTTCCCAGAGCGACCCACCGCGTATCCACGTCATCGAATCCACGTGGCTCGAACGGATGCGCGAGTGTCGTCTTTATGCGTATCGCATGCCTAGTGACACGTTTCGACCGGACTCGGTGACCGGTTACTGGGTGAGCAATGACGTGGTCCACTCGATCGAACGGGTCGATATCTACGACCTCATCGACCGCCACGTGGACGCGGCCATTGAACTTCGCGTGACGCCAACGATCTTGCCGTTCTGGGAACAGGTCGTTGGCTCAACGCTCGGCTACAGCGGTTGTCGCTTGCAGTTCGTCGGCGCACCGCCTGACCCGTACGACCCGTATTGAGGACCGGCACCGCGAGCGACGACGAGCGCTCAGGCGTAATAGTCGCGTAGCACCGATTCGGCGCACAGGACCGGCGCTCGAACGCTCTGACGGGTCGCGAGGATGAGTGCATCGCTCGTTCGACAGTCGAACACGTCGTGTCCGCTCGGTGACATTACGTCGAGTTCGGCGTAGAAGACCCCGTTCTCGTAGCGCGTAATCCGGGCCGCCACGATGTCGGCCTTTAGTTGCTGGAGAATCTTCGACATGACCTCGTGCGTACCCGGTCGGCGTCCCTCGATCTGATCCAGCGCATTGTGAAGTGCGATCGCCTCGGGAAGCGCAATGGGAATGGCGAGGTAGCGGTACGGGGTGTCGGATTCCGTGAGATGGACGAGTGGCGAAGAGTCTGAAAGGTCGTAGAGCACGGACTCGACGCTCATCAGATTGAACTGGACGGTATCGGGATCGTCGGCAGTCTCTTCAGGAATCACGATGGTCTCGTCGACCGCCACCTCCGGATCGGGAACCGCGCTGACCTCGCCTTCGGCCGTCGTGTCGTCGCTCATTAAGTAAACAATCTAATTGCCGATGCGACGTGACACGGAAAGTAGAAGCCCTCCGGCGGTGAAAAACACGAGCACCGCCGACCCACCGTAGCTGAGCAGCGGTAGGGGAATGCCGGTCACGGGCATGATGCCCATCGTCATTCCGATGTTTTCGAAACAACTGAAGGCGAAAAACACGAAGACCCCGATGCAGATGAGTCGACCCATGGTGTCCTTGGCGAGTTGACCGATCCGGAACATCCGAAAGGCTACGTACGCGAGTAACAGCAGAATCAATACCGATCCAATGAAGCCGACCTGTTCGCCGATCGCGGTGAAAATGAAGTCGGTGTGCTGTTCGGGCACGTAGCCGAGGTTCGTTTGGAGGCCATTGAAGAGTCCGGCACCGCGAAGACCGCCCGAACCAATCGCGTTCTTGGCGTTCACCACGTTGTAGATGTACTTCGCCCATTGAGGGCTCGTAGCGTCTTGATGGAGGAATGCGGAGAATCGGTCGATCGCATAGCGCTGCACGAGATCGAGGTAGAACGCGATCACGACGCCGGCCGATCCGAGAACGGCCAGCAACGTCATCAAACGAGGTGGTACGCCCGCCACCACGAGCATCGCGCTCACCGACAACACGATGATGATTGAGGTGCCGAGGTCGGGCTGGAGAATGATCAGCAGCAACGGCACCGCCGACATGACGAGGAGTCGCGCGACGTCGTACATGGTGAGGCCATCGGGTCGTCGGTGACAGAACGTCGCAATCGCGAGAATAAGAATGAGGACCGTAAACTCGCTCGGTTGAATCTGCAAGATGCCGATGCTGTACCAACGCTGCGCGCCGAGTGCGGTTTGACCGACAAAATAGACGCCGAGCAGAGAGAGCAACGACAGTACGTACAGCGGCGTCGTGACGATCTCGAGTCGTCGATAGTCAATGAGTGACACGACGTACATGACGATGATGCCCAGACCCACGAAGAGTGCCTGGCGCTCAAGGTAGTAGTGCGGGTTAAAGCCTTCGTTGATGAGCGCCTGGCGCGTCGCGCTGTAGATCATGACCACGCCCGTCACACCTAAGAGAATCAACCCGAAGGCGAGTCCAAGGTCGAGGCGGTCCTTCGTCCGCGGTCGAAACGACACCGTGCTCAACGTGTCAGTCATGCGATGACCTCCAACAGCGCGGCACCGTCAATATCGACACCCCACCACCATTGCATCTGCAGCGCCGCTTGATAGGCCAGCATGCCCAAGCCGTTCGCCGTACGGCACCCGGACTCGTCGTGGAGTGCACGCCACTGCGAGATGCGCGGTTCGTACGTGATGTCGACGGCGATGGTGTGGCTTCCCACGCCCTGCATGACCGCGACATCCTGCAAGCGACCGTCAATGGGCGTCGCATTGACGATGAGGTCCACGGGCCGATAGGTCAGCGAGAAGTCGTAGACATTGGCGTACTTCGCCACGAGCGCCTCGACCTTTGACTCGTTCCGGCCGTGCACGGCGACCGACGCAACGCCCGCCTCAACCAAACCGTCAACGATCCCCCGGGCCGCTCCCCCCGCGCCGAGGATGACCGCGTGCGCCCCTTCAAGGTCGACGCCGAATTGACCGCGCACGGCGTTGACGAAGCCGGCACCGTCAGTCGAGGTGCCCAAGAGTTTTCCGTCGCGCATCAAGAGTGAGTTGACCGATTCGGTTCTCTTCGCGACTTCATCGAGTTCATCACAGATCTCAAAGCCGAATCCCTTGAGCGGCATCGTGAGCGAGAGGGCGTCGAACTCCTTGCGGACAATCTTGTTCAGCTTCGTTCGGTCCTTCGCCCCGAGCTCCACACGGCGAGACGTTCCTTCGAGGCTGGCCATCGCCAGCGCGGCCTCATGCAACTGGGGCGTGAGGGAGTGTTCGATTGGAGAGCCGGCGACGCCGAGACGCCACGTCATCCGATGCCCATTGACGCGGCGATCTTCTCTTCGTGCAGCTGCTGGGCGAAGGTGGTGGAGAACGCCATCGTCCCATCTTTATTGATAAGCGTGAAGTAGAGCCAGGAACCGGCCGGAGCATGAAGAATGGCGCGCATTGCGAATTTCGAGACGGCGCAAATCGGGGTCGGCGTGAGCCCAAGATTGAGGTACGTGTTGTACGGCTCCTGGGTCTGGAGCATTGCCGGCGTCACCGTGCCGCCGTCTTGTTTCAGGTAGTACAGCACCGTGGCATCCATCTGCAGTGGTCCGCCGCGAGCGAGTCGATTGAAGATCACCCGAGCGACCTGGGGCATGTTCACCGGGTAGTAGCCCTCCTTCTCAACAATCGATGCGGCAATCACGAGTTGATAGGCGTTGAGGCCATTCAGCGTGGTCGTGGGCGTCAGTCCGACCGACGACGACTCCTTCACGAAGCCCTTGACCATCTTCTTCGCCAACGTGGCGGGAGACTCCCCGGGGAGAATGAAGTACGTGCCGGTACCGATCAGTCCTTCGAGCGACCCGGCAGAAGAAAACGGACTCGGCGTCTTTGACTGCGTGACGTCGCCAGTGAAGGCGTTCGCATAAGGAACACCCTCTTCGTTCGCCAGGTTGCCTTCGACTTCGTACAACGTCTGTCCGGCCGCCACGGTCACTGAGGGAGCGTTGGGGAGTGACCCGAGAATCGAATGGATCCTCAGAAACGATGATCCCGTAGTGAACTCATACTTGCCCGCCGTCACCTTGAGACTGCCAATGGTGTCGACGTAGATCCGAAAGGCCAACGGCGATGCGATGACATGCTCATCGTGGAGTGCAGCAGCAAGAGAAGAGATTGACTCGTGATCGTGCACGGTGACAATGACGAGCGTCCCTTTGCCATGAAAGATCGGCTCAACTTGCAAGGCGAACCAACCGAGTACGACAACGAGGGTGACAACGAGACCGACAAGAATTCGGCCCAGCGGCTTATTCAGCATTGAGCCCATCTAGGTAGTTTTGCAGCATGATCACCGCGGCCGCGCTGTCAACGCGGCTTCGCTGGTCTTTCACACGCAATCCGGCCTCTGACAACGACTTTTGCGCTGCAAGCGTGGAGAGCCGTTCGTCCCATTGAAGAACCGGAATATCGGAGATCTTCTCCAACACTTCTTCAAATAACTGCTGGGCGTCAACGGTGCTCGCCGTCAGGTTGCCCGAGAGCGCGACTGGCAATCCAATGACGATGCCGCCAATTGCTTCTTCGTCGACTAATGCGGCGAGCTTGTCAATCAACGTGGCGTCTCGCGTCAACGCCGGTCGTGGAAACGCCATCGACTGCGATGAATCACTGATCGCAATGCCGCACCGCTTGGTACCCGGATCGATACCGAGGAGTCTCGCCATTGGCCTTAGAGCGCCG
>PLZP01000044.1:219-40811 GCA_003152215.1 Acidimicrobiaceae bacterium | reverse complement strand
GTCCAATTTCCGGGGTCCACTTCACTCCACCATGTCCGCAACCTTGAGTTCCTTTGGAGAAGACCTCATTTCTTTGAGAATGTCATTCAATACTCCGACGGTTCTAACTTGATGTCCCGAACCCACGTCCGGATCGCTGGCAAGTCTGCCGTTTGCATTCAGAAGGGCATTTCGAATTGTGGTGACTCTCAATGAGAAGTCGGATCTGACTTCTTGGTAAGACTCCACACCACGAAAGTGCATATATAAGGTGAGAATCGAAGTTTCAAATAGCGATCTAGCGATGAGGCGTGACGCGAACTCAAGTCTTGCCGCGTCGGCAGCATCGAGTTCGTGGAGTAGTTGCTCCAGGTGACGAAACGCGGTCGCAATATAGATTCGATGATCTCTGTCTGGATCTGGATCAATATGGAACAGCCACTTATCGCCTTTGAGCACCCCATTGATTTCTGAGACCAAATGCTTGGTGTCTTCAGACATCTTCGTACGACTCGGCAATTTTAACGGCGCCGGGAATCCACGGCTGCCCGTTGAGAGGGGACGATTTCGAGCGTTAGGCATTTCACAATTCTGCTGTTGTGCTGTGACACCACGAAACTATGAGTCGGTCTTGGTTCACTGTTTCCCCGACTTTGCGCTCGCCGGATTGGTTTCGCGGATATTCGAAACATGGCTGGCAGTTGCCAGGTTGGCTAGGGCGGAGGCCAAGACATGATCACGGTCTCGAGTTGCGTGCTGGTAGCGAAGTGAAGCGCTCGCGGAAGCATGTCCGGCTCGATGCATCAGTTCGGCGGTAGTGGCGCCAGTCGCTGCCGCCAGCGTCAAGCCAGTATGTCGAAGATCGTGCAAGTGCAAATCCGGACGACCAATACTCAATCGAGCTTTGGACCATGCGCGCTGAAGACTGGTGGCGGAAAGAGGAGTCCCAGATTCCGAGGTGAAGAGCAGCGCTTGTCTTTCTGCGGACGTAAAGAAGTTGAGATGATTCGTCAGAGACTCGATAATGTTCGTTGGAATTGCAAGAGTGCGCATTCCAGAGGCTGTCTTCGGTGACTTGGTGAGTGAACTTCCGTCACGTCTGAAATTTCGGCTTCGCGTGATTCGAATCGTTCCGTGCATCAAATCAATGTCGTTTCGTTGTAAACCGAGGAGTTCACCTCTTCTTAACTGGCACCACGTGGCCATCTCAACCAGTAATCGGAGATGACTCGGCATCGCCAGTGACAGCGCTTCAATTTCAGGGATTGTTGCAATTGGACGCTCGGCAGCGTGTTCTATTGCGGCTCCGATGACCTTGCACGGAGTCTTGGCTATGAGGTCGTCGTCCACCGCGTTCCGCATCATCGTTGAGAGCAGTCGGTACGACTTGGATGCGGTACTGGGATGCCTCGCCGCGAGTTCCGCGTTCCAACCTCGAACCTTTGATGGCGTCAAGCCGGCAATCGATGTCTGACCCAAAGAGGGGAGTATGTGAAGTCTCAGTAAGTCTTCGTAGAGCTCCCGAGTTCGAACGGCAAGATCGGGCCGTCGCCCAATCCATTCAATTGCATATGTCTTGAGAGTCACCTGTCCTGCAGAAGGATCGATCCATGCTCCACGACGAAGATCAGCTTCGACCGTCGACAAGCGTGCCAGGGCATCGGCCTTACTGGTGAAGGTACCTGCGGAATGGAGACCACCGTCTTGCCAGTAGACCGCTTGCCAGCGACCCGACGGCCGCTTGCGAACTGTTCCAAAGTGTCTACGATTTCCCATGATGCGACCTCAGCTTTCTTCGAAAGTGCACAACGGTCGTCACAGCTCTTGAGGTTTCGAGACAACTCCCACCTTCTGATGGAGTCTCACTTCTGAACGTTGCCGTGGGGAACGAGTTATTTCGTTCTGGCGGGCTGTGGCGACCATTGGGAAGCATCAACATCCTGACGAAATATGAAACCGATACCTCGATGCGACTGGAAGCGTCGTTACCGCTTGGCTTCAACCCGTTGGGCGGCGATCCAGTGATCGAGGTCAGAACTCAAGAACCGAACCCTGGTTCCCCCGAGCTTCACGAACGGAATGCGCCGCTCTTGCACCAGACGACGCACGAATCTTTCGGAGCATCCCAATTGCTCCGCGACCGCACGGATGTCTAATAACGGACAACCGGCGTTCCTGGCCTTCTTAAGTTCGTGAGGTATCAGGAGCTTCGAGACGCCCGTCTTGTCATTCACGAGAATCATTCCATTCACGAATGGAAACGGAACCCGTCACAGGCTCATGGTGATGGGAGCGGTGATGGAAAGTCACCTCCAAACGGAAGTCGCTTTTCACGTCGCTACCGCGCATCGTTCGCCGTTTGGTTCTTCCTTGTCATGTCGATGGCCTGGGTGACTCCGGCCGGCGCAAGTTTCGCGAAAGAAACTGCAGTCGACTCGATTGAGCAGGGCTTTCGAGTTCCGATCACCAATTCCGAAGATGGAACCACCATGACGAGTCAGCTTGTCGTGGCTTCGGCCACCCTGGACACCGCCAGTCCAATCAACACGCGATTGAACGCCCCGACGGGAATGATCTTCTTGACCTTGCAGATGAGCTCGGGACCGATTCAGCGCAGTTACGGCAATCCGCTCTGGGGCGACTACTTCTCCGGACTGAAGCCAATGCCCGCTTCGGCCCTTCGCTACGTCGCGGCTTCGGGCCGAAGCTATATGGCAACGAGATCCAATCCCATTGATCAGACCAACAACCCAAACGGGGCGAGCGATGACGGAATGGTCGACGCCACGTATTTCTTCACAGTGCCAATCACGAATCGTCGAGGAACGCTCATCATTTCGCCCACACGCACGACCGGTGTGGAGTATCACGGTTTCACTGGATTTGCACCGGTCGTATTGGACATTGGTGGGCCGACGAAAGTTGATTTGGTGTTCCCAAAGAATTTGACGGTGACGGTGCCTTCGCCAACGAAGTCCTTGCCAGTAGCTGGGGATACGTTCGGGAACAAACTCAATCTGTTTGCGACAATGTTGGCCGGTTTGCTGGCCGCGTTCGTTTTCCTGAGGAGACGTCGCGCGAAACGGAGCCATCGTCCCGGGCCTGTCTTCATGGTTGACAGCCCACCTGATCGGAACGTTCCGACTCATGATGTCCCAAACGAGTCGGCACCACGTCCGCGAGACGCATTGGCAAAAGTTGCAAGAGTCGTAAAGACTGAAGAGACCCTTCGAGTTGATGTCCTCGGACCCCTGACGATCTCGCCGGTCAATGTCCCACCAAGTGATCCGGTGCGGGCCATCATTGCTTACCTCGCCATAAACGCCGAACGGCCCTACACCCTCGACGAGATTCAAACCGCCGTGTGGCCCCTTACCGACACTGGCACCGACATTAAGAAGCCGGCCATGCGCAATTACATGGTCGACGTCCGAAAGGTAGTCGGCGCGCGACACTTGCCAACTGCGTCGGGGCGAGCTGGGTATCAACTCAAAGACTTCACCACCGATTGGTCCGAGTTCCAGGTACTGCGGAGCCAAGCGGCGAAGTCGTCCTCCGAGGAGGCAAAGGTGTTGCGTCATCGCGCGCTCGACCTTTCGACTGGTCCTCCCTTCGAGGCCGACACCAGGCGCTACTTCACGTGGACCTTCACTTTGTCGGTGGTGTACAAGATGATCGAAGCCATCACGACCCTCGCCCGCGAACTCTCTCGAGACCTCGTGCTCACAGGAGATTTGGTTGCGTCTGAGGCGGTGCTCCGGCAGGGTTTGCTCGTCGACCCCGTGTCCTTGACCTTGTGGGAGGACCTGACCGACGTGCTCTTGGAGTCGACTGATAAAAGTCTGATGGACCTCCACTGGAAGTCCGCCAGTCTCGTCTTGCGTGCAGAGGATGTTGGACTGCTTCGCAACCGCGTAAACGGTTGATTGATTCATCGGATCTCTCCGGAGCTTGTGAAGTAGCGACGAAGTCGAGTCTCAGCGCGAGCACGTCGCATCCGAAGGGCGTCGTACGACGTGCCGGCGGCGTCGGCCAGGTCGTCGAGCGACTGTCCTTTGACCCGGGTGGACTCGATGAGTCGGGCGTCCTCGACGGTGATCACACACTGTTCGATTGCCGTAACGAGCATGCCTTGGCTTTGGTGATTCCACAGCACTTCGGGTCCGGCCAGGTCGTCACTGGCGAACAGAGGACAGGTGGGCACGTTGTGACGCGCCATCCGGCGTTTCTCGCCTCGGGTCTTCGTGAAGGCGTGCATGAGGGCAATGTGAGTCCGATCCCCTTCGATCAACTCGTGCGTCCAGCGCAATGCGACCGTCGCGTGAGTCAGCAGTTCGGAGATCATGTCATCGCCGGGGTAGCCACCACTCAGTCGACTGGCCAACCGGTCCATTTCGGGTGAGAGGGCGACCAGACCGATGAGGAGGAATTCGTCGTCCACACCAGTCCATTCGAGGAACTCCTCGAGCCCCTGACGAGCACGTGCTTCTCTTGATTGGAGCAGCCGGGCGAACTCGTCGGCACTCGTGGCGCCGAGCAGATCGATTCGATAGTCCTCGAGGCGCCTCATCAGGCACCGACCGGAGGAGCCCGAGGAGCGAACCTCGAGGTCGCGGGCGAGTAGGGACATTGGTTTGCTGGTTGGTTTCATGTCCCCAGAGGACCAATATGAGTTCACGAATTCGCACCTAGAGACAGTCATGTGAACTCATAATCCGCATCGTTACTGACGTTTGGAGCAGCAGTGTTGTGACTTCCGTCACCAAGCACGAGTTCATGACGTGTCTTCATGACGCCTCCAGTGCAGTGGGTGGCGCCATTCGCTTGGCTACGGCAGCCTCCTCGCGAAGCTCGCGCTTCATGGCGAAGAACATCTCAGCGAGTTGCGTACCTCGCGGGTCGTCGTACCCGCGGCCTTCGTATCTGAAGGTTCCCTCGACAGGATCGCCCTCGTTTCGAGCGCTCATGAACTCTGCTCGGGCCTTCCGCAACTCCCCAAACGTCGTCGAGTAGCTCCGCGACTTCGTGATGAGTTGTCCCGTGTAACCGAAGTTGTGGGCATGACGCTTAAGGTGCAGTGGTTCGAGCGCCGGCAGTAGATCGAGGTCCCACGCGGTGAGTGCGAGGCGCTGGGCGTGGGGGTCATCCACGACCACGGCGATCTGGCGACGTGAATGGAATCGCCGGGCCAGATCCCGAGTCCCGTCGGTGGTCTTGGTAGCGTATTTCGCCACGTAGGACGGGACCTTGGTGTTGTCGGAGGGGCCGGAGGCGAGGTCCTGTATATCGAGGCGCTTACCCCAGACGAATCGCTCTCCTCGAGCACCGAATGCGCTCGCGTGACTCGCGGCCCGTTTGACGACCATTGCCAACAGATCGCTCGTTAACCACGACGGCGGCTCATCCTCGAGTGGCCCCGGCCCGTCGGCCCGCAGAATGATGTGCAGGTGCACGAGTCCCCGGCGTTGCATCTCGGCAACCTTGAGATAGTGCACCTGGGCGACTTCCTTCAATTGCTTCTGATTCACGCCAGCGGTCTCGGCGAGCGTGCGGCGGATGGCTTGGATTGTGTTGTTCCACAGCAGTGACGCGTGAGCGTTCCACAGCACGGCGCCTTCGTAGTCGAAGCACTCGAAACACAGCGGGCGACCGAGATCGTTGTCACGCACAGAGTGGCGCAGTCTGCATGTGAGCGCACGACCGTGAACGCAGAGAATGCCTCTCGCGAGAAGTTCGTCACGTGGGTTGTAGAGCGCTACACATCCACCTCCGGTCTTGACTGTGTGAACCGGCCCGAACGAAGGAGCGGTCAAGGTGACGAAGAGTCGGGGGTGGGATGCCACGTCCGTCGGCGTACCCTTTCCCCCAACGAGACCGCTCGACACCAGAATCCAGGCGTCCGCCTTGTAGGTGTAGGAACACGACGGACAGATCACGGCCCGTCGGTCCTTGCAGGCGATTCGCAATGAACTCATCCCCACTTCTCCTGTGGTGACATTCACCATCTCGCCGCTCAGTCGGATGGGGTGCGAGCAGTTGCCGGCCAGTTCGACCTCTCGTACCAATTTGGCCCGATCGGCGGCGTTCACGCGGAGTGACGCTGTTCGAACGCCCGGTCCGCAATGACCTCAATCTCGTCATCACTGAGATATGGCGTCATGATGAGCGTTGGTACGCCACCCTCGGCGAGGAGATAGCCCACGCCCCGAGTCGCGGGATCGATACTCGCCGCGGAGAAGCCCTGCGCAGCCCAGCCTTGGCCGAGGATCGTGTCTGATGCGTCCGAACTCGTGCAGCGCATGGCCAGTCGAAACGAGAACAGGTCGCGAATCCACGTCGGCACGATTTCGTGACTCGGCTTCTGGGTGGCTGCAATCACGATGATGCCGGCGGCCCGGCCTCGTGAGACGAGGTCTCGGAGCAACTCCGCGAACAGCTCTCGTGTCTCTTTCTTGCCACCGCGCAGGTAGAACGCCAGCTCGTCGATGACGAGGACGTGGAGTCCCTCTACATCGGTTGACACCATCTTTCGTTTTCGGGTGGCGGCCAATGTTTCGTAACGAAGATCCATGATCGTGCGGAGTTCTTCGAGAACTTCGACGGCTTCGTCTTGATTCGCCCCGACGAATTCGTCGGCGACGTCCGTCCACGCAACGAGTTCCACATGCTTGCCGTCGAGCAGCGTTAGGTGAACACTGGGATCCAGCGCTGAGGCGGCCACGATCGTTGATAGAGCGACCGACTTGCCGGATCCTGGTTCACCGCCAATGAGCAGATTGTGCTCGGGTAGGCCGATCGAGATGGCGAGACCATCCTGGCCCACACCAAAAGTGAGCGGCTCCCACAGCGACACTTCTATTCGATCAACCAAAGGTGAACGAAGTACATTCGGGAACGCGTTTGAACGTATGACCGCCAGCTCGACATATCGAGTGTTGACGGGCGAGGCCTTGACGCGAACTTCGCGGGCGCCCAGTGCGGCAGCGAGTTCGAGCGCTGAACGCTCCAGCAGTTGAGCGTGGAGTCCGATGGGGAGTTCCAGGAGATAGCGCTGTCCGACGGGAAGCACCGCCGATCGAACGACTTTTGGAATGGACCCGTTTCGACCAATGACCATGCAGTTCCACAACGCGGCGTGCAGTCGACGATGGTCCCGGTTAATTCGAACGTGGTGCAGTAGTTGACGACGGATCTCGGGACGTTGCCGAAGAACGAGCACCATGGCAGCCGCCACAAGTAGCGGACCCGAGGAGCCGAGACTTGTGGAAACGGCAAGTACGAGGAATGTGCCGAAGCTCAGGAAAAGCTCGAGACGCCACCCCCAGATGGCCGTGGCCATCCAGGGGCGACGAGGCGAGGCGGACGAAGTGCCATTAGGCATGGTGGCGTCCGTTCCACAGGCTCCACATCCCCCAACTACATGCGCCGAGAATGATGATTCCGTAGTGGAGCAGTGCCCACGCCAGGAGATATTGGATCAGCACGACGATGACGAGGAAGATGAGAAGCCGGGCCATTAGGCGACTGCCTTCATCACTTCGATGCGGTCCGCGCGAAAGCTAACACCGTGGTTGCTGCCCACTTCCCAGGTGGTGGCAATCAGGTTGGTGACCTTCAACAAGGTGAACTCGCTGAGGCCCTTTACATCGCCGGAGACCTTCACGGTGATCGAGTCCTTGATGCCGCCCCCAGCTGCGAAGAGCGGCACCGAGAACAGCGCGATGCCGTTCTCGTCCAACTTCGGTGCTCGGGTCTCGTAATCGAGAACGGGTTCGGATGGCCCGGCTGCCGCGAATTTCACGGATCCGGTGTCAATTGGCAGTCTCATAGTGCTCCTTACAGAGGAGCGATGTCTTCGCCCTCTATATAAGGAGCCACTCGAGAATGGCCTTTTCGAACAAATCCGTTGCGAAGATTTCCAAATATTTTTAGAAGACCTTGTTTTTTAACGATTGTGAGAATCACTCAGGGTGCCCGATCGGACGACTTGGCGCTTCGCGCACGTCGTCCTCGGGCAATGGGTTTTGCCATGAATTGGAGACAGAAAAACGAAACGGGGATGAACCTTACTATGCGTCCAACAAGAGAGTCCACAGATGGGTCGAGCACGGCTCAAGGGACTACAGCAACGAGACCTGGATCGCGAAGTTCTCTGACTCCGTTTTGGCCTTTGTTTTCTTGACTTTTGGTGGTCGTTTCACCTCAGGCACACGCTTGGACTGGAGGGTTACCATTCGGCATGAGTCTGCCTTCGTACGAGCGCAAGTTCGCTCGGGCCGAACGCCACTTTCACGAGGTCGAAAGAGTCGTCGCTACGTACGCCCACCATCGTCCATACCTGGTCACCCATCGGATCGAGGGCAAAAGCAATACGCATGTCTATCGGCTCACGATTCCCAGGCAACCCCCGGCGCGACTCCCCTTGATCGTGGGCGACTTGGTTCACAACCTCCGGTCCGCCCTCGACCACGTTGCGTCGAGTGTTTCCAAGGATCCGAGAGCTTCCTTTCCATTGTCCGAATTTGACATTTGGCCGGTCGATCCCACAACCGTCGTCGATCAAGAGAGATTGAAGCGGGAACGCGCCCAGTGGAATCGTCTCGTTGAAGGGCTTGAATATGACGCAGTTGCAATGTTCAAGAAGCACATACCGAGCCAAAACCGGCCAGCCACTACCGAGGATTTCAACGGCTTGGGTGCGCTGGCGTTTCTCTCCAACGCCGACAAACACCGAGAGTTGATAGTCCTCAAAGGCGTGGTCGACGAACCCGTATTCAACGTCATCGACGAATTCGGATTCATATCTCGATGGCCCAATCCGGGAGTCTTTTTTGAGAACGATGCTGTGATCTTTTCCCACAAAAGAGAAGTGCAAGTGGAGGTCGACGGTCCCGGCGGCGTATTGGTAGGCGTTCGCGGAGGTAAGGAAGTAGGCCTCGTCCATTACCTGCAAATTATGTTGGACCACATTCGAGACAAGGTGATACCCGACTTTGTGCCCTACATTGACCGGGACTCCTAGCCCATCTCCGCGCCGAGGCGCACTCAAAAGGTGCCCAGATCAGGTGCAGGAAGTCAGTCCAAAAACTTTTCTTTTTGAATCGCTTAGCTTCCGGAGTCGAGTAACTCAACTTCATTCTGTATTAAGACCCTGGCCATGTATTTGAGTAGTGGAATTGCTCGCCGGCACTCGTCGACATCCTTGAATCTGTCAAATGAACGAAGTTCCCGACCAGGCGTTATATGAGCAATCGCATTTCTGATCGGTTCGTTCAATGCTTTCTTGACTTCGCCGAAAGACTTGCCCCAATACGGTTGGAATTCTGCGGCCGACCATTCGTCGATTCGGAGCGCCTCGTTAAAATTGCGGGGCATTTTTGTGGCGTAGGGGTCAGGTCTAGAGATGGCGTCAGAATCATCATTTCGTCTCCGTCGCGTGTCGAAGGTCTTGACACCTTCGATAACTTTCCAATACGACAATGCCTGATAGAGCGGAGAATTTGATGATAAACCTTCGCGATATGCCGAGAAGAATAATCGAATTTCAGGAGTGGATAAGCCGTTCAACTCACTAAGGGGAGCCACTGCACCCGCGAAAACACCACTTACGCTCCGAATGCTGGTGCTCTTTTCGTGAAGAACGGTCGCGACAATCTCAAGAGCGGTGTCAGTTTCAAATGCGAGCCGGCTCACTAATGGCATCGCAAGATTGTGAGCAAAAGTCTGCATGTCTTGGAACGATGATGCGGAGTGTGAAAAGCGCAACTGCCCCAATCTCCCTTGCGAGTTCGTGAGAAACTCTACGGAGACATCCTCAATCCGCTCACCAGCGAATGCGACAGATAACTGGTTAGAACCGGCGCTGATAAGGCTGTCGCCGTCAGTTGTCGGAGGGTTCATATTCGCTTCGCGTAGGAGCGTCCCGGCGCCCGGTACTCCGAGGATCACAACCGCGTCGTAATCCCCTTGAGAGCCAGCAACAGGTCCCGTTTCACCCGTCTTCATTACCGGCACAACGGAATAGGTGCGAGGTCCCATAGGTATCGGGCTCGTTGGAACTGAAGGCGCTCTTTCGGCTCGCTCGCCCGACGCAGTGCGAGCAATTCTTCTCTGTGCTCTTCTCGAAACCATGAATGCTCCCTAATGGTGGATTGTCGCACCCACGTGTAACAACCCCATGCAATCCGAGTTGAAATTCAGTCGATAATCCAGTGGGATATCAGATCGATGGTCAACCCCTTGAGTAAATCGACTATTGAACACAGCCTGAAGATCAAGATAGGGCACTCATGGGTCAACTCCACCTTGTTCCCGCCGTCATATGAGTCGCAACTGGGTGACGATCACTTGAGGGTTCTTCTTCTGTCGTGCGTGAGATTGCGTTTAACTTATCCAACATTCAAATCATCTACGAGCGGAGTCTTCGATTCGGTGGATCGCGGGTGCCGCGAACGTCACAACAGTCCATCTACAGTTTGAGCATGTCCGATAGGAACCAGCTCTACTACGGCGACAACCTTGAAATCCTGAGGCAATACATCGCAGATCAATCTGTTGACCTGATTTACCTGGATCCCCCCTTCAATTCCAATGCGAATTACAACGTTCTGTTCGCTGAGGAGGATGGTTCGCGGGCAGCAGCACAGATTGAGGTGTTTACAGACACTTGGCGTTGGGATCAAGCTGCTGTAAGGGACTTTGAAGAGACGGTCGAAGCTGGCGGCAATATTGCGGATGCTTTGATAGCGATGCGCACCTTTCTGGGCCCATCCAACATGCTCGCCTACCTCTCCATGATGGCGCCGCGACTAGTTGAGCTTCAACGTGTACTTAAGCCAACCGGAAGCATCTACCTTCATTGCGACCCAACTGCAAGTCATTACTTGAAGTTGATTACGGACGCTGTCTTTGGCCCTTCGCATTTCCGGTCAGAAATCATTTGGAAAAGGACTAGCGCTCACAGCGATGCTCGACAGGGAAGAAAAGGTTACGGGTCAGTTCACGACGTAATTCTCTTCTACGCAGATCCCAAATTGGCAACGTGGAACACTTACTACACGCCTTACTCGGAGGAGCACCTAAGCACTCAATACCGTCATGTCTCATCTACCGGTCGTCATTACATGGAGGGCGACTGCACGGCAGCCAAGCCTGGAGGCGACACATCATACGAGTGGCGAGTTAAGAGAGATCAGCCCAACGGTGAGTGGATAGCTGACTTGGAAGACGAGTACCGAGACCCCAAGGCTGGATCGGAATACCGGGGCGTGAAGCCGTACGGGAAACGATACTGGGCGTATTCCAAAGACAACATGAGGAAGTTTGTGCTCGAGGGGCGACTAACTCACCGAAATACTGGTGCACCACGCCTCATGCTTTTTGCCGACGAAATGCCGGGGCTTGGACCGCAAGACGTTTGGACGGAAATCAATCCAATAAGTGCAGGTGCTGCCGAGAGACTCGGTTACCCGACGCAAAAGCCCTTGGCACTTTTGGAACGGATCATTGAAGCGAGTTCCAATCAAGGGGATGTGGTACTTGACCCATTCTGTGGATGCGGAACGGCGATCGACGCAGCCCAACGCCTAGGGCGGCGATGGATCGGAATCGATATAACTCATCTCGCAGTGAACCTCATGAAGAATCGACTGCGGAGCTCTTACGGCGACAATCTCAAATTTGACGTAATAGGAGAGCCAACTGATATTGAAGGAGCCAAGGATCTCGCCTCGTCTGATCCGTACCAATTTCAATGGTGGTCACTTGGACTCGTCGGAGCACGCCCAGTTGATCAAAAGAAAGGGGCCGACCGCGGAATTGACGGAAGGCTCTTTTTTCACGACGAGCATGGTGGCGATACTAAGCAAGTCATCTTCTCCGTCAAGGCTGGTCACGTTACTGTGTCGCAACTTCGCGACTTGCGCGGCGTAGTCGAGCGCGAGGCCGCGGCGATTGGCGTCCTAATCTCGATGGAGGAACCGACCAAGCCGATGCGATCCGAAGCTGCCGACGCTGGGCTGTATGTGGGTTCGTGGGGCAAAAAGTATCCACGGCTTCAACTGATTACGGTCGGCGAATTGCTAGATGGTCGCAGTATTGAGATGCCGGAACTCGGATCCATGGCCGAGAATGTCACCACCAAGCGCGCTCCTAAGGTACGCCCGATTGATCAGAAAGGGTTGTTTTGATCACGCACTATTGCGGACGAAGATTCGGGAGGCAGGAGTGACCCGTAGCAAATCAAAGAGGTCCGGATACGGAACGATCCGAACTAAGCGATGCTGGCCATGTCATCATCGAATGCGAAGTCGCTAGACGGGTTTATCTGAATCCAGCCGAGAACCGCTAGTGATCGTACTGATGCAGCAACCACGTTAGGAGTGAAGTGACCTCGCAATAACTTCCACTGGAGTACTTCGTCGATGATCTGTTTGTCGGTTGGGGGAGCGCCAAGCTGAATCCTCAACTCATTCGCCACGTAGTGGACCGTTGCGGCAACTTCTGTTTGATCCGTCCGCATCCGAACAAAGAGATCCGCCACGCTCTCAATTATGTCGTCCCAATCATTCAGCTCATCCTCGAAAGCCTTCCGAGCATCACTGAATGTCGGCCCAACTTGCATCAGGATCATTGACCCACTGGGAATCTCTGACAGAATCCCGTTATTTACAAGTTTGGATACAACGGGTTTGAGCTGCGGCGAATACGGTCCGTATGGTCCACGTTCATACTCGAATCCCATAGGCAATCCTGCTGAGGCCAGAAAATAGGCGAGCTTCTGAAAACGTGTTCGACCAACTGGCCAATGATTGGGCGACAATTCGATTCGGCGAATCGTTTCGACTAATGCCACCCAAGACGGTTCAACGAATGTCGAAGTGACAGGTTCACTGAAATCTGCGAAGAAATCCAACTGCATTTCTTCAGGCGGAGTTTCCGCTGGCGCGTAGAGTTCAACGTCGATATTTAATAGCGACAATTCGTGATGTAGAGTCGGACCGACTACCTTCCATTCCAGTTGTCCGTTGCCACACCCAAGTGGTGGAACGGCAATTGAACCAATTCCCCATTCCACATAATGCTCGCGCATGTATCGAATACCGTCAACGATGTCACTCAATCGGGATACGGCTCGCCAATGACTCTTCGTTGGGAAATTTACGATGATGTGACCATCGGACTCTCGGTAGACGTAAGGTTGCCCTAACTTCACCTCTCCGCGTTGGCATCTGGATACGTAGTCCTCGTACATGTTCGGATAGCTGCGCTTAAAAGCAAGCGCAATTCCTTTGCCCATCACACCAACGCAGTTCACTGTGTTTACAAGTGCCTGCTTATTGGACTTGAGGATATCTCCCTTCGTTACTGAGATCACCCTCTTCCTCCCGTAAAGAACCGAAATGCATCGATAACTACCGGCAATGTACTGCAGATCTGTGACACCTCTAGCTGGGCTGATTCACACGAAACGTAGATCGCCTTTAAGTAGGAGTGGGAATGTCAAGTCGATTCGGCCCCACCGTGCGCATCACATTTGGCCCCACCCTTGCCGAGACGGCAACTTCTAATCTGAGGGGGTGATTCGCGAACAGAATTTCGGTCCCCGCAGTGTCTTCCAGCTCCGGATTCACCTGCGCGACATCGAGCCTCAGATTTGGCGTCGGGTGTTGGTGCCGGGTTCATTGACCTTGGCAAAGTTGCACCCGGTGATCCAAGGAGCCTTCGACTGGGAGGACTATCACCTGCACGAGTTCCAGATCTATGGGAAGCGCTATGGCCTCCCCGAGAACGACTGGGACATCGATGAAGATTTGCTCTTTGAGGAGAACTGGCGTCTGCACCAACTCTTGAAAGTCCACGACCACTTCACTTATGTCTATGACTTCGGGGACCACTGGGTCCACGACATCGAGGTCGAGGGTGCCGAGAACGTGTCGCGGACGTTGAGGAAGGCCGTCTGTCTTGACGGCGCTCGGGCCCGCCCACCCGAAGACATCGGCGGCGTGTCGGGGTTCGAGCATTTCCTCGAGGTCATGGGCAATCCTCGGCACGAGGAGTACGTGGACTATGTGACCTGGCAAGGCGGGCGCTTCAAGCCCGATCTCTTCAGCCTCTTTGACACCAACGGACGCATCCAGAGTCGCACCTAGCGGGTGCGTTTGGCTTTCGTGGTGCGCAGCCGGTAGGAATCGGAACCGGTCTCGATGATGTGGGCGTGAAAGGTCAATCGGTCGATGATCGCTGCAACCAGGCGAGCGTCGGGGACGATCTTGCCCCACTCGGAGAACGGCAGGTTGGTGGCCGTGGCGACCGAGGAGCGTTCTTCTCGCTCGGTGAGGATCTGGAACAAGAGCTCGGCCCCGCGGGTGTCGAGCTGCACGTAGCCCAGTTCGTCGAGCAGCAACAGGTCAATGCGTCCGTAACGCGCTATGAGACGCGAGAGTCGCTTCTGGTCGGCGGCCTCGGCTAACTCGTTCACCAGTTGGGCGCAGGTGACGTAGCGCACGGTCTTTCCCATCTCGCACGCCTTCATCCCGAGCCCGATCAGCAGGTGGCTCTTGCCGGTGCCCGAATCCCCGAGCAGCACGACCGGCTCGGAGCGCTCGAGGTAACTGCCCGACGCGAGCGTGGCGATCACCGCGGGGTTCACCCCCGACGCGGCGAGGTCGAACTCCTCTAAGAGCTTCACCCGCGGGAACCCCGCCGACTTCACCCGACGCAGCCGTCGGCGCTCGTCACGTTCGTCCACTTCGCAGAGCAGCACCTTGGCGAGGAACTCCTCGTAGGAGAGCTGCTGGCGCTGGGCCTCTTGGGCGAGCGCGGCGCCCATCCGACGAACGGCCGGCAGGCGCAGGGAGAGGGCGCACTGCTCGATGGACGTTTCGGCGACGCTCATGGTCGCGCCAAGAGTGCGTCGTAGGCGAGGGTGCTCGGCAGCGCGCGGTCAAAGCGTGCGAGGTGCGAATCCGTTTCGACCTCGGTGCTGGTCTCGAGTGACCGTCTCGCTTCGATGGCGACGAGCGCGGGGTCGAGTGAACCGACCTCGAGCACCAGGCGAAGCGCGTTCGCCACGTGACTGCGCGGCACCCTTCGTTCGAGCAGGAGCACGTCAATCAGGGCCCTGGTGCCCTCAGCGTCGCCGAGGCGGCGTCGCGCCACTCGCCAGAACTCCTCGTGCAGTTGCGTGAAGCGACCGTCGTCGCGAGCACGCTGCAGTGCACTGGAACCCTCGAGGGCACCGGGTTTGGCGACGAGAGTCTCGAGGTAGTGGTCGAGCTCGAGCGTTTCCGATGAGCGCCCCGGCGCGCGGTCGTGGCGGGCAATCGCTCTCGCGTCGTCGTAGACCACGACCTCGTTGGCGCCGAGTCGCACGTTGAGCCTGCGTCCGGCGTAGGGGACGGGGACGGAGTAGAAGTTCTGGCGCACGCAGACTCGACTCTTCGCGTCCACTCGACAGTTGAGCAGCAGTTCGCTCGTGAAGGGTTCATCGGGCAGAGAATTCAGGTGGGGTCGCTCGAGTGTGAAGTGCTCGGCGATCGTGAGGGCCCTCGCGTCGATGCGGCGTTGGTCGTCGAGCCGGTCACCGTTCTCAATGATCACGTTCAGTTCGCGCAAGCTCGCGACGTGGGGCACCGGGACGAGGTGGCGTCGGCGAAATCGCCCAATCTCACCTTCGACACCGCCCTTCTCATGCGCCCCGTCGACGCCGGGCAGGCAGAAGAAGGAGTCGAAGAGGTAGTGACTGCGAAGCGCCACGAAGCGTTCAGACTCGACGCGCGAACGACCCTTCAGGACTCTCACGACCGCGGTCTTCAAGTTGTCGTAGCGCACGCGCGTGGGGACACCTCCGAAGTAGTCAAAGGCGCGCACGTGACCTTCGAGGAACACCTCTTGGGCCTGGTTGAACGAGGCGAAGTGGAAGGCCTTGCCACTCGCCGAGAGTCGCATGACGAACATCCAGGCCTTGGTGAGCACCCCGTTGAGAAAGAACGAGAACTCCCCGAAGTCGACCTCGGCCTCCACGCCGAGGAGGTGCGTCTGGGAAATGGCCACCTTCTCGACGGGGGTCACGGTGGTGCGCCGCTTCACCGTGGCGACGTAACGCCGAACACTCGACTCTGAGACCTCGGCGTCGAACTCTTCAATGAGGCGTTGAAAGATTCGTCGTGCGGTGTGGTGCTGCTTCTTCGGCATCGTCGCATCACTCGCCAGCCACTCGTCGATGGTGGACATGAAGGGCCCCAGCGCAGGGGCGTTCCGCACCGCTTCCTTGCGATCAGGAGGCACTGGCGACGCCAGCGCTTGGCGCACCGTGCGTCGATGAACATTGAACGTCCGCGACAACTCACGAATCGGTGTCTTCTCGGGCCCGAAATGGGCCCGACGAATCTGCTCGAACACTTCCACCTTGGTCAGCTTTCTCATAATCCAAGGCTTCCAGCCCGCGATCAATTCACGCGAACACCACCGATGCCAGAGGCCGAGTGGGGCCGGAACAGATAATCACGGTGGGGCCAAATCAGGTAAGCACACTCATAGGAGACGGGAACGGAATTGGGAACCAAGACCTCAGCGCACATCTCGCCCTTGTGTCGATCGTAATCAATTGGGTCATCATGAATCCAGTACTCAGCGAACAATCGGTCGCGTTTCAGGAGTGGAAGAATTTCGTCGGCGGGTCCGAATCGGACCAAATCCCGTGCCGCATTCATGTCACTCAATATTACCCCTTCAACGTCAAGAATTGCCGAATCAACTTCGATTACAACTAGCTCAGCATGCATCGAGGATAAGAAATACATCATTGGATTGCGCGCATTGAAATAGAGGTTCGCGTAGTCGTGTAGTTCCAAGCCATTCTTGACTGAGACGGCTTCTCGCCTCATCTGAACCTCTTCGTTCGCGACTGAATGATGGCTGATCGACTCAGCTCGATTGAAAGAGAGGATTCCCAGTTCGAGAATTGACGGCAGATTACTCGCCTTGGTGATGAAGTTGAGTTCCGTGCAATCTGACCGGTCCATAAATGATCCTTCTGAATCGGGGTGACACAGGTTGGACCAGATAAGGCTAGAACAAGCCTGCGTAGTTACTCACGATTCGGGTCGCTGACTCCGCCTAATGGGAGGAACCCTAAATACGGTGACGAACTGCCGTTCAGGGAGGTTCGAGCCCGAAGACTTGCTTCGCATTTTCAAACATGTTGCCCTGAGATTCTCGCGCTCGTCTGTCCAGCAACAAGCAACGCCGTTGAGGTTAGGAAAGTATTACCCAACAAGGCTTGGCCCTGGATTGACGCCCAACGAACATTGAGTTGTATCCTCCCAGATTGTTGCGGTGTCGCCTTGTACTGCTTCGTCGTAGTTCGTTCGGAGGGATGACTTGCCTAAGACAACAACATGGGAGTTGCCTCCTCACTCCGGTGCCAAGCATCTGCTTCTCAGGCGCTACCTTGAGGCGTGGTATCCAAAACTGGCCAACTCGGCGCAACTTCGAGGCGGCGGCCAGTTGAATTACATCGACGCGTTCGCAGGACCGGGCATCTACAGCAAAGGTGAGCCCGGATCGCCAATTATTGCTCTCACAACTTTGCTAAATCATGTGAGTTTTCCAAAGTGGGGCGGAGTCAGATTCCTCATGTACTTCGTGGACGCCGATGAAGATCGCATCGAATCCTTGAAGGTTCAAGTCGACAAAGTCTGGTCGGATTTGCCAGGTGGCAAACCGAAGAACATTGAAGTTGAAATCAAGTTGTCATCATTTCTGGATCTTGTAGGTGAGCTAAAACAGATTTCCAGTTCGAAGAACAAATCGTTCTATCCAACGTTTGCATTTGTGGATCCATTCGGCTTCAAGGGTTTGCCTCTTGCGGATCTATGTGATTTGCTCAGAAAGGGCTCATGCGACGTCATGTTCAACTTCATGTACGACGCCATAAACCGATGGTGCGGCACCAAGGGAGACCAGAACCAAGCGAGCTTCGAACTCTTATTCGACGGAACGCGACATCTTGACGTCAATCAGTTGGAGAAGGGAGAACGGGAACCGTTTCTCCACAGTTTGATCGAAGACACCATCAGCGAGCATGGTCATTTCGACTTTGTACGACACTTCAAGATGGAAGGTTCCTCGGCTCGCACTCTGTACACACTGTTCTTTGCCACTCGACACATCGAGGGTCTTCGGGTTATGAAGGACGCAATGTGGTCCGTGGATCCGACGAACGGGAATCGCTTTTCAGATCGACTCGTCAAACAACCGTCACTTTTCGAAGGAGCGCCGGACTATGACAACTTTGCCAAGATACTGACCCAGAGATTTGGTGGGGGGACAACATCAATCGAGAATTTGGAAATGTTCACGCTGAAAGAGACTCGGTTTAAGGAGTCTCACTTGCGACAACACGTCCTCATGCCACTTGAGGGGAGCGGATTAATTCAATTGACGAATCCCAAGAAGGGAAGACAGAGTCGACATTTCCCTGCTGGTTCAATGATCAAGTTTCTGACGCCTCACGGCGACTTGGACAGCGTCTAATTGGGAGTCGGCATTTGATTCCATGTTCGATTGTCGATGCGTCTCCCAGCAACACCCTTGCCGACTCGGCGCATCTGAACTGGAGCTCCTGGCACCGTCACGCGAGGCATATCTCGCAGGATGACACCTTCAATTGATACTGGAACGGCACCTTTTTCACTGTCAGGTGCCCAAGCTCCCCACTGCTTGAAGAAGAACGCGACTTGGTCCCTGACGCACTGGTCTCGTAGGTCTCTAACCCATCGAGGATGCATCGGACGAGCTCCAGGGCCGGACTCCCCTCCAGCGATGAGCCAGTGAATGCCTTGAAGGTTTAATCCTTGCAGTGGACCAAGCAATGGTTCGGCGGATATGAATCGGACGGAGGCCGGAACCTTTCGCAGGTGGTTGGCCCGAAATGCATATTTGGAATTTTCAATCGAAACACCCATCCACACGTTGCTGGGCCACGGCAATGTTGTTGCGAGTCTAGAAAGTCGTTGAGCCCTTTTCGTTAACACTTGGTATGTGTGTCTGGGCGTACTTTCCATTACCTCGAACACGGCGACTATGAAATCGTCAGGAACCTGCGGGTGAAATAGGTCGCTCATCGAATTCACGAAAATGGTCCTCGGAGATCTCCATTTGTGAGGCAACGCCAGTTGTTCAGGGTGAAGTGATATGCCGAATCCGGGTCCTGAAGTACTTGGGTCACCATCAACTTGGTATTTCGGATTGCCCATTGCCTTGAGACGTCGTGAGAGAGTCAAGGCGTAGCAATGATCGCACCCAGGGCTTGTCTGATCGCATCCAGTCGTCGGGTTCCACGTCGACTCTGTCCATTCGATACTCGACTTCAACGCCACGACGAACACGCTCCCAGTCCAGTTTCTAAAGTACATACTGTCAGCGACTGTGGTCGATGCGGAGCCACCAAAGCCGGCCTCAACGATTTAGGCCCCCGTGAGATCAATTGTGTAACGAACTTCGGTCACAGGTTGGTCGCCGACAGTTTCTTGCCTTACCACTCCATCCGTAGTCCAGCCCGATGCCTCATAGAACCCCCGTGCGCCTTCGTTCGAATCGAGCACCCAAAGAGTGGCATCGCGATGTCCAAGCTGCCGCAAGCGCGCGAGACCTCGATTCAGGAGTTGACGGCCCTGTCCTTGTCCCCAATGCGACGCTCGCAGGTAGATGCCTTGAAGTTCGCCCGTCGTGGAAATCGCGCCATCGTCGCGGCTCGATCCTACGGCAGCAAATCCGACCACAACCTGATTCTCATCCTCCAGGACGAGAAGATCCAGCCACGGCCACTCCTCGATCTGAGCGGCGCGACGCTGCCACTGCGCAGTCCATTCACTCTGTTGAAGCCCCGCGAGAAAGTCACTCGGAAGCTGGCCGACGTAGCACTCTTGCCACGTGAGCATGTGCACTTCCGATATTGCCTCAATGTCAGAGGGCATCGCTGACCGAATATTCATCTGCTACCTCAATGTCGAATCGTGATCTCGCATATGCATCGGAGATTTCCTTCCTCGAATGTCGGGCATACCACGGGCATACCACGGGCATACCACGGGCATATATGGGCATGTAGCACGGGGCAGTGATGGACAACGGTGGTCATTGCTGGTCAATGCAAACGCCTTGTAATCATTGGGCTGTCTATGAAAATCCTTTGAGCGGGCGACGAGAATCGAACTNNTTCTGCCGCTGAACTACGCCCGCGGAGAGTCCAATGATAACGCCGGGATGATGATTGCTCCCATTATCTAGCACGTCTCAAGAGAACTAGGTGCGTCGCATCGATCGATCGACGACCGATGGTACGTTCTGGACATGACAATTCGGGTCGTCTTGGCGGAAGACAACGCGCTTCTGCGCGAAGGGATCGCGCGCATGATTGGCACCGACGAGTCATTCGAATTGGTAGGAGTTGGCGCGGACTTTCCCGAGCTCATCGAACTCATCAAAACGCACGAGCCCGACGTCGTCGTGACGGACATCAGAATGCCCCCCACCGGCAGTGATGAGGGCATTCGTGCCGCGAAGTGGGCCCGCGAGAACTATCCGAAGATTGGCGTCGTCGTGCTCAGTCAGTACACCGCCCCGGCGTACGCGTTGGCACTCCTTGAAGAGGGTTCGGCCGGGCGCGCCTATCTGCTGAAAGAACGGGTCGCGGGCGTGAGCGAACTTTCGCGTGCGATACACGTAGTTGCGGAAGGTGGTTCGGTAATTGACCCGCTCGTGGTTGACGAACTGGTGAGGGCCCGCTCGAGTCGACCCAAGACCGATCTTGATTGGCTGACGCCTCGTGAGACCGAGATACTGAGCGAGATGGCCCAGGGCAAGTCCAACGGGGCGATTGCGAAGAGCCTCGGTGTCTCAGAACGCGCGGTGGAGAAGCATTCGAACTCGATCTTCTCTAAGTTCGGCCTGTCCGAAGAACACGACCTCAATCGCCGCGTCAAAGCGGTCCTCGTCTATTTGGGTGAGAACGCGGGAGGCTAACCCCACCTCTGTCCGGGGGGCACCTCACTTTCCTGATCAATGGGGTCGTGAAATACTTAGAGGATGAGTGAAGCCCTCTCAGTGATGGTCGTTGACGACCAAGCGCCCTTTCTTATGGCCGCGCGCGCCGTCATCCGGCGCTCCGAAGGCTTCGAACTCGTTGGTGAAGCCGAGAACGGACTCGCCGCAATCGAACTTGCTAACGAAGTTCATCCCAACGTCGTGCTGATGGACATCAACATGCCCGAGATGGGCGGCATCGAAGCGACCAAGCGAATTGTCGAGAACTTGCCCGAGACCTTCGTGGTTCTCTGCTCGACGTACGAGATTGACGATCTGCCGCCTGACGCCAAGACCAGTGGTGCGCGGGCCTACGTGAATAAGGAGACGCTCGGCGCGAAGACGCTGCGACGACTTTGGGATCAGCGTGACGAGGTTGATTTCGCGAGTTGATCACGCAACGGGCAGTGATCCGCGGATGACCGTGCCGTGGCCGATTTCGGACTCCCAACGAACGGCGCCCCCAATGGCCCCGAGCCGGTCCATCATGTTGACGTAACCGTGGCCGTGCTGCGCAGTGCGCACGTCGAACCCTGGTCCGTCGTCGCGCACCTCGAAGAGCAAACTGCCCGACTCCTCCCAGACGCGAACGACGACGTGCGCGGACGGGGCGTGCTTGCCCGCGTTCTGGAGCGCCTCGAGACAACAGAAGTAGACGGCCGCTTCGACATCGCCGCCGTAGCGGCCAATGTCGGTCGTCACGAGTTCAACGTCGAGCGGCGAGCGGTTCGCGACGGCGCGCAGCGCCTCTGCGAGTCCACTATCGACGAGGAGTGGTGGGTAGATGCCGTGGGCCAGTTCGCGTAGTTCCTTAATGGTGTCCTGGACGGCGACACCGAGCTCATCGAGCATTTCGGCCGCCGCAGCCGGGTCTTCGCTCAGCACGTCTTTGGTCAAACGCAGATTCACCGCGAGCGCGACGAGGTGTTGTTGGGCACCGTCGTGGAGGTTGCGTTCCACCCGTCGCCGCTCGGCGTCGCCGCTGGCGACAACGCGCGCCCGCGACGCGCGTAGCTCATCGGCCTGTTGACGTAGTTCGTCGAGCGTTGTCTGAAGTGCGTTGTCGAGTTGCGCGTTGTGCAGTGCGAGACCGACCTGACGCGCGAGGTCGGAGAGCACGCGGTCGTCCTCCTCACGAAAGGCCACGGCGCCTTCATTGCGATTGACGACAATAATGCCGAGCAACTCGCCGGCGTGGCTGATGGGTGCAACGCGCATGGGGCCGGTGGCGCTACCGGTCACAATCGCCGGCAACCAGACCGATGCCCACGCGTTACCCGACACGCCGGCTCGGGCAATCACCGTTCGCTCTTCACGCGAAACCTGGATCGAACGGGTTGGCCGGTCCGGCACCGAGACCGCGAGGTCCAAGACGTCCCCATTGCCCGTGAAGATCTCCGCCGAGGCGAGGTTCAGTGTCTTTCGAAGTGACTCCACCAGTTGCAAGAGGAGTTCGTCCATGGGTATCGCGCGCGTCATGCGGCTGCCGAAGGTGCGAACCACTTCGTCGGGTGCCTCGCGAGCACCGTACGTGAAACTGGTTGCGATCCTCGCGAATCGACCACGTAACGCCAGTTGCGCGATGCCCGCGACCGCGGCGGCGACCATGGCCCACCAGAGGAGATCGCGCCCCGCGTGCGTGGTTGGCGCCTTGGCGAATCCGCGTACGGCGAGCAGATACGCGCCCGCGACAATTGCCACGGTGCCCAGTGTCGTGAGGAGGTGCACCAAAATTCGGTCGGCGTGAGAGGCGGCACGCGACGAGCCGACGGCGAGACCGAGTGGCACCAGACAGGACAACGCGATCAGGGTCGGCGCGACGTCGAGCGGCCAATCGACGAGGGAGTGCAGCGTGACGAGGATGACGGCGAGCGTGAGGGCGAGTGTCGTGCCGGTCGCGAGCGCCTGAATCGTCAGGCGCCCACGAGCGGACGCCACCACGTAGCGAGATCGGATCGACGGCAACGTCGAGGCGATTGCGACGACCCAACCAATCATGAAGGGCCACACACTCAGGGCGTGGGTGCCCGACGCGTAGACAATGGAGAGGATGACCGCCACGGCGTACCACGCGGCCGCACCGAGTTGACGACCGCGGCTCGCGAGGACGCCGTCGGTGAGCGCCACGAAGAGATGAACGACGACGGCCATGGAGAGTAACGCGGCGACCTCGGCGAGGCGGCGCGCGCTGGTGTCGACGCCCAGGCCGTGGCGATCACCGACCCGCATGACCAGCGTTGCGACGCCTCCACCAAAGGAGACCAACGAACACAGCAGACCGAGTCGAGGTGTGCGGCCCAAGGTTGCGAGTGCCGCAACGGCCCAGGCGATCACGGCAACCGAGACGACGGCCCAGAGTGCGGTGCGCCCCGCGCGCGGCGCATCGACGAGGGAGACGACCGTCGCCACTAACGCCGCGACGACGACGACTCTTGCGAAAAGGCGACTACGCGTCAACGCCGTGTGCATGCTTGACGTTGTCCCGGAAGTGGAAGGCAGGGCGCTCACCGCGTTTCGGGTGCTCAGAGTGACCCGATCGTGGTGAGCGTGTCGTTCGTGAGCGCGTCGCCGTCACTCAGGATGCGACCATCGCGCATTCGAAGAACGGTGTCGGCGGCCTTGGCGACGTTGGCATCGTGCGTAACGAGGATGATCGTCTGACCCTGCGTGTGAAGGCGGCTCAAGAGCTCGATGACCTCTTGTCCACCGACCGAGTCGAGCGCACCGGTGGGCTCGTCGGCGAGCAAGAGTGTCGGCTCGTTCGCGAGCGCGCGCGCGATGGCGAGTCGTTGACGCTGACCTCCGGACAACACGCCGGGCATTTCCGACGCCTTGTCGGCAATTCCCAAGAGGTCGAGGAGGTCGCGGGCTCGCGACTCTGCGGACTTGCGGTTCTTGCCGGCGATGATCGCGGGGAGGGCCACGTTCTCGAGGACGCTCATTCCTTCGAGAAGGTTGAAGAACTGGAAGACGATGCCGATGTGCTTGCGGCGAATCAACGCGTGCGTGTCTTCAGTGCCGTCGGACATCGACTCCCCAGCAACGCTGATCGTGCCCTCGTCAACCTCCTCCAGACCGGCGACGAGGTTGAGCAAGGTTGACTTGCCACAGCCCGACGGGCCCATGAGCGCGATGAACGATCCCCGTTCGACCGTCAGGTCAACGCCTCGCAGTGCTCGCACGGGGGCGAGTTCGGCCTCGAACGTCTTGCGAACGCCTCGCACGACCAGTGCGGGCAGGGCCTGTCGGTCGTTCGTCACTTCACTTTGGCTGGTGGTCATGATGTCTCTCCTTCTTGGGCCTTCGAAAGGCTCGGTTCAAGTTCGTGATCCAGTGCGAGGATCTTGTAGGCCACGACCGGCGTGTCGCGACCTTTGACGAGTTGGGCGTCGAGTGTGACCATGTCGACCCTGAGCGTAAGGGCCGACTTGGTGGGCTCGGAGATGACCGTCTCGCCCGCCGAGGCGAGTTGTTGAAGTCGCTGCGTCAGATTCACGGTGTCGCCCACGAGCGTGTACTCCAGGCGCTCTTCTGATCCGAGGAGCGCCGCCGCCACTTGACCGGACGAGACACCAATGCCTAGTCCGAAGACGGGAAGATTCTCGGTCTCCCATCGCGCGTTGATTTCGCCCTGGAGAGCGTGCATGCTCGCTGCGGCAACGACCGCTCGGTCGGCGTGGTCGTGACTCGGCACCGGCGCCCCGAAGACCGCCATCACTGCGTCGCCCACAAATTGCATCACGGTTCCCCCTTCCCCAATAATTGCGCGATTCATGGCCGCGCGGTGGGTGTTGAGTTGTCCGGCCAATTCGCTGGGGTCGGCGTGTTCGGCAATCGTCGAGTACGAGCGGATATCGCTCATGATGACCGTGCAGTTCAGGCGCTCGGTCTCGCCGATGCGTCGGCCCTCGTTGCGAAGTTTCTCTGCGATGCCGCCCGGGAGCAACCGCGACAACGTCTCGCCTTGCTCCTCGCGGTCAACGATCGACTGATGCAGGTTCTTCAACCGATCAAGCGCGCCTCGGTGCCCGGCACTGACCTCTTCGGCGAGCTTGCGAAACAATGCCTCCACTTGGGCATCGACAGCCTCGGGCGTCAATCGTCGCGCCGCGGCGATCGCCTTGATGGGCTTGCCCTCCGCGACGAAGGCGAGCAGGGATTCCTCGGTCTCGGAGAGTTCACTGTTCGAGGTGACCGGGCGCATGAGCGCTTCAACGATCGACGGGTCGAGTGCGGTGCCGCCGGTGGCGACCATGCGGATTGCCTCGATGAGTTGGTTGCCCTGGGCAAGGTGGTCCTTCAGGAGGTAGCCGTAGCCGGCCGAACCCTCGGCCAACAGCGCAACGGCGTATTCAGGGTCGTCGTACTGGCTGAGGATGACGATGCCGGTCCCGGGGTGACGCTTGCGCACCTCCTTGGCGGCTTCGATACCTTCGCGATTGAACGACGGGGGCATGCGGATGTCGGTGACGAGGACGTTGGGAGCGGCGGCGCTCGCTCCGGTCACGGTCTCGTCGTAGTCCGAGCCGACACCAACGATCCGTAAATCACTCTGTCGATCGATGAGCGCACGTACACCCTCGCGCACGAGGAGGTTGTCGTCGGCGAGGAAGACGGTGATGACATTTTCGTTCTCGTCGCTGGTCTCACTCACGGGCACAAGTGTGCCTGTCGTCCGAGGGCGAAAACAGGGGGCAGGCCTGCATATCCGTAGGGGTGTTAGGCCCCCATGGCCCCGCGCGTTACCACTATTTACTTGGGTTTTTGCGATAGCGAGAATGATGCCCATGAAATACCAAAGTTCAGTTACGTCACTATCATGGATTCCCTCAGAAGCGATACAGGGGGGAACGCGCTTGCCGTTTGACGTCGGTATGGCGCACTACGACCAGGCACCACCCGATCGCGTCGACGACCTCGACGCGCTGCGACGAGAGGACCGCTTCCGGTTCGCGAATCGACTCTCCGCGTCAATCCAAGTGAATGCGAGCGGCGAGATCACGGCCGCGAGCTACACCGGCGGTGGCATGATCGGCAGCACGACCGTGAAACTGGGTCCCGTCAGCAAGGTCTTCGAGGCCGTGGCGCTTCCCGACATCAAAGTGAAGCCCGTCTACGGCGACGGGTGGGTCCGCTTTACGCAGACGGCCGGAGGGCGCACGGGGATGCCCGCGCCGCGACGCGTGCGACGCGCACCGTTCATTCAATGGCAGGCGCCACTGGCCTGGACCACGTTGACGCTGACCATGTACACGGACGGCCGCTCGAGCGGCGCGTTGGTGGGCGCCAGTCGCTTTCCGCGCCACTGGGTCTACGACGGCGACGGCCAACTGAGCGCCAAATCCGGACTGATCGATTTCAACGACTGGTACCGAAAGTCCTTCGGTAAGCAGACACCGTGGGGACACCAGGACTCCGACGCCTTCGTTACGACCGTCGAAACGGCGCTCGAAAGGAACCTGTCGCACAAGCTGATGGCCGGGGCGGCCAAACCTAGGATTAAAAAGGTGAAGCCCGGAACGGTACTGGTGGCGCAGGGGGAACAGAGTTCAGACGTGTTCTTGATTCTCGACGGCGTACTGCGCGTCGAGGTCGACGGGACGCGCCTGGCCGAGTACGGCCCGGGTGCACTGCTCGGCGAACGCGCTCATTTAGAGGGTGGTACGCGCACTTCGACCCTCGTCGCGGTGACCGACTGCCGCGTCGCTTCAGTGCCGGCCGAGTCCCTCGACCGCGAGGCACTTACCGAACTCTCCAGCGGACACCGTCGAGAAGATTCGAACGCCGACTAAGCGTGCGCGTTTCCTTCCTCGGTGTGCGGGGTTCCACGCCGGCGCCGGGCGAGGCGTTCGAGCGCTACGGCGGTCACACGTCGTGCGTTGCACTCGCGCACGACGGCGAGGTGCCGACACTGCTGCTCGACGCCGGGACCGGTATACGCCGAGCCGTAGAACTCCTGGACGGCCAACCTTTTCGCGGTTCCATTTTCCTCACCCACTTGCACTGGGATCACGTGCACGGACTGCCCTTCTTCTCCGGATCCGATCGGGCCGACGCGCGGACATCTCTCTTTATACCGGACCAGGGTGACGGTTCTGATCCTTTGGAGATGCTCGCGCGCGGCATGTCGCCGCCGCATTTTCCGGTGCGACCTGACGAACTACGTGGTGATTGGACCTTCACCTCGCATTCACCGGGCGAGACGCAGGTCGAGGGCTTCACGGTCCGTACGGAGGAGATCCCCCATAAAGGGGGGCGAACGTTCGGTTTTCGCATTAGTGACGCGACGTCGACGATCACGTACATGCCCGACCACTGTCCCGACGCCATTGGCGAGGGTCCCGACGGCTTGGGCGAGTACCACGAGAGCGCGGCGAAACTCTGTCAAGACGCCGACCTGCTCGTGCACGACGCGCAATTGGTGCGAGAGGAACTGGCCGCCGAAGGATACTTCGGACACGCCGCAGCGGAGTACGCCGTTGAACTGGCTCGCCGCACGAACGTGGCACATGTGGTGCTCTTTCACCATAAGCCCGACCGCACGGACGACCAGCTCGACGAAATCGCGCGACGATTCGACGATTCGCCCCGTGTGACGGTGGCGAAGCAGTCGACCGTCCTGGATCTGTGATGGCGACGGCGTCCCCCGACGCCGTGGTGGTCGGCACCGGACCCAACGGACTCGCCGCCGCGCTGACGATGGCACGAGCTGGACTCAGCGTTGAGATGTTCGAAGGCGCGTCCTCGCCCGGAGGGGGTTGTCGAACGAAGGAGATTACGCTCCCGGGATTTCACCACGACATCTGTTCGACGATTCAGTCGATGGTGTCACTCTCACCGTTCTTTCGAGCGTTCCCAGATATCGCGGACGCTGTCACGATGCGCGTGCCCGAGATTGCGCTCGCGCATCCGCTCGACGATGGCCGGGTGGCCAGCATCGCTGGTTCGGTCGATCAAACAGCGCAAGGACTCGGGGAAGACGCTTCGACCTATCGCGCTCTCATGGGACCGCTCGTGGACGACGCGCCACGACTCGCGGCGGCGGTACTCGCGCCACTTCGCGCACCTCCGCGAAACGTGTTCACGATGGCGCGCTTCGCCCTCAACGGCGTTCCCTCGGCCGCTCATCTCTCGAAGAGGTTCTCGACGCCCGAGGCAAAAGGACTGGTCGCGGGCATCTGCTCGCACGCAATGCTTCCCTTGACATCGCCGGTGACGGCGGCCTTCGGACTCTTTCTGGGCGTAACGGCCCACGTAGGAGGGTGGCCAGTCGTCGAAGGCGGCAGTGCTCGCCTCGTTGATGCGTTGGTCGACGCTTTAGCGGTAGAAGGTGTGACGATCCATTTGGAGCGTCCGGTCCACTCGTTGGCTGACGTTCCCGTCGCGCGAGCGACGCTCTTTGATACGTCCGCGCAGGGCATCGTTGACATCGCCGGCGAGCGCCTGACGTCACGGTACAAGTCATCGGTCGCACACTTCGCTCGTGGTCCTGGCGTGTTCAAAGTCGATTGGGCACTTTCCGGACCAGTTCCGTGGACGGTCGAAGCTTGTCGTTCGGCCGGGACGGTGCACGTGGGCGGCCGTTTTCAGGAAGTGGCGGCCTCAGAGGAAGACGTCGCGCGCGGACGGCACTGCGAACGTCCCTACTGCATTGTTGTGCAGGCGAGCGTCGCTGACGCGACGAGAGCGCCGAGCGGCCAGCACACGTTGTGGGCCTACTGTCACGTTCCCAACGGCTCCGACGTTGACATGACCCAACGAATCGAAGCCCAGATTGAACGCTTCGCTCCGGGTTTCCGTGACCTCATTCTCGCGCGGGTTTCGACCTCCACGGCAGAGGGCGAGGACCACAATCCCAACTACGTTGGCGGCGACATCACCGGCGGCACGGGAACACTTCGTCAGACCGTGTTTCGACCAGCACTGCGTTGGAACGAGTACCGCACGGGTACGTCGGGTCTCTACCTCTGCTCATCATCGACACCGCCGGGCGGTGGCGTGCACGGGATGTGTGGCTGGCTCGCGGCCCGCACGGTGTTGTCGGACCTAAAGGTTCGGCGGGGTCATTCGTGACGAACGTCGAACGCGGGACACTTCACAACGGCGCATGATGCTCGAAGACGTTCGTCACGTCGTCTCGTATCGATTCCGGCGTTACCTGCGGAAAGGTTGGGCAACGTACTTGGCGGTCGTGCTCGTGATCGGCGGCGTTGGCGGCGCCGCGCTGGGATCGTTAGTGATTGCGCGTGAGACGCAGACGTCGTACGCCACGCTGCTCAATCGGTCGAATCCAGCGCAACTGAACGTCACGATATTCGCGCCCGATCTCGTTGCTCGACTCTCGTCACTGCCGGGCGTGGCACACGTTGAAGGCAGCCTCTATTCGATGCTGGCCCTTCCACTCAATGCGAATGGCACGGCCTATATTCCGTCGGGACTCGAGTCAGGCGACGTGACTCCGCTGGGCAGTATCGGTGGTGAGTACTTCAACCAAGACCGGGTCAGCGTCGTCGCGGGGCGAATGGCGAATCCGAAGCGGGCCAATGAGTTCGTGGCCACGGCGGTCACCGAGAAGCTCATGCATTGGCACGTGGGTCAACACATTGAAATGGGCCTCTACGAGGACGTCACGCAGAACGCCACCTCGCCAGCGGCGCTGAAACATCCCGTCGAAAAATTCAATGCAGACCTCGTGGGCACGGTGGTCTTCTATGACGACGTGACTCAGGACGAGGTCGATCGTTATCCGACGTGGGTGCTCTTCACGCCCAAGGCGACTGCTCCGCTGGATAAAGGAGGTCAGTACATCGACTACGCGATGAAACTGCACCACGGGGTGAGCGTGGCCCAGGTTGAACACGAGTTCGTGAAGGCAGTGCCGCCGAACGTCACCTACACGCTGCATGAAACGTCGATTGATGAGAGTCAGGTCAATTCAAGCGTGCGTCCCGAAGCACTCGCCTTCGGGGTGTTCGGAGCCTTGGCGCTGCTGAGCACGCTCCTCGTTGCGCTGCAGTTGGTCGCGCGTCTGATCAGAGGATCGCGAGACGAGCAAGAGGTACTCAGAGCGCTCGGCGCGAGTCAGAAGTCGATCGTTATCGACGCAGTGAGCGGCTCGCTGGCTGCCTGCGTTGTGGGAACGTTGGCGGCCGTCATCTGTTCGTATCTGCTTTCGACTCTTTCGCCAATCGGCCCGGTTGGTCCGCTACTCGGAGGACGCGATCACTTCAACTTCCAGGTACTGATTCCGAGCGTCGCCGTTCTCCTGGCGGGGTCCGTTGTTGGCGTTCTCGCCCTCGGTCTTCGTTCTGCGCCCGGTCGACGACGACGTCTGACGTATCGTGCCTCGTCGAGTCCACTGTTGATGCGCGCTGGTACGAGTCTGGGGTTACCCGTGTCGGCAGTCGCGGGACTGCATTTCGCATTTGAATCTGGTCGAGGTCGTCGCGCCGCACCGGTTCGTTCCATGCTCGTGGGATTGGCGCTGGCGGTGACGTTGATCGGCACGACGCTCACTTTTGGCGCAGGACTCTCGACCCTCGTCTCGCACCCCGCGCTCTACGGCTGGAATTGGGACTATGGCCTCACCCCGACCGGCGGAGGCGTGGCGCCACAGTCATTGGCGGCGCTGTCGAAGAGCCCCTACGTCGCCGCGTGGTCCGGCGTCACCTTCGCTGACGTGGACGTCAACGGAGTGACGGTACCGGCCATCATGCAGAATTCGAACGCGACAGTGAGCCCACCGGTGCTCTCCGGACACGAAGTAGGAGCCAAGAATCAGATCGTACTGGGCGAGGCGACGATGGCCGCATTGCACAAGCGCGTGGGCCAGAGCGTCACCATCAGCTACGGCTCGAAAGCGCAGGCGCCGGCCTACCTTCCCCCCCTTCGGGTCAAAATCGTGGGCACCGCCACGTTTCCGGCCATCGGGAGCGCGCAGGTTCTTCATACGTCACTCGGGTCGGGCGCGGTGATCGACGCGGGAGTCGTGACCAAGGGACTTCACGCAGTACTGCTCTCCAATCTGATCGAGAGTGACATCGACATGGTCCTCGTGCGAATGAAGCCAGGCGCGACGCAGGCCGAGCGACGCGCGGCGATGCGTCAAGCGGCAGTCGCCGGAAACCGCGCCTACGCCGCGTTACCAAACAACGGGGGCGCCGGAATCTCGACGTCGATCCTTGCGGTCCAGTACCCCGCAGAGATCATCAACTATCGCTCGATCGGCGACACGCCCGTACTGTTGGCGATGGGATTTGCGCTGGGTGTGGCGGCTGCGTTCGCGTTCACGGTCGTCGCGACAGTTCGTCGACGACGCCGCGACCTCGCTCTGTTGAAGACGCTCGGATTCACGCGCCGCCAGCTTGGCGCATGCATCGCCTGGCAGGCCAGCGCGTCGGTATTGACGGGACTGATCATCGGGATTCCTCTCGGTATCGTGTGCGGACGTTGGCTATGGCTGACGTTCGCGCGCGATATCTACGCCGTACCCTCCGCAACGATTCCCACTGTGTCGCTGGTTGTTCTCGGTGTGAGCGCGGTCGTGTTGGCAAACGTCGTGGCGTTCTTTCCGGGTCGCGTGGCGGCTCGCACGGCCGCCGCCATCGCACTTCGCGCGGAATAGATCCTTACTCGGAGCGCAATACCAAACCTGGCGGTGTCATGGCTGCGCTTCGACCGGGCCAGGTCGCGGCAATGACTGCGACAACGATGGAACCGAAGCCCACCAGGACGAGCGTGAGCGCGGGCACGGTCGGCTGCGGCACGGCGTTTATGTCCCGCGCGAAGAGGGTCCAGAGCTCTCGCCCCAGAATGATCCCGATCGGAATACCGACGACTGCGCCGATGAGTCCGTCGACAGTTGCCTGCCAGGCGACGGTGGCCGCGAGCATCCGCCTCGTGAAACCGAGCGTTTTCATGATGGCGAGGTCGCGACGTCGGCGGCGAACCGACGCAATCAACGTGAGCGCCAGCGCGAGCACGGCGCCCGACGCGAGGCCGGTGGCGAGCAGTACCGGCGTGGCGCCAATCGAGCGGTAGTCGACAATCTGAGCCGGTCGCTGGACTCCGAGAATGGTCACGAGGTTGCCGTAGCCGTTTGGATCTTTCTTGAAGACGGCGTTGGCGTCGCGCGCGATTCCTTCAAGGCTTCGTTTTCCGGCGGCTGCACTCACGCCCGCGCGGAATCGAACGAAAACGAGATTGGGTCCATTGAGGTTTGGATCCTTGCTCGAGATGGCCGCGGCGAAGGAAGCCGTTTCGATCCCGGTCGTGAGCATGACGCCAAGGCCCATCGACGTGTGCTCGGCAATAGCGGAGGCGTAGCCGACGGCCGGGAATGTTGCGGTGCCGACAATCGTCATCGGGGCGGGAGCCAAATAGAGAGGTGCACTGGACGGCGATCCGTAGCTCACCATTACGGTCTGACCGACCCGCTTGTGCAAGAGCGCGAGCGTCTGATCCCCCATCACGATCTCGTGTTTGTTGCGAGCACCGTGACCCGAGAGGATCGGCGGCACGACCTTGGCGCCCGGCGAAGTCATGAGCATGGGCACCGACTGACCGTCGATTGTCACGAGGTTGTAGAAGACACCACTCCACTGAGCTACGTCGGGGTCACCGTTCAACTTAGGAAGGACGCTCGGCGGAACGTCATTGGTCGGATTCAACATGTAGTTCCAGTTCCAGCCGTAGAGGGCCGGACGAGACACGAGAGTGTGAAGTCCGCTGGCGAAGGTGAGGGTCGTGGTCATAAGCGTTACGGCCAGGACCGCGCCGACGAGAATTGATCGCACCGGCACCTCGCCACGTCCGCGTGGCGACTCGAGTGCGAAGTGAGCGCCCATGGTCGGGGCGAGTGGAAGTCCGAGAAGTTGGAGCCGACGCACCGCGACGGAACGCCGCGGACCTTTGACCTGCGCTGATCGGATGCGTTGGGGCGAATTCGCCAGAGCGATGAAGACCGATGAGCTGCCGAGCACTACAAGAAGTACCAAGACGCCGAGACCGAGCACGGTCCAGTCCCAGCCAATGCCGCGGTCTGGGTAGATAGCTCGCACCGGGCCGAGTGGTGCGAGTGGGGAGAGCGCGGTAGCGACCACCACCGCCAGCGCGACACCCAAGACCACGCTGGCAACCGTGGCGATCATGCTCTCAGCGAACGTGTCCGACTGGCTCGCACCCAAAGACTGGAGTATCTGACGGTCGTCATTGCCTTGGCGCAACTGGCGCGAGAGTGCTTGCACCGAGAGGATCAGGCACACGAGTGCCGCGATCATTCCGAAGGCGCCTAAGGCGACCGATTCCGGTTTCACGGCGAGTTCCACCGTCTGCGTGACGTGGGAGGACACGTGGAATTCATAGGTGAGATTCGAAGGGACGAGTCCGACCAGTTGCGATTCAACCTGGGCGAGGCCCGCGTCACCGTGTCGCAACTGAATGGCGTAGTAGACCGGCGTCGCCCAGGTCGGATCGATTTTGATGGCGCGTTGTGCCATGGCGGGCGTCAAGATGGCGAAGCCGTACGCTTTGTCCACGTCATCTTGAACGACCTCGCTATTCATCACCACTATCGCAGTGACTGTGGCGTGAACGGTGAGGATTGGCTTGACTTTCGACGTGCCGAAGCCGGGGAGATTCTGCTGATTCGGTGCGTAAAAGCCGATGGGTACCTTCTGCCCGACATGGACTTTCCAGATCCGTGCGGCGCCAGGTGTGACCTCGACCTCGTTAAGACTCTTTGGATTGAACAGTTGACCTTGCAGAACGGAGAGGCGGTCCTCATTGAGGAGGTAACCGTCCAAACTCCCAACCAGGTTGACGTCATTGAGTGTGTTGAAGCGGGGCGCGCCCGAAGGCGTCAAAGGCACTGCCGCGCCCTCATTGAGGGCGCGTACGGTAGACACGTCGGCCAGCGCCTCGAACTTGGTGGAGAGGTTTGGGCCGAGCTCTTGCCCGTTGTCGCCGCCGAAAATTGCCATCGTGAGCGTTGATGGATTCGTGCTCTTGAGGAATGTTAGATATGAGGACTGCGTGCGCCGCGCGGCTGCGACAGAGGCCATGGCCAAACCACCGGTCAGGCCGATCAGGAGAATGACGCTGAGGTACGACCTCCAGCGACGCGTGAAGGTCGCTCGGAATCGGTACCACGCGAACTCGAAGGTATGACTGTTCATCAGTGACCCATTGCCCCCTGTTCGATGAATGCCCATCATCGCTCGCGCTTGACGTGTACGCCAGAAAGTTGACCGCACGACGTCGTGGGGTGTTAGTACCACTTCGAAGAGCGATTTTCACGTTGTTTAAGCCCAGGAACCACCTCGTAAGGTAAGACCGGTGACACGACGCGTTGGTGAAGATGGAGTGTTCAATGGCCGATGAAGTAGAAGAGATCATCCGCACGGAAGATCTCACCAAGCAGTACCCGACGATGGACGTACCGGCCGTCGACTTACTCAACCTCAAGGTTCACCATGGTGAGATTTTCGGTCTCCTGGGTCCTAATGGCGCCGGTAAGACCACAACGGCTGGAATCTTGACCACGCGCGTGGTCCCGACGTCAGGTCACGCGTTCATCTCTGGTATCGACGTGAAGAAGCATCCGGCGTTGGTGAAACAGTTGTCAGGCATCGTGTCGCAACAAAACACCCTGGACCGACAGTTGAATGTGTGGGAGAACCTTTATTTCCACGGTCGTCTGTTTGGTATCAACGCCAAGGACTCGCGCCGACGTTCCGACGAGTTGCTGGAGCAATTTTCATTATCCAAGTGGTCGAAGGCGTCGGTGTACGCCCTCTCTGGCGGCATGGCGCAGCGACTGATGGTGGCGCGCGCAATATTTCACAATCCGGCCGTGCTCTTCATGGACGAACCGACCGCCGGACTTGACCCGCAGAGCCGATTGGCGCTCTGGGACCTGTTGACTGAACTCAACAAAGCCGGTCAGACGGTCATGTTAACGACGCACTACATGGAAGAGGCCGATCAACTGTGCGATCGAGTAGCGATCATGGACCACGGCAAGATCCTGGCGCTGGACACGCCGGCGAATCTAAAGATGAGTACCGGAGCCGACACCATCGTGACCATCAAGGTGGCGTCGAACGCGGAGCAACTCGCGCAAAGTCTGAAGCGCGATATCGATGCCATCGTCACGACGCGCGTCGTCGAGAATTCGTTGATCGTGGACATGAGTAGTACGGAACGCTTGGTACCTCGTCTGGTGGCGTCCGCCGAGTCGGCCAACGTGGAGATCCTCGATTTGGCGGTGGCCGAACCGACGCTCGAAACGGTCTTCATCAATCTCACCGGTAAGGAGTTGCGCGAGGCATGAGCACGAACAGGGCTTTCGAAGTGAATCCGACGCGCAGTGTCTTCGAGGCGAGCCGGACCGCGATGGGCGCCCTCATCTTGCGCGACCTCGTAGTGCTTTGGAAGACGAAGCGCGAGTTCGTTCTACGCACGCTGGTCCAGCCGTTCCTCCTCTGTTTTGTCTTCCTCTTCGTCTTTCCCAAGATCGGACAGGCTGTCGGCGGATCGGGTAAGAAGGGCGCGGCCGGCTTCGCGACGGTCCTCGTCCCGGGGGTGGTGGGGATCTCGGTCATGTTCCAAGGCGTGCAGTCGATCGCGCTGACGATGGCCCAGGAGTTCGGCTTCACCCGAGAGATCGAGGACCGGGTGCAAGCACCTTGCCCAATCTGGCTCGTCGCGATCTCGAAGGTCCTTTCCGCCACCGTCCAGGGGCTCATCGCGGCGGCGATCGTGTTCCCGATCGCGTCCGTCGTCCACGCGGCCGGTGTCAGGGCCGACGTCTCATTGCACTGGTTGGTTGTCCTCACGTTCGTACCCATCGCCTGTGTCGCAATGGCCGGGTTGGGACTGACGCTCGGCACCTCGTTCGAACCCCGCAATATCGGCCTGATGTTCGGGTTCGTGATCCTCCCCATTACCTTCCTCGGTGGCACGTACTACCCCTGGACTCATCTGGCACCAGTGAAAATCGGGAGTTTCCACTGGCTCCAGACCCTGGTCCTCATCAATCCGCTGGTCTACGTCAACGAAGGGATGCGCGCCGCCTTCACCGACGCTCCCCACATGCACCTCTACGTCGTCTATCCCGTAATGATCGCGTTCGGGACATTCTTCCTCGCCCTTGGACTTCGCAACTTCCGTCGCCGCGTCCTCTCCTAGAAATCGCTCACATAGAAGGTCATCGTGACTGGGAGTCAGACAATCTCGACGGTCGAACGATGTAACGTAACTCCGTCATGGTCCTGTCCGATCACTCCATCAAAGAAGCCATTGCGCAGGGACGGATCATCATTGATCCCTTGGGCGAAGGATGCATCCAGCCCTCGTCAGTCGATCTCCATATCGATCAGTATTTCCGGGTCTTTCGCAATCACACGCAGCGGGTCATTGATGTGCGCGAAGCCCAAGAGGACCTCACCGAGTTGATCGACGTCGGCCCTGAGGCACCGATGATCCTGCACCCGGGTGAGTTCATGCTGGGTTCGACGACCGAACGAATCGCGATCCCCGACGACATCGTTGGTCGTCTCGACGGAAAGAGTTCACTCGGCCGCCTCGGCCTCGTCATCCACTCGACCGCCGGGTTCGTCGACGCCGGCTGGGACGGGCACATCACGTTGGAGTTGTCCAACGTCGCGAGTCTGCCCATCACGCTCTATCCGGGGATGAAGATCGGTCAGATCAGCTTCTTCCAGATGACAACGCCGGCCGACCGCCCCTACGGATCCGAGGGTCTCGGCTCGAAGTACTCGGGCCAACGTGGCCCCACGCCGAGCCGGTACTCGGAGAACTTCAAGAAGCAGTGACGATTCATTCCGTGACGAGAGGACCGCAGTGCTAGCTCGCATCATCATTGGTCTCGGGATCACCGTCATCTTCTTTGCGATCGCCGGGCGGCGTTTCTATTGGCTCTCGAAGCTCATTCGCTCCGGTCAGCCCGCGCCGCGTCGCTGGCAGGGGTTCCGCAAGGTCAGCGAAACCGAAGTCGTTGAAGTGGCCGGTCAGAAGAAACTCCTTAAGTGGACGGTGCCGGGTTTGGCGCACTTCTTCACTATGTGGGGCTTCACCATATTGATGACGACGATCCTCGAGGCGTACGGATCTCTCTTCAGTCGGAACTTCCACATCCCGCTCATTGGTCGCGACAACTGGCTCGGCTTCACGGAGGACTTTTTCGCGACGGCGGTGCTTGTGTCCCTCGTGGTGTTCACCATTATTCGCATGAGGAACGCGCCCTCGCGCAAGGACCGCGGCTCGCGCTTCTACGGCAGTCACCTGGGTGCGGCGTGGGCCGTGCTCTTCATGATCTCGATGGTCATCATCACGCTCCTGGCCTACCGCGCCGCTCAGATCAACACGGGCCACTTCCCCTTCACGCAGGGCAACGGCGGGTGGGTTTCGTACAATTCCACGCCGCCGTCCTCCTTCTTCCAAAGCCATGCCTCGTCGTGGACGTTCGCGTCGAAGCTCGTGGCCGGATGGCTCGCCCCACTGGGCGTTGGGGTCAACAGTGTGTTGGAGGCGGTCTTCCTGCTCCTCAATGTCGCGGTGATCGCGGGATTCCTCGTCTTCGTCTCGTACTCGAAACACCTGCACATCTTCCTCGCGCCCCTCAACATCGGTGTCTCGCGTCGTCCTCGTGCGCTCGGCGGTCTCGACAAGACGCCGGACATGGACATGGAGCACGTCTCGGAGGACACGGTCTTCGGAGCCGGGAAGATGGAGGATTTTACGTGGAAACAGATGTTGGACTTCTCCACGTGCACCGAGTGCGGACGTTGCCAGTCCGTCTGCCCCGCGTGGACCACGGGGAAGCCGCTTAGCCCGAAACTCCTGATCATGGGCCTTCGTGACAACATGTTCGCCTCGGCGGACCGGTTGCTGTCGGGCGAGTCGAACAGCGACGTCGCGACACTGGTTCCCACGACCATCGATCCCGACGTGCTGTGGTCGTGCACGACGTGCGGAGCGTGCGTCGAGGAGTGCCCGGTCGACATCGAACACGTGGACGCAATCATCGACATGCGTCGCTACGAGGTGCTGATGGAGTCGCGCTTCCCGACCGAGGCCGGTCTGCTGCTTCGCAACATGGAGAACCAGGGAGACCCGTGGGGGCTTGGTGCCTCCAAGCGCACCGAATGGCTCGCCGCCCTGGACTTCGAAGTGCCCATCATTGACGGACCGATTCCCGATGACGTTGAGTACCTGTACTGGGTTGGCTGCGCCGGTTCGCTCGACGAACGCGGTCGCAAGCAGGTCGTGTCGACGGCGCGAATGTTGCACCGCGCGGGCGTGACCTTTGGCATCCTCGGTCCGCGTGAGTCGTGCACCGGCGACCCGGCGCGACGGATGGGCAACGAGTACCTCTTCCAGGAGATGGCCAAAGCCAACATCGCCACGCTGAACGAGGTGAAGGCCAAGAAGATTGTTGCGAGCTGTCCTCACTGCTTCAACACGATGAAGAACGAGTATCCCGGCCTCGGCGGTGGCTTCGAAATGATCCACCACGCGCAACTCCTCAGCCATCTCGTGGCGACCGGCCGACTGGTGCCCGGCGTCGCGTACAGCGGGACCGTCACGTACCACGACCCCTGTTACCTCGGACGCCACAACCGTGTCTTCGATGAGCCGCGCAATGTGCTCGACGCAATCCCTGGCGTGAAGAACGTCGAGATGGGACGGTGTCGTGAAAAGGGCTTCTGCTGCGGCGCCGGTGGTGCACGGATGTGGATGGAGGAGACCATTGGCAAGCGCGTCAACATGGAGCGTACGCAAGAAGCACTGGGCACCGGCGCCGACATTATTTCGACGGCCTGCCCCTTCTGCATGATCATGCTCGACGACGCCGTGAAGGCGAATGGCCAGGGTGACGACGTCTCGGTGATGGATATTTCCCAGGTCGTCGAGCGTTCGCTTCAAGCCTGATCGCGTCTGAGAAAGATGTCGTAGTTAACATTCGCGAAACCTTCTGCTAACGGTTTAGAAATCCTCGGTTGTCACACTGTTGCCAACAACCTGAGGTCAACGACGCCCTCTCCTAGTCACCGAGGAGTGGACGTGCTTGTAGCAGCGAACATCCCGTATCCCCATTGGTTAAATCCAGCGGACAATACCTGGCAACTCGTCGCCGCCACCTTGGTGGGCATGATGAGTTTGCCCGGACTGGCCGTTCTCTACGGAGGGCTGGTACGAAAGAAATTCATCGTGAACACCATGATGATGGTCTTCATGGGTTTCTCGATCACGCTCCTCGTGTGGATGCTCTGGGGCTACAACATGGCCTTCGGACCAATCTCACACTTCGGACCGACCGGTTCGTTCTGGAGCGGGTTCATTGGCCACTTCACGCCACTGTCCACGGCCGGCGCCGAACAGGGTCAGGCCGTGTCGGGCGCGAATACCTTCGTCCCCTTCCACTTCTCGACCGCGACCCTGGCCTACTTCCAGTTCGTGTTCGCCGCGATTACGCCGCTGCTCTTTGTCGGTGCCTTCGTTGGACGACTCAAGTTCAAGGCGTGGCTGCTGATCGTGCCGATGTGGATCACGTTGGTCTACTGCGTCAATGCGTGTCTGCTCTGGGGTGGCGGCTTCTTCGCCCAGAAGGGTGCGGTTGACTACTCCGGTGGTTACGTCATCCACTTGAGTGCGGGCGTCGCGGCCTTCGTCGGCGCGGCAATCCTTGGACCACGACGCTGGCAGGACCGAGAAAATGCCTTCCCGAGCAACCTGATGATGGTGGCCATAGGAGCGGGCATCATCTGGCTCGGGTGGAACGGGTTCAACGGAGGTGACCCCTTCTACGCCGGTGTCGACGCGGCGAGCGCGGTGCTCAACACCAACGTGGCGACCGCGACCGGCGTCATCGTCTGGGTGCTCTGGGACATGTTCCTCTCCAAACAGAAGAAACCGACGTTCCTGGGCGCCATCAACGGCATGCTCTGTGGTCTCGTGGCCATCACACCGAGCGCCGGTTGGGTGAACGGCACGGGCGCCATCATCGTCGGCGTCACCTCATCAACGATCGTGTGGTTCGCGTGGAACTACCTGTCCAAGGTCCGTCCCTTCTCCAAGGTCGACGACGCCCTGGGTGTCGTCTACACCCACGGCATCGCTGGGCTCATCGGGGGACTGTTGGTCGGCTTCCTGGCCGACCCGAACATGGTCGAATACGGCGTCGCCGGATCGAAGTACAAGGGAACGGGCGCCGTCTCAGTGCGCGGCTGGTTCTACGGCCACTCATTCCATCAGCTGTGGGAACAGATGATTGCCGCGGCGTGGATTATCTGTTGGACCGCGTTCGGCACCGCTCTAATCTTCTACGTGGTCAAGTTCCTGGTGAAGGGTCTGCGTGAGGACGATGAGACGTTGCGAATTGGCGACGTCGCGATCCACGAGGAAGAGGCCTTCCCCGACCCGACCTTCGGTGAGCCAATCGATTCACCCAGCCACCTTCACACCGACAACGTCTAAGGAGAGACAATGAAGCTAGTCACCGC
>PLZP01000044.1:0-208 GCA_003152215.1 Acidimicrobiaceae bacterium | reverse complement strand
AGATCCGCGTGGAGATTGTCTGCACGGATGAACTCGTCGAAACGCTCATCGACGCGATTGTGCAGGCCGCACGCACCGACACGGTGGGTGACGGCGTCGCCTGGGTCACTGACATCGAGCACGTGGTGCGAATCCGCACCAACGAACGAGGTCCCGCAGCCCTGTAACTACCCGGCCTGGCGAGCGACGGCTTCGGCCGCCGCCGCCG
>PLZP01000111.1 GCA_003152215.1 Acidimicrobiaceae bacterium | reverse complement strand
CTTGCACTGGCGGCTTGACGCAACCAAAGTTTGATCAGTGTCGGAAGCAGGATTTGATGCTGCGACCTTCGGGTTATGAGCCCGATGAACTATCAGACTGCTCCAGCCCGCGTTGAAGACTGTCGGTGCACCCGACTCACCTCTTGGCTCTTCATCCAACGCACCCCATTCGGTCACGAACGAGTACCTGAGCAAAGAAATGTGACTTTCGGACCTCTCTCATGCGTAATGCGAGACATATGTTCGGGTTATGGCACTTCGACGCAAGACAATCGTCTCGGCTCTGGTTGCCGTGCTCCTGATAGCGCTCGCGTTCGTCGCGGGTCGCCAAACCGCCCCGACGGCGGCGACGACAACAACAACAACGTCGGCTCCAATGACAACAACAACGGCACCGGTAATTTCCCAGACGGCGACCGCGATCTGGCCCACGATCGCCAGTTCGGTCAGGTACGCGACACCTGATGCGGCGGCGAGCGGTTTCGCACTCGAGTATCTGCACATGACCGATCCGGTGGTCGGCGTCTATCGTGCGGGAGACACCCGCTCGGGTGAGGTGCCAGTGCGGGGCTCTGCAGGTGGTCCGGAGACGACCGTACTGGTTCGTCAAGTCATGAGCGACGGGTCGTGGTGGGTCATTGGCGCCGCCACCCAGGACATCACCATCAACGTGCCGAGCACGCTGGCTCGCGTGAGCTCGCCGTTCGCGATCTCTGGCGTCAGCACAGCGTACGAGGCGGTGGTCAACTTCTCACTGCGCGAGGACGACGTATCGACGCCGCTCGTGACGGGTACGACCATGGGCGGGTCGATGGGTCAGTTGGGACCCTTCCATTCATCACTCGCCTTCCAGAACCCCACGAGTACGTACGGTGCGCTCGTGCTCTATACCATTTCGGCTAAGGACGGCTCGATCGCCAGCGCGTCGGTGATTCGGGTTCGTTTCCACTAGCGCGCACGACACCACGGCCACTGGCGAGGTCGCTCTCCGACCTCGACATCGGAGCCATCTGGGTTGCCGCTGAGCAGCGAATTCTGGTGAAGGAGATTCTGGAGTGGGTCACCGTATTTCCAGATCCCTTATAGGTGACGTAGCTGGCGCTCCACCGTTCAACGTCCTGCTTAGTGAGGTAGTTCTGAAGGGGCCGGGGATTGTTGGTTTCGGAGGGCCGACGTCCACAATCTCCGACTGGCGACTTGGGGCGTGGGAACTGAGCACTGGAAAGTAGATTTGGTTGACATGCTTCTTGCTTGAAAGGTGAAACTTGCTAAATGTATCCATCAGTCGCATGAACGACCCTCTAAAGAACTCACAAATGTGTCAAACACGACTCAGCGAATTTGAACTCGATTCGCACTTATGACAGGTCCCTCACAAGTTTCTTGTATTCACTCTTAAAATTCTTCACTGACTTTTCAATCGACGAAGTATCACCGGTGCTTCCGTTCGTCTTGGATACCGATTCGTAGAGCCCATTGAGTTTGCCCGCTGTCTTCTCGAGTGCATTTACATCAACATCAAATTGAGGGGGGAAAACATAACTCATGAGGCCGTTGTCGAACTGGGCAAATTGTTCCGCGAAATTTAGGGCGAGGCTCTTCACGCACGATTTGCCATTCGAGGTCTCACACTCGCTGTACTGAGTGTTGTATTGGGCGAGCTCGCTGGAAAGGACGCCGTAATCAGTTTCAAGATCAACCAGATCCTCGGGGGCCCGGGGGCCAGTCACAGCAGACGTATAGACATCGTTTCCAGCAACCGATAGTCCGCCGAGCGAGTTGTTGGTGCCACCCAGTGCGTAAGAAACGCACACTTCGTGTTCGGCGCTCGTTGTGATTCTGAAATAGGAACCAGGTGGAAGCGGTACACCGTAATTGACCTCATCCGAGTTCTGATTCAGCAGTCCCTCAACTGGCGTAACTGTCGCCGCATCGAGCACTGATCCGCACACCAATGGGTAGCCACCACCTACCGTGAAACGCCACGTTCCCGCATGGGGGTCAAAAGCGAACTTATAGGTATCGCGACTCCCGTTGTAGAGAGATCCTTCGCGAGTTTCCGCCATGCTCTTCCCCTCGCCCGAACTGTCGCCACCATCGAGAAAGACTGAATTTCCCGGTGCGTGACCCACGTCCTTGTAACTCTGCCAGTATGTGGCGAGTAGCGGCAAATAGTTGTCGGTGGTCACGACGGTCGGCGCTTTCCCAATGCCTTTTGTTACCACGGTCGTAACCGCCGGATTGCCGTTGTATGCCCGGTCCGAATGCAAAGGTCCATACGGACCCACTCCGAAATCAAATTGTGGGAACGGTGGCTGAACACCGGCAATCGCGTTGTAGCCCGAATCGAAGCTCAATTGCCACGGAGCCGTACGAGTCGTCTTCGTGAGAATCTGAAGTTCCATCCATGGCTCCACCTGACTTAAACCATTACTGTTCTGGACATCATTGGTGGTGAGGATTGCGGACATGAAATACAGCGGGTACGAACGTTGTCTTGGGACGGCTACCTCGAGTTGGCCCAACTTCGGTCTTTGAGGACTGGCGAGACAGCGTCCTGAGGGAAACGCACAGTTGTAGATGGTCCCGTCAAGCATTGGACCGGCGACGGCTAGTTGCGAGAGCGCACGGGTATCGTTCGTGTAGAGCGCTGACTGCCAGGCATTCCACATCGCGGTCGCGGCGCTCCGGGCTTGGGACGGGGACACCAAGTCGGCAGAGCCTTGTGCTCCTGCGGCGAAGAGAGCCGAAGGCAACCTGATCGGGGCTCCCACAATGAGGTGTGTTGGAGACGGCCTGGCGGACGAAACCTCGTTGCTCGCGAGTTGAATGTGCGTCGGGCTTCCGGCACCAGCGACAGCATTTGCGCCAAGCAAGGTGACCAAAGCGACCGCCGCGCCGAATGCTGCTTGCATGCGAGACCGATTCACTATGCGACCACGCGTTGAAATACTCGACGAGTGGAGGCCAACCCACCAGTCTTCTTCGTTCGATTGGTTCCCTGCACTCGGAAATGATTGCACAGGTTGAGTCGATTCTGATTCGACAACAGAATTAGGCCTATTGGGCCACCGCCGGATGGCGAACGGACGCAAGATGTAACCACGTATTGGTTCTTGTGGTCGATCAACATTTGAAAAATGTGTCATAGGGCCGACGTACACAATCT
>PLZP01000024.1 GCA_003152215.1 Acidimicrobiaceae bacterium | reverse complement strand
TGGCTGCGTCGCTCGGCTTGGCGTTTCGACCCTTTCCCGATGGCCTCGAGGAATCGTTCGAAAGCAAGTGACGTTGGGGTTCGGCGTTTAGTGGAGATATCCGTTGATGCCGGCAGACCATGAACAATGGTGGTCGATCTAGGTGAAGTGCGAATCAGGGGACGAAGTGACGGATTGAGTCGAAGCGCCTTTTCGCAAAGAGCTAGATGCGCGAGCCGACTCCACTCTCTGACTCATACGTGAACCCAATGAATCCGCTCAGCACCATTACACAAGGAAGTTGTTCGACACCGGCCGCCCACGCCTAGTTCAGCGCGTATGTCTGTATCCTGAGCCGCGACTGACACCATCGTTATGAAGCCACTGAATCGCGAGGACTGAGATGACAACGGCTGATCTTCCAAGTCCGACTCGTGGCCCAACCCCTTACGACGAACTCAACTTCATTCTCGAAGAGATCGTGTCGGTTTCGCGACGAGTGCTAACTGACAACTTCGTCGGCGCCTATCTGCAAGGATCCTTCGCGCTTGGTGCGGGAGACCTGGCGAGTGACTGCGATTTTTTGGTTGTCACTCTCGGGCCAGTCACGCCTGACCAGGAACTCGAACTTCGCGTATTCCACGATGAGCTTCCTACGAGGAAGGGCTTCTGGAACCACCACATGGAAGGCTCCTACGCCCCAGCGGACGAAATCAAGACGACGAGCGGCCTCGGGCGTGGCTGGCTCTACATTGACCATGGATGGCGTGAGATGCAGTGGAACGAGCATTGCAACTCGGCTGTTGTACGTTGGATCTTGCACGAGCACGGCGTAGCCCTCGCTGGTCCGCCGGCGAGCGAAGTGGTGGATGCGCCGCCCAAGGGCGTATTGCGAGCGGACATGCTCAAGGAGGTTCCCACTTTCATCTCGGACCTTCTCGGTTGGATCTCCTTCGACATCGCTTGGGCTCAGCGCTACGCGGTGGTGTCTTTGTGTCGTATGTGGTTTACCTTCGAGACGGATGAGGTAGCGTCCAAGCCTGATTCTGTCCAGTGGGCGCTTGGTCGCTTAGACGCTCGATGGCGCCCACTTCTCAAAAACGCGCTCGACGACCGCCTTCTTGGCTTCGACCCCAAGCAGAAGCCCGCGAAGGCCCTGGTGGATGAAACTCGCGAGTTCGCCAAACAAGTCACCAAGTTGGTGCTGGTTCGATCCTTAGTAATTTAGGAGCAGCCCGGTTGGGTTTGCGTGAAGCAGTGTTGCCCGCTCTCGCGCGTTCTCCCACAAATTAATCTTTCGATTTCACACCGAATCAGCCCACATCAACCAAAATCTCCACCAAACGCCGAACCTTGTGACGTCGGTGCGCTGACGCTGATGTGGCCAGCGCGGTGTCAAGTCGATTCTTTGAAATTCTCGGCGTATCAAGATTGCCACAACAGGGGCCATGCGCCCCAAGGAACGTGTTGGATCATTGGGCATTGGACCGTTGCGCCGCGCGGTCCGCCCTTGGCGCTGCACGGTCTTCGCAACTACAATTGAAGTGACGCTGATTCAACGATCTGTTCACACGATCGAAGAGTCGATACCGCGAAAACCATTTGACGCAGCACTAGACCATTCCAGGAGTATTTACCGTGCCGAGCAATCGAAGAACCGTAACGCGCTCCTCCCCGACGGGCTTGAGGGCCCTCCAGCCAGTTCGACGTATCACGCTCATGTTCGTCGCCGTCGCCCTGTTGCTCCCGCTGTCATGGGTGACGAGTTCATCCTCGGCGTCGGCCGGAGGGGTGAAACATCGATTCGTCTTAGCGCCGACGGCGACAGCGGAGTTTCCATCAGGCATCGCTGACCTGAGCGAGCCGTCGGGTCAAGCACCACCGCGCGCGACATCGTTCCCCGGCTACGTCCAGAAGTACGTCCAGGACTTCAATGGCACATCGTTGCCTGCGAAGTGGGATGTCTTCACGGGCAAAGCGAACGGTGGATCGGGCTCGCAGTGGGGGAGTGCGCACGTCGTTGTTGGCGGAGGCCTTTTGTCGCTCAATACGTACCAGGACCCGGCCTATAACAATCAGTGGGTTTCGGGTGGTCTTTGCATGTGCGGTGCGCCGAGTACCTACGGCGCGTACTTCATACGTTCGCGCGAGACCGGACCTGGGCCGACGATTGTGGAGCTGCTGTGGCCAGTCGTGGCGTGGCCGCCAGAGATCGACTTCAACGAAACGAGTGGCGTGATTGGCGGAACCTCCGCGACCCTGATTTACGGCCCGGGGGGCCAGCAGAGTCAAGTCAAGCGCACCATTGACATGAGCCAGTGGCACACGTGGGGCGTGATCTGGACGCCCACGTCGGTCTTGTACACAGTCGATGGCCGCGTCTGGGGACGGTTTCAGGTTCCGTCAAAAGTGCCACACGTGGCGATGACACTCAACATCCAACAACAGACGTGGTGCTCGTCGAACTTTGCCTGTCCCACATCGCCGCAGTCGACCCTCGTCGACTGGGTCAGCGAATACAAAGCCATTCCGAGGGACCCCGTGAACGTCGGATCATTCGCTCCGAATGCATCCTTACTTACTTCACCGCTGCGCGTGCAGGTAGCGAGCTTGGCGGAGCGCATTCAGGCGCAAGGGGATCTTCGCGTCGCCCTGATTGGTTATTCCGCCTCGATGGCGAGTAGCTCGAGCGCGGTGGTCATCAGCGAGCGGCGCGCCGTTGCGGTAGAGAACTATCTAGGAGCGGCGTTAAAGGCCATTGGGGACCCGGACGTCGTCATCACGACCATCGGTCGCGGGAGCGCAACCCCGGTGGCGTCGAACCACACTGCGGCTGGTCGTGTGCTCAACTCCCGTGTGACGGCTCACATCTCGTGATTCGTCGACGTAGCGCCTCGCGTCGGAGTGCGACGCACTTCGTCGAAATCATGGCCGTCGCCGGTCTCATTGCGGCGGTGGTCGTTGGAACGCACACCGGGCCCACGGGCGCCGCGGTTACGCCAACCACGACGGCCACGACGTCGTCGCACGCAGACGCGCGCTATCCCATTGG
>PLZP01000115.1 GCA_003152215.1 Acidimicrobiaceae bacterium | reverse complement strand
TCCTCATTCTCGACGACGCCACGAGCGCAATCGACGTGCACGTGGAGTCGGGGATCTACGAGGCCCTGCGGGGACTCTTGAAGCAACGAACCACGATCGTCATTGCGCACCGCATCTCGACCATCGCCCTGGCCAGTCGGGTGCTGGTGCTCGACGAAGGTCACATCATCGCGAGCGGTACGCACGAGGAGTTACTCGAGAGCGAACCGCTGTACTCCGAGATCCTTGCCCAGACCACGTTAGAGGAGGAGTCCTAATGGGTTGGGGTGGCGGTGGCGCCATGTTCGGTCCCAGCGCATCGTCGTCGAGCGGACGGGCGGGTCTCCCCTTCGGTGGTATCCCCGAAGAGTTAATGGATGAAGCGACGAAGTTGCTCGCGAGTGAACCCGCGCACGCAAAGTCTGACGTTCACTTCACGCAACGTCCCAGCGAGAAGGAACGCGAACGCCTGACGCTCCCGAAGTTGTTGCGCGTCTACCCCAAATGGGTTATCGCCGGATCGGCCCTCGTGATCGTTATCAGCCTCACGCTGCAGGCCGGGCCACTCCTCACGGAGTACGCCATCAGCCACGGGATGGAGCGACACAAGAGCCTGAGCGTGATCGTGGTGTGCGCGATCTTGTATCTCGCACTCGCGTTGGTCAGCGTCTACTTCCAACGCCAACAAGTCGACGTCACCGGCAAGCTCTCCTCGCGCGTGATGCACGACCTACGAATCCGCGTCTTCACACAGTTTCAACGACTCAGTCTGGACTTCTTTACCGAAGAGAAGGCTGGTGTCTTGATGAGTCGAATGACGAGCGACGTCGAGAATCTCCAACAGCTCATCCAAGACGGCATCAGCCAGTTCGCATTGCAAGGGCTCACGATGATCGTCATTACGGTCATCCTGTTTCTCACGAACGTCGCGCTCGCCGCGTGGACCGTGCTGCTCATTGTGCCCATCCTCGTGGCCTTTTCGATCTGGTACCACCACGCGTCGGAGAAGGGTTACCTGCTCGCGCGCGACCGAATTGCGAATGTCTTGGCCGATCTCTCCGAGTCGCTCTACGGCATTCGCGTCGTGACCGCCCACAATCGCCAACGCCGAAATATTCGAAACCACCGTCACGTCGTGGGCGCCTACCGTGATGCCAACGCCTACACCGGTCGCGTCAACGCCGTCTACGGTCCGTCCACCCTCATGATTGGCATCCTGGGTCAGGCCATGCTGCTCGGCATCGGCGGCCACATGGTCCTTCACCACCAGCTCGGTGTTCCTCAACTGATTGTCTTCTTCCTCTACCTGAACCGATTCTTCGCGCCAATTCAACTCCTCGTCCAGCAGTACACCACGCTGCAGCAGGGCCGCTCGTCGATTATTCGTTTGCGCGAACTGCTCGAAATTGCTCCGACCGTTGATGAGGTGCCGGGCGCCGTCGACCTGCCCACGATTGAAGGTCGAATCACCTTTGAGCACGTGGACTTCGGCTATCTGAGCGACGAACTCGTGTTGCACGACGTCAATTTGGAGATCGCCCCCGGTGAATCCGTGGCCTTCGTCGGTCCAACCGGTGCCGGCAAGTCGACCATGGCGAAACTCGCCAATCGCTTCTATGACCCGACCTCCGGTCGGGTACTGCTCGACGGTATCGACGTCAAAACCGTCACCCTGCGCTCCTTACGCTCGCAACTCGGCGTGGTGCCACAAGAAGCGTTCCTCTTCGCCGGTTCGATCCGCACCAACCTGAGTTTCGGCCAACCCCACGCCACCGAAGAAGAGATCAACACTGCCGTTGACGTCGTGGGACTTCGCGAACTCGTCGATCGTCTCCCCCAGGGGCTCGACACACCGGTGCACGAACGGGGCCAGACGCTCTCCGCGGGGGAACGACAGCAACTCGCATTGGCGAGGGCCTTCCTCGCCCGACCTCGGGTCTTGATCTTGGACGAAGCCACGTCCTCACTCGATTTGCAGAGCGAAATTGTGGTCGAACAGGCCCTCGATCGACTCCTCGAAGGTCGTTCGGCGATCCTCATTGCACACCGCCTCACGACCGCGCAACGCGCCGACCGCATTGTCGTGATTGACAACGGTGGCATCGTCGAGATGGGTACGCCCGATGAACTCATCGCATTAGGCGGCGCCTATTCCACCATGTACAACGCGTGGCTCGCATCGGGTGGGCGCGACGCGACTCGAACTGCCTAGGCCATTTCCTTCACATCGGCGATCAGCGACGCCGAACTTTGATCGCCCAGCGGTATCGGATGGACCTGCAAGTGCGTCACGCCGGCCTCTTTGAACGCCGCGACGCGTTCGGCGACGTAGCTCTTGGGTCCGCACAACGACGTCAGTTCGAGCAACTCATCGGGAATCGCCGCCTCGGCCTCCTTCTTCTTCCCGCTGAGGTAGAGGTCCTGGATGAGTTCCGCTTCCTTCTCGTAGCCGTAGCGAATGACGAGTTCGTTATAAAAGTTCTTGCCCTTCGCACCCATACCGCCGACGTACAGGGCGGTCATCGGTCGAGCGAACTCGCGCAGCGCCGTCACGTCGTCGCCCTCGCCAATGGCGAGCAGTCCTCCGGCGGTGATCATGAGATCGCCCAGCGAGGCGTCACGCTTCGCCTTGCCCTTCGACAGTGCTGCGCCCCACACGTCGTTCGCACGCTCGGGGATGAAGAACACCGGGATCCAGCCGTCCGCGATCTCGGCGGTCATCTCGACATTCTTCTCACCGAGTGACGCGATCCATACGGGAATCTCACTGCGCACGGGGTGGGTCAACAACTTGAGCGGCTTGCCGAGGCCCGTCCCCTGGTCGACCGGGAGTGGCAGCGTGAAGTTTTTTCCCTGGTGGACGAGCGGAGCTTCCCGTCGCCACAGGTCGCGACATATTTCGACGATCTCACGGGTCCGACCAAGTGGATTGGTGTAGGGCACGCCGTGGAATCCCTCGATCACTTGTGGGCCCGATGCCCCCAGCCCGAGATTGAATCGGCCGTCGGAGAGCGCGTCAATGCCGGCGGCGGTCATGGCGATCAATGCAGGTGTGCGCGAATAGATCGGAAGGATCGCCGAGCCGATCTCGACCGTCTCGGTAAGGGCCGCGAGGTACCCCATCAGGGAAGGACTATCGAAGCCGTAGACCTCGGCGACCCAGACGAGGTCGAGCCCGGCCTTTTCCATTTCGGCGACCTCGGCGGCCGCTTTCTTGAAACCGCCCGAGTATGCCAACATCGTCGTGATTTTCACGTGAACGCCTTTCGTCGTGCGCTTCGAAGTCAGAGTAGCAACGCTCGCTGGCCCGAAAGTCCGATCAACCTGACGTACGCTGGTCCTTGAAGGCAACTGCGCTTTTCCGATATCAAAGGCTGGTGACAACGTGGTCACGCGTCCGACTGAGGCGACCCCTCAGGAATTCAATCCGTGGCTCCATGTCACGTCGCTCATCGAAACGGCCGGTCGACTCCTCGGACTCAACGAGGGACTGATAAAGCGCATCATTACTCCCGAGCGGATCCTCGAAGTTGCGGTCCCCGTTCGAATGGACACCGGTGAAGTTGAAATGTTTCACGGCTGGCGCATTCAGCACGACACGTCGCGCGGTCCGGGCAAGGGCGGCATCCGCTTTCACCCGAGCGTGAACGTCGACGAAATTGCCGCACTCAGCGCGGACATGTCGATCAAGTGTGCGGTCGTCAACATCCCCTACGGCGGCGCCAAGGGCGGCATCAAAGTTGACCCCGCGACGCTCTCACGCGCCGAACTCGAACGCCTCACCCGTCGCTACGCCTTTTCCATCGCACCAATGATTGGTCCCGACCGTGACATCCCCGCCCCGGACATCAACACCGACACCCAGGTGATGAGTTGGATTATGGACACGGTGTCAATGTTGCGCGGCCACAACACGCCGGGCGTCGTCACCGGCAAGCCCCTCGCCATCGGTGGCACCCTCGGACACGCCGGCGCGACATCACTCGGTGTGACGATTTGCACGAGCGCCATTCTGCAGCGACTCGGACGACTGGCCAGCGAACAGCGCGTCGTCATTCAGGGTTACGGCAAGGTCGGAGCACCACTCGTCAAGCTGTTGAGCGACCGCGGCATGAAGGTCGTTGGCGTGGCCGACATTCGAGGCGCGATTCACGTGCCCGGCGGCATCGATCCCGCGATCATGAGCAGTCACTACAAAGAGGCCGGCACGATCGTCGGCTACCCCGACAGCGAACCGGTCTCCGCCGATCTCCTCTTTACGCTGCCCAGCGACATCGCAATCCCGGCCGCACTCGGTGGCGTCATCGACCAAGACATCGCCAAAACCATGTCCGCGTCAATCGTCGTCGAGGCGGCCAACGGTCCGACGACCGGCGAAGGTGCAGAAGTCCTCGCGAGTCGCGGCGTCGCGGTCGTGCCCGACGTGCTCGCCAACGCCGGCGGTGTCGTGGCGTCGTACTTCGAATGGGCGCAAGATCTCCAGGGCTACCTCTGGGAGCCGGAGTTGTTTCATGATCGACTCGAGAAGACAATGCGTGAGGCGTTCAACTACATCTGGACCCGACACTTGCAACTCGAGGTAACGCTTCGAGAGACGGCCATCGCAGTGGGCGTCGAACGAATCGCCGAAGCCACTGAATTGCGCGGGCTCTTCCCCTAAGCGACACGGCGCCGTCGACGCCAACCTGCTGAAGGCACCCGATGACGAAGCGGGCCTCGTCCTCGTGGCGCGAGTACCGTGAGGGCAATGAGCCCTTTTCGTCGTAGGAAGAATCGCGCCGATTCGACTTCGACGCAACCTGACTACCTCGAGGAACTCCTCGCGCAGCGCGCTGACGTGGGAACGAGCGAAGACGATGTCAAGGCTGTCGAAAAAGCGGACGCCGATCGCGCTGCGGAGCAAACTCGGATCGCTCAGTTCGTCAAAACTGAAGAGATTCTTGACCGCAACGCCCCCCGACCATCGGTTCGCGACACGCCCCTATAGCCTCGGATGAGTATCGACTTAATTCACTGAACCGTGCAGCGTCGCCTGGTCAATTGTGAGAGCCTTGCTCCGTGAGCCAGACCAACGCTTCGCGCGAAGAGCTTGAGAGCACTATTGCGTCGCTTCGCGAAGAGAATGCACGCCTCAAGGAAGAGATTCGCAAGATTCGACGCGAGACGAACGAAGTTCCTCCCCACTACCAATAACT
>PLZP01000036.1 GCA_003152215.1 Acidimicrobiaceae bacterium | reverse complement strand
AGTGACGGTTCGCCGTCTCGTACTCAACGTGGGCAATGGAGATGGTGATGCCGCGCTGCTTCTCTTCGGGCGCCTTGTCGATCTGGTCGAAGGGCGTGAATTCAGTGCCGGGCAGGCGGGTCGAGAGGACCTTGGTGATCGCCGCGGTAAGAGTGGTCTTGCCGTGGTCGATGTGGCCCATCGTGCCGATGTTTACGTGCGGCTTAGTGCGCTCGAACTTCTTCTTTGCCATTGTCGGGGACTAACTTTCTCTATAACGACGGTATCGTTTGAAACCGTCTTGTTCGTTTTGGCCCTCCCCGACTGCGGTTTGGACCGTTTTCACTGGCTTCCAGCTCTTACGCGCCCGTCGCCTTCGCCACGATTTCCTTGGAAATCGACTCGGGGACTTCTGCGTACTCTTGGAACTGCATGGTGTACGTCGCGCGCCCTTGGGTGCGAGAACGCAGGTCAGTAGCGTAGCCGAACATGTCGGCTAGTGGCACAAGTGCCCTAATTGTCTGGCCATTGCCCTTCTGTTCCATGCCTTCGATGCGACCACGACGACTCGACAAGTCACCGATGACGTCGCCCATGTAATCCTCGGGCGTCACGACCTCTACGGCCATGATCGGCTCCAACAACACCGGGCTCGCCAAGCGCGCCGCCTTCTTCACCGCAATGGATCCGGCGATCTTGAAGGCCATCTCCGAGGAGTCGACGTCGTGGTAGGAACCGTAGGTCAGGCGAACGCGCACGTCAACGACCGGGTAGCCCGCGAGCACGCCCGAGGTCAGTGCCTCGGTGATGCCCTGGTTGACCGGCTGGATGTACTCCTTGGGGATGACGCCACCCGTGATCTCGTCGACGAATTCGTAGCCACCCCCGGGGCCCGTGGGCTCCAAGGTAATGACGACGTGGCCGTACTGACCCTTACCACCGGTCTGGCGGACGTACTTCTCCTCCACCTTGGTGACGGTCTTACGAACGGTCTCGCGGTAGGCCACCTGGGGCTTACCGACGTTGGCGTCCACGGAGAACTCGCGAAGCATGCGGTCGACGAGGACTTCCAGGTGCAACTCGCCCATTCCCGAGATGACGGTCTGGCCGGTCTCTTCGTCGGTGCGCACGCGGAACGTGGGGTCCTCTTCGCTCAGGGAGTAGAGCGCGCGGCCCAACTTGTCCTGGTCGGCCTTGGTCTTGGGCTCGACGGCGACGTGGATGACCGGCTCGGGGAAGACGAGCGTCTCGAGTTGGATGGGCTGGTCGACCGACGAGAGCGTGTCACCGGTCGTGACCTGCTTTAACCCCACGGCGGCCACGATGTCACCGGTACGGATGGTGTCGAGGTCTTCGCGGTTGTTGGCGTGCATCAAGAGAAGTCGTCCGAGACGCTCCTTCTTCATGTTCTTGGTGGTGTTGAGGACGGTGTCGCCCTTTTCCAGGGTGCCGGAGTAGACGCGCAGGTAGGTGAGTTTGCCCACGAAGGGGTCGGTCTGGATCTTGAAGGCCAGCGCGCTGAAGGGCTCGTCGTCAGAGGGCTTGCGCTCGATGACCTCGTCCTTACCGGGCTTGGTCCCCTGGGTCGGGGGAAGGTCGATCGGTGAGGGCAGGAAGTCCACGACGGCGTCGAGCATGGGCTGGACACCCTTGTTCTTGAAGGCCGAGCCGTTGAGGATCGGCACGCAGAGACCCTCGAGGGTGCCACGGCGAAGCGCGCTACGCAGTTCGGCGGTGGTGATTTCCTCGTCGCCGAGCACCTTCTCCAAGAGATTGTCGTCGAAGGTCGTGAGGATGTCGAGCAACTTGACGCGGTACTCCTCGGCCTGCGCCCTGTACTCGTCGGGAATGTCGATGACTTCGACCTTTTCGCCGTGCTCGTCGTGGTGGATGGTGGCGGTCATCGAGCAGATGTCGATGATGCCGAGGTAGCCACCCTCGGCGCCAATGGGCAGTTGGATGACGGCCGGCACGCAGTCGAGGCGGTCGGCAATCATGTCCACGCAGCGGAAGAAGTCCGCGCCCACGCGGTCCATCTTGTTCACGAAGCAGATGCGCGGCACGTTGTACTTGTTGGCTTGGCGCCACACCGTCTCGGTTTGGGGCTCCACGCCGGCCACGGCGTCAAAGACGGCGACGGCGCCGTCGAGCACGCGAAGTGAGCGCTCGACTTCCACCGTGAAGTCGACGTGACCCGGGGTGTCGATGATGTTGATGCGGTAGTCGTTCCAGTAGGTCGTCGTGGCGGCCGAGGTGATCGTGATGCCGCGCTCTTGCTCCTGGACCATCCAGTCCATGACCGCGGCGCCCTCGTGGACTTCGCCGATCTTGTAGCTCTTGCCCGTGTAGAAGAGGATGCGCTCGGTCGTCGTGGTCTTGCCCGCATCGATGTGCGCCATGATGCCGATGTTGCGTACTTTGTCCAGGGGGACGGTGCGAGCGGTCATTTCTAAGCTTTCTTTGATTACCAGCGGTAGTGCGCGAAGGCCTTGTTGGACTCGGCCATTTTGGCCACGTCCTCACGACGCTTCACTGCAGCACCGACACCGTTACTCGCGTCAATGATTTCATTGGCGAGGCGCTCGGCCATGGTCTTCTCGCGACGCTTCTTCGCGAAATCGGTAAGCCAGCGGATAGCCAGTGTAGTGGCGCGACGTGGTCGAACCTCCATTGGCACCTGGTAGGTCGTGCCACCAACGCGGCGTGACTTCACTTCCAATTCGGGACGAACGTTCTCGAGGGCGCGCTTGAGCGTCGCGACGGGATCGGTGCCGGTCTTCTGCTCGACGGTCTCCAAGGCGGTGTAGACAATGCGCTCGGCGATGGTGCGCTTGCCGCGCTCCAAGATCTTGTTGGTCAACTGGGTGACGAGGACCGACTTATAGATCGGGTCGACGGGCACTTCGCGACGTACGGCGGGGCCTTTACGAGGCATTGTTTACTTCTCCTTCTTGGCGCCGTAGCGACTACGGGCCTGCTTGCGGTCGCGCACACCAGAGGTGTCCAGCGCGCCGCGGATGATCTTGTAGCGAACCCCGGGAAGGTCCTTCACACGTCCGCCACGAACGAGGACGATGGAGTGCTCCTGGAGATTGTGGCCAACACCGGGGATGTAGGCCGTCACTTCGACGCCGGAGGTGAGGCGCACGCGCGCGACCTTGCGAAGGGCCGAGTTCGGCTTCTTCGGGGTGACCGTGTGGACGCGGGTGCACACACCACGACGCTGCGGGGCCCCCTTCAGGGCCGGCGTCTTGGTCTTGGAAACTTTGTCCTGTCGACCCTTTCGGACCAACTGTGCAATTGTGGGCACGCGGAACCTCTTCTTAGTTGTACATCGTTGTTGGAACGTGCCAGAGACTCGGCACGCGGACTAGCAATCCTACGACAAAACACCTTGTGACGGCAAGACCGCCACCGGCGCGGGGCCGGTGGCGGCTCACCAACTAGATGGCCCGTCCGCCAAGCTCGTCCTCGGGGTGGGCGACGTCGTTCTCGGGCAGCGCCGACTCGTCGTACGTGGCGGTGCCGATGTTCTGGAAGGCCGTCAGGTCGGCACTGAACGTGTCGTCACCACTGAGCTCGCCCAGCAGGCTCGCGAGGTCGAGATCATCGTCGCTGACCTGCGCCCAGGCGGGCAGCAGTTCGGCGTCGGGCATGTCCAGACGCAGTTCGCGCTGGTTGTAGTACTCGAGTCCCGAACCGGCCGGGATGAGCTTGCCGATGATGATGTTCTCTTTGAGGCCCACGAGGTGGTCGCGCTTACCTTCGATGGCCGCTTCGGTCAACACGCGCGTCGTCTCTTGGAAGGACGCCGCGGAGAGCCACGAGTCCGTCGCCAACGAGGCCTTGGTGATACCCATCAACTGGGCACGACCGTCGGCCGCTTCCTTGCCGTTGGCTTCGATGTCGTCGTTGGTGTCGTTGAAGAGCTTCACGTCGACCATCGCACCGGGCAGCCACGGAGACTCGCCGGCGTCAACGATCTGGACGCGTCGCGTCATCTGGCGAACAATCAACTCGATGTGCTTGTCGTGGATGGAGACACCCTGGTCGCGGTAGACGTTCTGGACCTCTTCGACCAAGTACTGCTGGGTCTCACGGGTGCCACGGAACTTCATCATCAACTTGGGGTCGAGCGGGCCGTCGTGCAGCGGGGTGCCGACTTCGACCTCTTGGCCGTCCTCGATGAGCAGGTGGCGCGCGATCGAGATCGACTCCTCCTGCACTTCGCCTTCGTTGCCCACGACCGTGACCTTGCGCTCACGACCGATGAGTTCGACCCGGACCACGCCCGAGAACTCGGCGACCTTCGCGGCGCCCTTGGGGGTACGGGCCTCGAAGAGCTCCACCACGCGCGGCAGGCCGTGCGTGATGTCACTCTCGGTCACGCCACCGGAGTGGAACGTACGCATGGTGAGCTGGGTTCCCGGCTCGCCAATGGACTGGGCCGCGATGACACCGACCGCTTCGCCAAGTTCGACGAGTTGGTGGGTCGCCAGGGAGAGTCCGTAACAGGCGGCGCAGACACCCTGGACGGCGTCGCAGGTGAGCGTCGTGCGAACACGAACGCGACCAACGGCCGAATCCACGCGGAGACGTTCGACGTCGTCGACCATCAACATGGTGCCGGCGGGGATCGTCGAGCCGTCGGACAAGGTGACGTCCTCGGCCACGACGCGACCCCACAGCTTGGTCTCTAGGTGGGCGCGCTGTCCCCGCGTATCAGGGGTGACGTGCTCAATCCACATGCCGCGCTGCGTGCCGCAGTCGAACTCCTTGACGATGAGCTCCTGGGCGACGTCGACGAGTCGACGGGTCAGGTAGCCCGAGTCAGCGGTGCGAAGTGCGGTGTCGCCGAGGCCCTTGCGGGTTCCGTGTGTCGAGATGAAGTACTCGAGGACCGAGAGACCCTCGCGGAACGAGGACTTGATCGGACGAGGGATCATCTCACCACGNNCGTCACCGACCTCCTTGTTCGCGTTCGTCCAAATCTCGATCTCCTGCTGACGGCGCTCGTCGTCGACGATGACCCCGCGTCGGTAGTTGGTCTCGACCTTGGCGGCCTGCTCCTCGTACTTCTCCAGGATCGCGGCCTTCTCCGACGTCGTGACGACGTCGTCGATGGAGATCGTGAGACCCGACATCGTCGCGTAGCGAAAGCCCAACGACTTGATGGCGTCGAGTGACTCGGCAACCTCTTGGCGGCTAAAGCCACCCGAGATCTCCTCGACGATGGTGCCGATGGGCGTGGCGTTCTTGCCAATCAACTCATTCACGTAGCGGAAGCTGAACGGCAGCGCCTCGTTGAAGAACACGCGACCGGGCGTCGTGAACAGTGAACGGCTCGCGCCCTTCACCTCAATGCCGGCCGCTTCCAAACGGGTGTCGAGCGACGAGCCCTCCAAGGGACGGATCTGGATCGGCGTGCGAATACCAATGGTCTTGTCGGCCAACGCGTTCTCAATCTCGTACACGTGACGAAAGACCGGCGGGTTGGATCGCTCCTCGTCGGCCGGCAACGTCAAGTAGTACGCACCGAACACCATGTCCTGGGCCGGCTCGGTAATCGGACGACCGGTCGCGGGCGTGAAGATGTTGTTCGTCGAGAGCATCAAGATGCGGGCCTCGGCCTGGGCTTCGGCCGAGAGCGGCACGTGCACAGCCATCTGGTCACCGTCGAAGTCAGCGTTGAACGCCTTGCAGACGAGTGGGTGGATCTGGATGGCCTTGCCGTCTACCAGTACGGGCTCGAAGGCCTGGATACCGAGACGGTGAAGCGTTGGCGCGCGGTTCAACAACACCGGGTGCTCGCGGATGACCTCTTCGAGGACGTCCCACACGACCGCCTTACGGCGCTCCACCATTCGCTTGGCGCTCTTGATGTTCTGGGCCATCTGGGTCTCGATGAGACGCTTCATGACGAAGGGCTTGAACAGCTCCAACGCCATCATCTTGGGCAGACCGCAC
>PLZP01000105.1 GCA_003152215.1 Acidimicrobiaceae bacterium | reverse complement strand
CGGCGAACTCGCCCCAGACTCGTCCGTCGAGGGTGTAGGTGATCGACGAGGGCGTCCAGATCACGCCCCAGGTGTGCCATTTCTTCATGTTGGCCTGCACGGATCGGTGCACGATGGTGTTCTTCACGCCGAAGTGGACGGATGAAGTGGTGCCGGTCACCTTGTCGCCGGTCTCGCTGAAGTCGATCTCCGGCGGCCATTCATTGGTGAGTGGCCACAAGAGCTCGACTTCATTGGGTCCGGGGCCAGTGATTCGCGACCGCACGAAGTAGGCGCCGTACACCTGTGAGCTACCGCACTGGCAGATTCCTCCCGTCACCCAGCGGTCACCGAACAGGGGGTTGCGAAAGGTCGAGAGTTCCATCAGGCCACTGCGAAACTCAACGTGCGAAATACCGAAATGACCTCCGGGGGAAGGAACGCCGGTGAAAATATCCCACTCGGCCGGCAACGTCGCGCCGAGAAAATCCTGCACGTAGGTCTCTCGATAGCCGGGCAGGGCATCGGCGCCGGGCGGCGCTTCACCTGACGGTTCCGTCGCGCTCGGAGTACCAATGGGATAGCGCGCGTCTGCGTGCGACGACGTCGTGGCCGTCGTGGTTGGCGTAACCGCGGCGCCCGTGGGCCCGGTGTGCGTTCCAACGACCACCGCCGCAATGAGACCGGCGACAGCCATGATTTCGACGAAGTGCGTCGCACGCCGACGCGAGGCGCTACGTCGACGAATCACGAAATGTGCGCCGTCACACGGGAGTTGAGCACGCGTCCAGCCGCAGTGTGGTTCGACGCCACCGGGGTTGTGCTCCCGCGACCGATCGTCGTGATGACGACGTCCGGGTCGCCAATGGCCTTTAACGCCGCGCCCAGATAGTTCTCTACCGCAACGGCGCGCCGCTCGCTGATGGCCACCGCGCTCGAGCCGCTCTGCGCCGAGTCGCTATAACCAATCAAGGCGACGCGAAGATCTCCTTGCGCCTGAATGCGCTTCGCCAGGCTCGCGACCTGCACGCGCAGCGGTGAAGTAAGTGACGATGCGTTCGGTGCGAATGATCCAACGGTCACGGGGTCCCTCGGAATGGCTTTGTATTCGCTGACCCAGTCGACCAGCGTGGACTGCGGCGAGGTTGGACAGGCAAAGTTCGACGAGCACCACGTCTGTTGTTGGATATTGAGCGTCATCGATACGTGTGGCACCCTTGACGGAACCTGAAACCGTCCCCAGACGTGGCCATCGACCGTGTACAAGAGCGACGTGGGCGTCCAGATCACGCCCCACGTGTGCCACTTGGTCATGTCAATGGCGCGCTTGACCTGACTCTGCTCGCCCCCCGGGCCGTAACGCAGGGTCGCGGACGTTCCGCCAACCACGCCACTCGTTTCGTTGAAGTCAATCTCTGGCGGCCACGCCACGACCGGCCACAGCAGTTCCACAATCGTTGGCCCAGGTCCGGTCTCGCGCGAACGTATGAAGAAGGCGCCGTAGGTGCTCGGCGCACCGCACATGCACAGACCTCCCGAAACCCACTGATTGTTATAGGCGGGGTCCTGCCACGTATTGAGTGACATCACGCCCGAACCCACGACGACGTGCGCACTCCCCCACTGCGAACCCGATCCACCGTTCGCTTTCCCCGTGAAGACATCCCACTTCGGAGGCAGGGATGTGCCATTGAAGTCCTGGACGTACTTCTGGACGTAGCCGGGGAACGATGTCGCCCTCGGAGGTGCTTGACCCGACGGCTCGCTCAGGTTAGCGATGCCAGATGGAAACTCCGCTGTCGTAGTCCGAGGTAAGACGAATCGCGGTTTCACCCCTCCGGCCGACGCCAAGGATGAACTGGTCACCCATGACAGTGGGAGCAACAGTGCCACGGCGAACAAGACGAGCGTCAAGCGTCGAACTGGCTGGAGGGCCCTCAAGCCCTTCGAGGAGGAGCGCGTTAGGTACATCGATTGCTCGGGCACGGTGAATCCTCCTGGGATGGTCTAATCCTGCGTCGTCAAGTGGTTTTCGCCGATTCGAACCTTCAATCGTGCATACAAATCGATGAATCAGCGTCTCTTCAATTGTAGTTGGCGAGGACCATGGAGCGCCATGGGCGCACGGTGCCCGAATCAACCGTCCAATGCCCAGTGATCCAATACATTCTTTGGGCACACTCACAATGTTGTGGCAATCTTGATACCCCGAAACTCTGGAATTATCGACTTGACACGGCCCCGGTCAAACCCGCGTCAGCGCATCGACGTCACTTACTTTCGAACGACTCCTCGAGGCCATCGGGAAAGGGTCGAAACGCCAAGCCGAGCGACGCAGCCACATCCAGACCCGGTACCTCGCGCGCGGGTCGTACCAGGCCAAGGAGCGAATCGGATCGAACCGGCAAGGGTACGCCCACTTTCTCGAGCGCCTGCAAGAGCACCAAGAGCGGGCGCCACGGAATGTCAATGGTCCTCGCTGACGATCCGATCGCATCCGCGATAGCTCGCATGATCTCTTTGAACGGAACCGGCGTTGCGTTGGCGAGTCCAACGACGCCGCTCGCGACGTCACGATCAACGGCCAAGGTCGCCAGTGCGCCAACAACATCGTCGACGTGCGCCGTGAAGAGATTGGCGCCTCGAAAGACTGGAATCACCGGAAGATGCGCGAGGCGCGACAAGGTCAAGGTCATTCCCCCCGGCGTACCTCCGTACACGAGTCCCGGTCGAACGACCACCTGGTTCGCTTCAAGGACCGCCCGTTCCACCGCCAGCTTCATTAAGCCGTACTTCTGGTGGGTGCCGTAGTACGCGGACATGGACGATACGAAGACGATCTGTGCCACGCCCGCTGCACGCGCTGCCGACACGATCTGCTTCGACCCCTCAACGTTTCGTTCCCAACTCTTGGCGCTATTCGTCTCACTCAGGTCCCACGCCGCCAGGACGAGACTGCGTACGCCGTCAAAGACGTCCGAACCGATTGGGGCGCCGAGTTCAAGGCCGCGAACGGGCGTGCCCGTTTCGTCTTCGCCGGCGCGGCGTCGATACTCGACTACGTCGTGTCCCCGTTCGCGCAACAGCGACGCGACCGCACCGCCGAGGTAGCCTCCCGCGCCGGTGACACCCACTGTCGTTCGCGTCTTTTTAACCATGGTCGTCCTCGAGCAGGCGGCGAGCAATTCGATGCGCGTTGGCCATGATGGTCAGGGTGAACGTCGTGGCCGACACCGTGGGAAACACTGATGCATCAACGAGGTGAATGGAGCGCCACGCGTCCACTCGACCAAGGACGTCCGATTCGCGTCCGGACGGGTTCGTGGCGTGAGGAAAACTTCCACCGAAGTGGTAACTCTTGCCCGGAGCGGAGAGACTCACCATTGGCAGCACCGGCGCCACGCCGAGGAACGGCGCGACGCGAAGAAGGCGGGCGTTGACCGCTCGAAGTCGCTTGGACGACTGGCCGGTGTCATGCGCCGGCGGACCCACGTGCACGGGCGCGAGATCCCCGCTCGACGCGGGACGCTCGAGGGTCACGTCGAAACCCGGCGTCCACCACGACGGAAGGTAGCCGAGGCCCACCGTCAGGCGCTTGAGCACCATCGCTCGGATCGTTCGCATGGCCGGCGTTTTGAGAATCTGGGGAACCGCGTCGTCCATGGCGTCGTTGTAGGGATAGCCGTGAATCTGCACGAGGTCTTTTCCCGCCTCGTCAAAGGGCAGCAGCAAGTTGAACTGATTGAGCGTGAACGAGTTGTCCTGGGTGATCGCTGAGTGTGCGCGAATCGACGCGAACGGCATTACAAACTGTGGCGACTCCTGAAAGTGAATGGGCTCAGAGAACATGTCGAGTGAACTTCCCACCAGACGCGTCGTGCCGATTGCTCCACAAGCAACGAAGATCTTGTCGGCACGCATCGTTTCAATCGCACCCGTTGCCAGATTGCGCACCTCAACGAACGGACCGCCATCGTTCTCGCCCAGTCGAAGCGCGAGATAACCACCTGCGTAGGTGATCTTCTTTTCAGCGATCAACTGGTCGAACGTCTGCACCGCCGAATAGACGTACGAGTAGGGGCAGCCCGTCATGCAGAGCCCACACGACACGCACGCTGAAGCGCGAAGGGCGAGACGGGCCCTGCCGACAATGACGCCGCGGCGGCGGACCTGGACCCGGTGACGCGCGTAGGCATCGAGGATCTTCGTCGCGTTCTCACTTAACGGAGGGAGATGATCGGCGTCGCCCCAGAGAGGGTGATACTCAGCCAAATCGTCCTGTTCGCCGGCATAGGGAATGTGCGAGAGGATGGCGCGATAGTCAGCCTCGAGCTCGGTTCGAGGAAAGGGCCAGTCATTGAAACTCGCGGCGCTGTACACCATTGTTTGCGCGCCCCACGTGGTGGAGAACCCTCCATACGCGCCGGAGACGACGTGCGTGTTGACCGCTCCTTCACCCGAGACGCCCTCAAGTTGTCCAAAGTCGTGGAAGGGAAAGTCCGATCCGAAGTTGCGCTTCTCGGGCAGCGAATTCCCGTCGGTCCTCTGCGCCATCTGACTCACAATTCGCACGTCGCTCGACGACCACTCTTCGGGCCCCGTCGCCGCCATGCGCAATCGCGCGGCATCGTTGTCGGGCTCCAATATTCCGCCCACGTCGATAACTCGGACTTCGACGTCCGGGTCGGCGCTCAGTGCGAGGGCCACGCCAGCCGCGGCCGGGCCGGCTCCGATGATCAAGGCCTTCATTTCAGTCGACCCGCCATCGCGCCGGCACCGCCCAAGCCAATCGCGGCAATCAGTGCCGCGTAGCGCACTGGGGCGTACGCGTCGCCACCCAAAAGTTCGCGACCTTCCAGGACGAATGCTCGAGTGAGGGAGCGTCCGGTGAACTTGAGTTCCGCGTTCAAGTTTGACGCCTGCCCCATGGTTCGAAAGGCCGCGACTTTTCCTTTGTTCACGAAGAAACAACGACGCCAGAAGTACGTCCACGTGAGGCGTGTCGAGGGTACGAAGTGGTACACGATGGCGTTCGGATCGAACAGCACCGACCGGAGGCCGTGTGCATGAATGGCGCGATGACTGAGATCCATGTCATCGTGATTGTCGGACTGGAACCCTCCCCACGACATCAACACTGCACGTCGAACCGACATGTTCGCGCCAATCATGTGATTAATTGGTCCAACGCTTTCGGGCAGTCCGCGGTACGCACATCCAAATATCCAGTTGCACTCGAAGGGCAACCATCGCGGCCTCGCCGTTTCATACTTGGCGACCGGTGCGCCGCCGACCGCGACGATGTTGGCGTCGCTGTAATGAGGCGTCAGCGTGGCGAGCCACGACGGAGTCGCCGCCGCGTCGTCGTCGAGGAACGCCAGGATGTCGCCCGTCGCAATCTCGGCGGCCGTCGTGCGCGCACCGCCCAGATGTGTGTCGAACCGGTTCTGAATAATGTTGAGCGTCCACGGTGCATCCGCAGTCATCGCCGGGAGCTCTTGGGTGCTGCGCTCGTACAACGCTTCATTGTGATCAACGCAGAGAAACACTTCGAGAGGGGCGAGCTCTTGTCGGACGACCGACGCCAACGCCTCCTTCATCAGTTCCCAACGCTCAAGCGTGTAGGCGCAGATGATCACGCTCACCGTCAAGGTGACCGCGGACTCGCCGGGCAACTCACTGGGGGTCATGAAGGCGTCCTTTTGAAGCTCGGAATCGCTGTCTGCGCTGCACTGGAGTCAGCGAAGGTCGCAATTACTTCTCATTGTACTCCTCACGTCA
>PLZP01000116.1 GCA_003152215.1 Acidimicrobiaceae bacterium | reverse complement strand
CCATGAGCATGGCCGTGGAGAACCATATTTCCCCTCGCCACATCGTTCCTATCCAGTTGAACATCTTGATTCCGGTGGGCACCGCGATCATAAGACTCATGATCGCGAAGAAGGACAGCAGGACGACGCCGGTGGTGTACATGTGGTGAGCCCACACGCCCAGTGAGAGTGCGGCGATGCTGAGGGTGGCGAAGATCATGCCCTTGTAACCAAAGACGGGCTTTCGCGAGAAGACGGCAATAATTTCGGTCACCATGCCGAAGAACGGTAGGGCGAGGATATAGACCTCGGGATGGCCCCAGAACCAGAAAATATGTTGCCAGAGCACGGGCACACCACCTCCCGCCACGGAAAAGATGTGCGTGCCGAAGTGGCGGTCGCAGTACAGCATGATGAGACCGGCCGTGAGGACGGGGAACGCGAGCAGGATGAGAATTGCCGTCACCAACATGTTCCACGTGAAGATCGGCATTCGGAACATGGTCATGCCCGGGGCCCGTAAATAGAAGATCGTGGCGGTCAAGTTGACGCCGGTGAAGATGGCGGAGAAGCCCGTGAGTAACAGACCGCCAATCCAAAGGTCGGCGCCGGCGCCGGGGGTGTTGATGGAGTTTGACAACGGCGCGTAGGCCACCCAGCCGAAGTTGGCCGCGCCACCGGCGGTGAAGAAGCCCATCAACATGGTGATGGCGCCCATCAGATAGAGCCAGTACGAGAGGGCGTTGAGTCGTGGGAACGCCATGTCGGGCGCGCCGATCTGAATCGGCACGATGATATTTGCGAGCCCGCCGAAGGCGAAGGGACCGGCGAAGAGGTAGATCATTACCGAGCCGTGCATCGTGAAGAGTTCGTTGTACTGGGCCAGCGAGACGAGCGAGCCGTTCGGCGAGGCGAGCTGCGCGCGAATGATCTCAGCGAAGAGACCACCGATGACGAGCATGATCACCGACGTCACGGTGTAGGAAAGCCCGATGATCTTGTGGTCGGTCGTCGTCAGCCACTTGAGGATGCCGGTCGGACCGTGATGCTCTTCGTGGTGTTCGTCGCCCGAGAGTACGACGGGCGGATCGAGGACGTCAGTCATCAGTTGTCTCCGTGACTAGTGGCCGGTTTCGTGGGCACGCCCGTGTCCGTCTGCTGGTTCGTGGTTGCCTTCGCCTCGGCCGCTGCCGCGGGGTTCGACGTAGACGCCAGCCACGCCGTGTACTGGGGCATCGTCACGACCTTCACATCGAAGAACATGAGCGAATGGTAGAGCCCGCAGAGCTGGGTGCACTGGCCGAAGAAGGTGCCCGTCTTCACTGCCTGGATCGTGAATTGGTTGAGGACGCCGGGCAGGGCGTAGCGCGAGAAGTTGAACTCTTTCACGTAGAAGCCATGGATGACGTCAGTCGAGGTCAGGTTGATGTGCACGTTGGTGTTGACCGGAATCACCATGGTGGGTGCCTGCGTCGTCTGACCGATGACGACCGTCGAGGTACCCGGGTACGTGAACTTCCAACCCCACTGGAATGCGTTGACGTCAACGGTGACGTTGGTCTTGGGGTTGGCCACTTCTTTGTTTTCCACGACGAGCGTCGCCGCGAAAAGTCCAAAGACGACGAGGATTGGAATCACCGTGTAGAGCACCTCGGCCGGGAGGTGGTACTGGCTCTGACGCGGGATGTTGTCGCCCTTACGCCGAAAGCGAAGGATCGCGTAACAGAAGAGAACGACGACGAAGCCGCCAATAATGACTGCGCCGATGGAGAAGCCCTGCCAGAGGTGGTAGACGGACTTCGAGCTTGTGGTGGCGCCCGCGTGGGCTCCGAAGGATGGCACGGTGCAGCCCGAGAGGGCCAACGCCGCAAGGGGCAGTGCAATGAAACGTCGGACGCGACGCCACCGTCCACCACGTTTTGTTGCACCCTGAGGGGGCAGGGTAGGTGTTTCCACGATTCAGAGACTACTCAATATTTCACAAAGGACTGGCCGTCGAAGTCGAGAAAGGCCATGCGCCCACTGTGAGAGAGAGGGCAACGCCAGCCTCGCGGCGACGCTGCACAGCGGCGACGACCGAGACGAAGCGTCGGTCGCGACCCAGTGCTACTTGTCGGCCTCGGGTGCCTTGACCTCAGTCGGGGCAGCGGGTGCGTCGGTGCCGTCCGCGTTCTTTCCCGCCTTGAGACCCTTCTCGAACTCGGTCTTCGCCGAGCCGAGATTACGAGCCAACTTGGGAATAGCCGAACCGCCGAAGACGAGGACTGCCACCACGACGACAACAACCACGCCATCGAGACCAAAAATTTCGCCTAAGAACACTGCTTCTCCCTTCACGTGCGTACTACCAGAGTAGTGCCCTTCACGTTGGTTCGTGAATGCGCCCACTTTCTCCGTCTGGTTATTCGATTCAGCAAGAATGTGCAGATGTCGAACCTGACCAGAGGGACGCTTCGCGATTCGCTCAGCGTGGCGTTGACCGTTGGCGCCTACGGGACCGCCTTTGGGGCCGCGGGCGTCGCCGGGGGCTTTTCGGTCCTGCAAACCTGCCTCTTCTCACTCCTCACCTTCTCGGGAGCCAGCCAATTCGCCGCCGTGGGGGTGATGGCGTCGGGTGGCGTGGCGGCGAGTGCCATCGCGACCGCCGCGTTGCTCGGGACCCGAAACGCTCTGTACGGCATCCAGATGTCACCCCTCTTGCGGGTCAGAGGAGTTCGGCGCATCGTGGCCGCCCAGATCACCATTGACGAATCGACCGGTGTCGCCCTCTCCCAAGCTTCCCGCGGCATACGTGCCATGCGCGAAGGGTTCTGGCTGACGGGCACCGGTGTGTTCATCTTCTGGAATCTCTTTACGCTGCTCGGAGCTCTCGGAGCCAAGGCGCTGGGCAATCCCGCGTCGTATGGTCTCGACGCTGCCGTGCCGGCCGCGTTCCTCGGACTTATCTGGCCCCGACTTCAGACGAATTTTCTGCGAATGGTCGCCGTCGTGTCGATGGCCTTCGCGCTCCTCATCACGCCGTGGCTGCCCGCGGGAGTGCCGATCATCGCCACCACGATCGTCGCGGTTGCGCTCGGATGGAACGCGCGATGAGTACCTCGACGTTGTGGATCGTGATGGGCGCGACGAGCGCGCTCTGCTTCGCGATGAAACTGCTCGGACACCTCGTGCCCGAGTCGTGGCTCGCGAACGATCGACTCCAAAGGATCAATGCGCTGATCCCCATCTGCCTCTTGAGTGCCTTGGTCGTGGCGGAGGGATTCGTCGTGAAGACGCACATCGTGCTCGATCACCGACTGGCCGGCCTCGGCATCGCGCTGGCCGCGCTGTTCGCCAAGGCGCCATTCCCCGTCGTGGTCGTCGCTGCGGCCGGTACCTCAGCGCTGGTGTACCACCTGCACCTGGGCTAACCGGCGAGCGCGACGCCCAGCACGAGCGCGGCCACTGAGGCCAACGACGCGATACCGGCGTAGATGCCCTTCGTCTTGGGAGCCGTCGCGCGGCTGTGCACGACGGCACCGACCCCGGCCAAGACGACGCAAACCATCTTGACCATGAACACGACCTTCCAGCTGTTCGTCGCGTGCGAAGGACTCACTGCCGCGTAGTTCCAGAAACCGGTGGCGACGAGAACCCAGAAGGCCGGCCAACTGAGTTTCGCGAACGCGTTGGCGATCTGTCTCGGCGCGGTGTCACCGAGTCCACGCACCGTCGGCAACAGTCCGGCGAGCACGAACTGCCCACCGACCCACACTGACGCCGCGAGGACGTGCAGTGACAATCGAACGATCGTGACGCTGTTCGCGAGCGAGGTCTGGTCAGCGAGCAGGCCGACGTGCACCTATTTACCTTGCCAGTTCGGTTCGCGCTTTTCGGCGAAGGCGATCGCTCCTTCGAGGGCGTCGGCGCTTCGACCGATCATTCCAAAGGCGTCACTGTTGAGGGTCCAGCTTTCCTCTTCGGAGAGCTCGCGCGACTTCTTCATCACGTCCTTGCTGGTGCGCACGGCGAGCGGCGCATTCTTGGCAATTCGTTCCGCCAGGGCAATGGCTTCGTCGAGGACCTGGGCGCCCGGTACGACGCGATTCACGAGACCAAGTTCGTAGGCGCGTTGCGCAGAGATTGGGTCAGCCGTGAGCGCCATCTCGTAGGCCACGGCGAGGGGGATTCGCTTGGGCAGACGAATGAGACCGCCACCGCCCGCGACCAGTCCTCGCGACGCTTCGGGAATGCCGAACTTCGCGTGGTCCGCGGCGACCACCATGTCGCAACTGATGAGGATCTCGAAGCCGCCGGCGAGGGCCGAGCCGTTGGCGGCGGCGATCAAGGGCTTGGGGAAGTCGCGCTGGGTGATGCCGCCAAATCCCTTGTCGGTGATGGGGAACTCGCCATTGGCAAACGCCTTGAGGTCCATACCGGCCGAGAAGGCCTTGTCGTCGGCGCCCGTGAGGATGACGACCCAGACGTCGTCGTCGCTCTCGCAGTCATCGAGTGCGTCGCCCAGCGCGATCGCAGTCGCACGGTTGATCGCGTTGCGAGCTTCCGGTCGATTGATCGTGAGTACTTCAACGTGTCCGCGTCGCTCGCGCAGTATTTCGTTCGCCATGGCTCTCCTTCAACGGCCCCGCAGGGCACCGAGCCAGACGCTACCGGAAGTGTTCGTGGGTGGGCGTGCGAAACTATTCGTGTGGACAGTCGTGCGCGCCGTTACGTCACCCTTGAGGGCTACGCCGTGGAGGGCGGACTGGACGGCCCTTACCAACCAGCGACCTGTTACCGGCCAACTATCGCGCTCGGGCGTCACGCCAGTCCCGGCGACGCCGAGGAACTTTGGCGCGACTACGAACAGGTCCTCGATCTCGCCGCCACCCTCGGTCTTGACGGCGTGCGCCTCAGCGTCGAGTGGGCCCGCATCGAACCGCACCGGGGGGAGATCGATACCGCGGCGCTGGAGCGTTACGCGCAGGTCGCACGCTACGCCGCATCGCTCGGCCTCGGCGTCACGGCGGTCATCGTGGACGCCGCGTGGCCCGCGTGGCTCGGCCTCGAAGCGTGGCTCTTGCCCTGGGTCGTACCCCACGTCATCGAACAGGCCCGTCGAGTTGTCGCCACACTCGATTCGCTCAGCGGCGTCGTCGTCTTCGCCAGCGTCGATGAGTTGGTGACCGGTGGCTTCGTTGAGTCGTCGTCGCCACCGTGGCGCCGCGCCGCGCGCGCCGACGCGTCGTTGGCGAGGAAGCAGATTGATTCGATCCTCGCAACACTGGTCGCGGACCCGATCGTGGGACCCAAGATTGTCGCCTCGACGCGGACCGTTTCGCTGGCGCGCCCGCCGGGTGATGTTGCCGCGTCGCTGCGCGACGCCACCGACGTTGACGAGGTCTACCTGCGCTCGTTGGTCAAGGGACGCGGTCCCACACAATCGCCGGTCGGCCTTCTCGTCAAACGAGAGGGCGTCTGGTGCGTTGACGTGTCCGAGGAACTACTCGAGGCTCTGCACTGAGTCGTCGCCGCCGTGCTCGGCGACCCACTGGCTGTCCTCACTCGTCTCGCGGCTCCTCTTTACGAAGTGATAGACGATGAAGAACAGCACCATAAGAATGAGAACCGCGAGGCCCAACCAGCTGGCGTACTTCTCAATCCGGGTGAGGGCCGTGCCCGCGAAGTAGCCGAGCAGCGAAAACGAGACTCCCCACAGCACACCACCGGCCGCGTTCGCGATGAGGAACCGTCGGTAGTTCATGCGACTCATGCCCGCGAGACCGGGCATCACTGCGCGCAGGAACGCGGTGAATCGACCGATGAAGACGTAAATCGGTCCTCGTCGACGTAGTCCTTCGAGAGCCCGTTCGAGGGCGGCGCGTCGGCGGCGAAGGATTTTGAGACGCATGAGTTGTTCGCCGTAGCGGTGTCCTATGGCGAAGCCCACCGAGTCACCGACAATCGCGGCAGCGACGACGAGCACGCAGACGAGGACGATGTTGACGTGGCCCTGACTGGCGGCGACGCCGGCGACCAGCACCGCGGTCTCGCCCGGCAGGACGAAGCCAATGAACAACGCCGCCTCGCCAAAGACGAGCACGGTGACGAGGGCGTAGGTCAGCCCCGTCGGGAGTTGGTGGATCTCGTGGAGGAGGTACGAGACAATGGTGGCGGACTGCACCCATTCATTCTCGTTGATAAGGGTTCACTAAGACCTCCGGTCGAGCCGTATTTGAAGGAATTCGGCTGTGGCACGATAGAGCATGCCCCAAAGACCCGTACCGCCGACCGGACACGCCCCGCGTGAGCGTCGCCTGCCCTTCGGTGCACCGGTGCGCGCGTGGACGATGGCCGAGTGGGCCCTCTTGCCGTTGCGCCTCTTCCTCGGCGCCACCTTTGTGTACGCCGGTCTGCAGAAGCTGGCCAATCCGAACTTCTTCAGGTCCGCGAGTCCAATCTCGATCCAGTCGCAACTCATCGCGTCCTCGCACACGAGCCCCCTCCACGCGATCCTCATCCACCTGATCCAGTTCGCCAGGCCAATCGGCATCGTCATTTGCTTCGCGGAGTTGGCGGTTGGTGTGGGCGTCCTGCTGGGTCTCTGGACGCGAATCGCCGCCGCGGGCGGTGCCATTCTTTCGCTCAGCCTGTTCCTGACGGTGAGTTTCCACGCGTCGCCCTACTTCACCGGCGCCGACATCGTCTTTCTCTTCGCGTGGCTGCCCTTCATCATCGCGGGCGGGGGGACCCGACTCTCCGCCGACGCGTGGATCGCCAATCGTGCATCGGCGCGTGAAGGTGTGGCGTCGCCCGAACTGGTCGCGATTCCCTTCGCCACCGTGCAGACGATCTGTGGAAACTTCCACGACGGCGCGTGCGCGGCCCGCGCGGGACTGGACTGTGACGCGGCGGTCTGCCCGGTGCTGCTTGGCGACCGCGCCCCCATCGTCACGCGCGTGCACATTGACAGCGTCGATCGGCGCGCTCTGGTGCTGGGCGGCACGGTCGCNNTCGTCGTCAACCACGCCGGGAGGGGGAGCGACCGGCGGCACCCTGCTCGGTTCGGCCCAGGCGGTCCCGAAAGGTCAATCGGCCACCTTCACCATTCCAAGTTCCGGAGACCCCGGCATTGTCATCAACACCAACAGCACGTTTTACGCCTACGACGCCGTCTGTCCGCACGCCGGTTGCACCGTGGGATGGGCGCCCCAGAACAACTTGATCGTCTGTCCCTGCCACGGATCAGAGTTCAATGTGGAGACCGGTCACGTGCTCGACGGACCTGCGCCGCACGGCCTGACGAAGCTCAAAGTCGTCGAAGAGAGCAACGGTAACCTCTACTTGCAATGAGTGAGGAACGTCGACGTGTACTGGTCATCGAGGATGACGACGATCTGGCTCGGGCGCTGAGTGACCTTCTCGAGGATGAAGGATTCGAAGTAGCACTGCGCAGTGATGGCGAGTCTGGATTCGCCGAAGGACTGAGCGGCGAGTACCACGTGATTGTGCT
>PLZP01000015.1 GCA_003152215.1 Acidimicrobiaceae bacterium | reverse complement strand
CCAACCACGTCATTGCCCGAAAACCTCGGCGGGTCACGCAATTGGGACTACCGCTACACCTGGATCCGCGACACGGCTTTTGCACTTCGCGCGCTGAACGCACTCGGTTTCCACACCGAGGCCGATGATTTCTTGGCGTTCCTGGGCGACGTCCTGGAACCACAGCGTGGAGCGAGCGCCGGTCCACGCGACCGTCGAAACCTTCAGGTGCTGTACCCCGTCGATTGCGGCGCATCACCTATCGAGTCTGAACTCGACCATCTCACGGGCTACGTCTGGAGCCAGCCCGTTCGAACGGGCAATGCCGCGTATAACCAGACGCAGTTCGACATCCTCGGTGGCGTCGTTGACTGTATTTATGAGCACACGCGAACGCGCGATTCACTCAGCGAACGTTCGTGGCGCATTGTCGTCCAGGCGGTCGAACAGGCCATCGCGTGTTGGCGTGAACCGGACCGTGGCATTTGGGAGGTGCGCGGGGAGCCTCGTCACTTCACGTTCTCCAAAGTCATGTGTTGGGTCGCGATTGACCGCGGTGCGAGACTCGCCACATTAAGGGGCGAAACGAAGCGCGCCGCGCAGTGGTCGGCCGAGGCCAAGACTGTGCACGATGACATTTGTGCCAAGGCAGTCGGTACTCGCGGGAACTTCACGCAGTCCTACGGCAGCGACGAACTTGACGCTTCTCTCTTGGTCTTGCCCATGCTCGGCTTTCTCCCCACGAATGACGAACGAATTCGGGCCACGGTCTTCGCGATCGCGGACGACCTGACCGACGGTCCCTTCGTGTTTCGGTACCGACCGGAGAAGACCGACGACGGATTCGACGGCGAGGGCGAAGGTAGCTTCACCGTCTGTTCGTTCTGGCTCGTCTCTGCGCTCGTGGCGATTGGCGAACTCGACAGTGCGCGCACGCACTGCGAGAAACTGATTGGGGCCGCCAGCACGTTGGGCCTCTACGGCGAGGAACTCGATCCGACGACTGCTCGGCACCTTGGAAACTTCCCTCAGGCCCTCACGCACCTCGCTCTCATCAACGCCATCCTGAGCGTGATAGGCGCGGAACAGCACCTCGGCGAAACCTCACGGGGCAACGCGCGCTCGCACAGCTGGTGGAACGCAGACAAGATCAATAATGCCAACACCATCGCCGCTCGATCACTCTGGCCAGATTCGCCAGAGTCACCGGAAGAGACCGGCATCTGACCTAGCGCAGTGCCCGGCCGGTATCGTCCCAAGTTCCGCTCGCGCTCCTTTTCAGTCGCGCAGTAACTTTTCGCCGCGCCGAACAGTAAGAGTTATACCGCCCTGGAGTACCACGATCAACGAGGATCGACCAAGCAAGAAAGTGTGTCCACCTCTAGGCTCAGCCGAGGACCCTGCCATGACCGAACTCAACTCAACACCCACCACTTCGACGGCGTCGAACCTTTCGTCGATGGCCCCCTCGACGCCAGCGTCAGACCTCGCGGAGTTTGTCGTCGTGGCCAATCGTCTGCCCCTGCGACACTCTTCCGTACCCGGCGACGAGGGGTGGCTCCCGAGTCCCGGTGGGCTCGTGTCCGCCCTCACCTCAGTACTCGTCAATCGAAAGGGGCTCTGGATTGGCTGGCCCGGAACCTCCGAGCATCAAGAGCCACCCGCCTCCTACGAGGGCATCCGCTTGAAGGCGGTCACCCTGAGTCCCGAGGAGTACGAGGAGTTCTACCTCGGCTTCTCCAACGCCACGATTTGGCCGCTGTACCACGACGCCATTCGCTCCCCGACGTATCACCGCACTTGGTGGCACGCGTATCGCGAAGTGAATATGCGCTTCGCGGTGACGATCGCTGAGAATGTCGCCCCCGGCGGCACGGTCTGGATCCACGACTACCAACTCCAATTGGTTCCTCAGATGCTGCGAACGCTCCGCCCTGACGTACTCATCGGGTTCTTCTTGCATATCCCGTTCCCGCCGAGCGAGTTGTTCATGCAACTGCCGTGGCGACGAGAGCTCCTTGCGGGACTCCTCGGCGCCGACTTGCTCGGCTTCCAACTCCACTCGTCCGCATCGAACTTCTCACGACTCGCCCGGCGTCTCACCTCGGCGACTGGTACGGACTCCGGACTGGACTTTGAAGGTCGCGCCATTCGCGTGGGCTCCTTTCCCATTTCAGTGGACTGCGACCAAATTGTTGAACTGGCGTCGGATCCGAAGGTGCGAGCACGGGCCCGCGAGATACGCCACGACCTCGGTGACCCCGAGTTCCTGCTGCTCGGCGTCGACCGACTCGACTACACCAAGGGAATCCAACAGCGGATCAAAGCCGTCGCCGAAATGCTCGACGACGGTCAACTGAGTGCCGAGCGACAGGTGATGATTCAGATCGCGGTACCGAGCCGCGAGTCCGACGCCCATTATGAGCAAGAGCGACACGACCTCGAGCGCGCCGTCAGCGAAGTCAACGGTGAGCACGGCCTCGTCGGTCACCCGGCCATTCACTACCTGCACAAGAATCTTCCCTTCGACGAGCTCATTGCGCTGTACCTCGCGGCCGACATCATGCTGGTCACGCCATTTAAAGACGGCATGAATCTGGTCGCCAAGGAGTACGTCATGAGCCGAACGGACTTGACGGGCAAACTCATTTTGAGCGAATTCGCTGGCGCCGCCACGGAACTTCGTGGTGCGTACATGGTCAACCCGCACGACACCGACGGTATGAAGGAGTCAATCCTGCTGGCGATGAACGCCGGCCCGAAGGAAACGCGGGACCGAATGTCGCGTATGCGACGGATGATTTTTCGACGCAACGTCTACGACTGGGCCAAGGCGTTCCTTGCGGCACTCCAGCTCACGCAGCCATCGCTCGAGCGAACGGCGTTGGCCGACACAATGAAGCCCGAAGCCCCTTAGAGCTCGTCAACCAGATCAGCGACAGAGTTGACGATTCGCGACGGCTGGAATGGATAGCGGTCAATCTCGTCGGCTTGCGTGACACCCGACAGCACCAAGATCGTGCCCAGTCCTGCTTCCGCGCCGGCCTGGATATCAGTGTCCATCCGGTCGCCAATCATGATGGTCGACTTCGAGTGGGCGTCGAGAATGTTCAGACCCTCACGAATCATTACGGGGTTTGGCTTGCCCACGAAGTAGGGGGCGACGCCCGTGGCGCTTTGAATCATCGCCGCCAGGGCGCCGCATCCGGGAAGCGACCCAAACGGTGACTGACCAGTTGGCTCGGGGTTTGTTGCCACGAAGTGGCTTCCGCGTTCAATGAGGCGAACGGCGGTCGAGATCTGATCGAAGGAGTAGTGCTGCGTCTCGCCAAGTACGACGTAGTCAGGTTGACGATCATCCGGCCGGTACCCGACGTCGTGGATGGCTTCGTGCAGACTGGCCTGCCCGATGACGAACGCCGTGCCGAAGGGGCGCTGCGTGTGCACGAACTTCGCCGTCGCGAGCGCCGAGGTCCAGAGTTGCCCCTCTTCGACGACGAGGCCCATTGAAGCGAGTTGCTCCTTCACTTCACGCGGCGTGAACAGGGAGTTATTCGTCAAGATGAGATACGGACGATTGGTCGCTCGGAGCCGGTCTAGGAACTTGTCGGCTCCCGCGACCATCGCACCATCGCGGATCAACACGCCGTCCATGTCGCACAGCCAACTCTCAGCGCGAGAAATTAGATCCATGCTTCCAGTATGGACGATGGGGCTTTGCGCGGCGTGCGTGGTGACCGGCAACTTCGCCGATTCGCCACCTTGGTCAACGACTGCTCGCAAACCTTTGACACTTTTCCATCAACCGAGCGCACTTCACGATCTGGTTTCGTAACATTCATACTGCAGCGACTCCCACGCTGCCAGCGTCCGGCGTGACGTGGAGAAGAAACCGGAAGAAGGTCGCTGATGAGCGCGCTAGTGGCGACCAAGGTCAGTCCGCGACGAACCTGGCGAGTCGCCACGCGCGTGTCAGTCGTGTCATTCGTCTTCATCGGTTCGTTGCTCGCGGTAACTACTGGATCGGTGGCTGCTACCACAAAGCACGCTGCACAGAATCGCGCGGCGTATTGCAAACTGCTCAGTTCCTTCAACCAAAAAGAGAACACCGCTCGAAAGGTCTACAGCTCAATCACCAGCCCCGTGCCCTCAATGAAGGCTGCCTACAAAGCATTGAATGGCGTCGCCGTACAAGTGCTCCACGTCGCTCCCACGCCACTCAAGGGGACCTACACAAAAGAGGTCAACTCGCTCCACGAGGTGTACGCAGACCTGGCCGAGGTCAATTTCAACTACTTGAGTCTTCCCGAAAACGAGATTTTGTCGCTTGAATCCATTCAGTCATCGGTCAAAATCGAGACAACGAAGATATCGACGTACGACAAAAAGTTCTGCAGCGCCAAGAAGTAATCGGTCCCAACCGGCACTTACGTGTGCCCGAAAGCCCCCACGGGGAATGATCTGAAGAATCGCTGCCCCTGGCGCGATGCTGAGCACGAACCTGCGTAGTATTCCACCTGAAGAGGGGACGCTACGTCCAAAGGTCGTTAACGTCATAGTTTTTGTCAATCAATCAAGGGGGCAGTCATGAAGGAACGTTCGACATCGTCGGAATCGTCACCACGAAGGGTGCGCGTCACGAGGAAGGCTTCACTCGTCGTTGCCCTTTCGTTGGGTGCGCTTCTCGCAACCACGACGCCCGCGTTCGCCGGCACCAGCACGCATCTCACGGTGGCGGGCGGATCTTCCTACTGCAATTTGCTCGTCGCCTACGACAAGAAGCAGACCGCCGCCAACAAGGCGCTCGAGACACCGGGCGGTGCCGTCGCCGCGATGAAGGCCGCGTTCAAAGCGCTCAATAGTGAGGAAGCGTTGGTACTCAGTGTCGCGCCGTCGTCGCTGCAAAGCTCCTACAAGAAGGTGTTCAGGGAGTTGGCCGTGTTTTATACCGAACTTTCAAAGGTCAATTTCAATTACGCGAAACTCTCCAAGGCGCAGATTGCAAGCGTTGAGGCGCTCTCCAACACCATGGCTGCGTCAACAGCCAAGATCAGCGCGTATGACAAGAAGGTGTGCGGCGTAAAAGACTGATCAGATTCGCTTCGAAGCTCTGGCGTGGCTGGGGATCGAACCGAAGGCCCTTTTTGAAGACAGTTCGGTCCCGACGCGATTGGTGTGAAGGGCATCCCTCGCAGCGCCCTGTTCAACGCCCTTGACGCACCTGAGCACGACATCGATTCACAGCGCTTTGGTCACGGGTCGCGCACGCGCGACGACACCTCGAAGAGGCTCCGGCCGGCCCCCGAGCCCGTAATGGGCCGTCAATTGGGTTTTTGTTGGGTAGATGTGGACCTTGATTTGGAGTTCAAATAATAGTTTTCGTAGCCGTGGTTCTTCCGAACGAAGAATGCAAGGGGGCTGTGCCATGGTTATCGCAATCGGAGACGACTTTCGAACGACACGCGCCGACACGGCTCCTCAGGTCCTTTCTCCTGAGCCAACGCCGAACGAGGCCCTCACTCTGACCTCCGTGATCGCCAGTCCACCAAGCCCGGACAGGTTCGAACGGATCGCTCGAAGTATGTGGATTGGCTTTGCAATTCTCTCCACTCTCCTCGTGGCCTACTTCATCTCTCTGCTCGTTCGCACGCCCGCGCAGCACTCGACGTGGCTGGATGGGTGGGTTGTTTGTGCTGTAGAGCTCATCGCGTCGGGTATGTGCATCGTGCGCGGACTGAACCGGACGCCCGGGCGTAGTGGCCCGTTGGTCTTGGGTCTCTCGCTTCTCTCCTGGACTGCTGGCGACATTGTCATGACGTTCGAATCACTGGGCGGCAAGACCCCGACCACGCCCTCGTGGGCCGACCTCTTCTACGTCTTGTTCTACCCCCTCGCGTACGTGGCAGCCGTCCAACTGCTGCGAACGGCTATGGGGCGACTCTCACGACCGAACTGGCTCGACGGCGTCGTCGCGGGTCTCGGTGCCGCAGCGGTCTGTGCGGCGTTCGCCTTTCACACGATTGTGCACGATGCCGGCGTCAGCGCGCTCGGTACCGCGGTCAATCTCGCCTACCCCGTTGGCGATCTCCTGTTGCTTTCGTTGGTGATTGGCGGCACGGTTTTGCTCTCAGGGCGTGGTTCGATGCCGTGGTTCCTCCTGGCGGCCGGAATCTCACTCAATGTTGTTGGCGACACGTTCAACCTCTTCGGTGATGGCATCCTCGATTCAAGGTTCGGCAGTTATCTCAATGCGATTGCGTGGCCCGCCTCAATTGTCCTCATGGCGATGTCCGTTTGGATGAAGCCGCGAAAGCTTGATCCCTTGCGCGAATTGCGCACCGCCGGTTTCCTGCTCCCCAGCCTCGCCGCCGCCGCCGGTCTGGTGATCCTGGTGACGGGAACCGTGCACACGGTGACCCGTGTCGCCCTCGGCCTCGCCACGGCGACTTTGCTGGCCGTCGGGCTACGACTTTCGCTGTCGGCCCGGGATCTGCGGTTAGTAACCGAGGAGCGCCACCGTCAGGCGCAGACTGACGAATTGACGGGGCTTGGCAATCGTCGTCACCTCCTCCATGTCATTGATACGTATTTCGCCGACTTCAACGACCCGTGGACGAGCGAGCGCAATTTGGCATTTCTCTACATCGATCTCAATCATTTCAAAGAGATAAACGACTCGTTCGGTCACCCAGCCGGTGACGAACTTTTGCGTCAGCTCGGGCCACGCCTCACGAGGGCGATTCCTGCTGGCGGTTCGGTCTTTCGCTTGGGTGGCGACGAACTGGCCGTGGTACTCATTGACGTCGACGCCGATGCCGCGGCCCAGGTGGCCGAGGACATCCTCGCTGTGATAGTTGAACCCTTCTCTCTACAAAAAATGAGCGCAAGTGTCGGCGCCAGCATTGGTATTGCGCTCGCCCCCTCTGACGCTACGGAAGGGATCGGTCTCATGTGGAGCGCGGACACCGCGATGTACCGCGCGAAGTTGGGCAACATCCCCTACGTCTTTTACGACCAAGAAATTGATGGTGGTGAACAACGACTCAACCTGGTCGAAGAACTTCGAGAGGCCGTTGACAACGGCGCCTTCGTGCTCCACTATCAGCCACAGCTCGATCTGCGTACGGGCGAGATTCTGGCCGTCGAGGCGTTGATTCGTTGGCCCCATCCGCGCCTCGGTTTGGTCCCCCCATTGAAATTCATCCCGCTAGCCGAGGACGCGGGTCTGATGAAGGAACTCACGACGTGGGTACTGAGCGAAGCCCTCACCCAGTGCGCTCTGTGGCGCTCCAATGGGCGCACGCTGGCGGTGTCGGTCAACGTAACGGCCACCAATCTTCTGCAAGATGGATTCACCACCCTTGTCGTGGACCTGCTCAAGAAGAATGGCCTCCCGGGCGCGGCGCTGCTGATTGAAATAACTGAAACGAGCATCATCACCGACTTCGCCCGATCAAAGTCCGTGATCGAAGAGTTGCGCGACCAGGGCATCATCGTCTCAATCGATGACTTCGGAGCCGGCTTCACGTCACTGGCCTATTTGAGCAGTCTGGCCGTCGGTGAACTGAAACTCGACCGTGGCTTCATCACGGGACTCGGCGATGAGGGCAAAGAACGCGACCTCGAACTCGTGCGAGCGACGATTCAGCTCGGACACGATATGCGCCTGCGCGTTGTGGCCGAAGGAATCGAGGACGTCGACACACTCGACCTTTTGAGTGATCTGGGCTGCGACCGCGCGCAAGGCTATTTCATCAGTCGGCCAATGCCCGCCAACCAGTTGGCCTTTAAGACCGACGTCGCAAAAATTCCCGTGGGCGTCGCGTAGGGGTCCGCGCAGGAGCGACGCTGATCAAGGTCTCGCTCGTAACACTCCCAGTATCCCTACGCCGAATATAGATTTTTGGAGACCAGGTCGGGTGTTATCTACCTGATGACAGGGTGTTAATACACGCTCTTTCTAAGAACGGCAACTTTCGAGCATTCCCCGTTTAGATAATGAAAACGGGTACCGGTTGACACCGAGCCCGTTGGCGTAAGTCGCTTAGTCAACCTTGTCGGTGAAGTGTTAGTGGAAGTGGACAGCGAATGACCGAACGAGCATCGCGCCTGTTGAAGATCCTGTACGTCGAGGATGAGCATTCGAACATGGACTTGATGCGCGAGGTTCTCAAGCTTCGCCCCGCCATTCGATTCCTGGAAGCAGAATCCGGGAGCGCCGCGATGATCATCGCGGAGTCAGAACGACCTGATCTCATTCTTCTCGATCGCAATCTCCCCGACATGAACGGCGAAGAGGTGATGCGAATGTTGCGCGGCCGGGTCGGAACAAAAGACACACCAATCCTCATCATCTCGGGCGACACCGCGCGCCCGAATGTCGCGGAGACGCGTCTTGGCGTCGTGGGCTACCTCGCCAAGCCGTACGACGTGAGCGAACTTCTATCGCAGATCGACGCAATACTCTCTGCGTCGACACCGTGACGCAACGACTCATGGCATCTCCGCGCTACGCACGGTCCGTCCGCACAGTTGGCGATTGCAACGATGTGCGCCGCACTTCGTCGGCTGATTCGTCGCACACGCCCCATCGGTGAACCGGCGTACCGCGCAAGTGAGTGCTTAAGGGCAACGAAACCGGCGACACTAGGTACATTGGGACGTGCCCGAAATGCCCGAAATGCAGGCCCTGTCCGAACGTCTCGACGCGCTCCTCGCGGGCACGACGTTGCTTCGAATCGAACTGCTCGGTTTCTCTTCGCTCAAGACGTACGCACCAGCGCATGAATCGGTGCAGGACCATCGGCTCGTCTCGGTCGGTCGGCGGGCGAAGTACCTGGTGTGGGAGTTCGACGACGGGGTTCACATCGTGCTGCACCTGTCCCAGGCGGGCCGCCTCGACATCGAGCGTCCGCCCAAGACAACCAAGCCCCGAGGCTCGGCGGTGCGTTTCGTGTTTGGTCACGATGAAGCTGGACTCGACGGGGAGAGCATCGGCGTCCTCGTGCGCGAGTACGGCACCCACCGAAAAGCTTCGTGGTGGGTGTTGGCGCCCTGCGACGAGGGACCGTTGGCGGGTCTCGGACCCGAGCCGGGAAGCGAGGCGTTCGCCGAAATTATGCTCACGAGCGACTCTCGGCGCCGGCTCACCACCGACCTGCGCGACCAGCACGTGATGTCGGGTATCGGTCGAGGCTGGGGTGATGACATTCTGCACAGGGCCAAACTTTCTCCATTCGCCTCGCTGCACTCGCTGAGCGCCCAACAGCGTGAGGCACTGCTCATCTCGGTCACCAATGTGCTCGCCGAGGCGCTCGAACTCGAACGCGCGCGCGAGGGGGGCCTGTCCGAAGCCAAGTTGGGCGGCCGCTTCAAAGTGCACGGCCGTGCCGGAGAGCCTTGCCCTACGCCGTGCGGCGACACGTTGAGCAGGGTGTCCTTCGAGAACTACGAGATGACGTACTGCCCGACGTGTCAGACAGGCGGGCGGGTGTTGGCCGACCGCCGACTGTCGCGCCTACTCAAGTAGCCGATGCGATCGCGAGGACCAACTGCTCTCGCTTTGTATCGCAAGGACCGACCGATATTGGTGATCGGCCGGCGTTGAGTTTCTGGGACAGCATGTCTCAGGGGTTTCTGGGACATCTATTGATTTGCCGTCGCTAGGCGTCATCAACTCACTGATTCGACGCCTTTGACCCTTCAAATCCGCCTATGTATTCCAAGTTTTACTGGTGTATCATTGGAATACTGCTTTCATTTTCCAAGGAGTGAAATGTTCCACGAGGTCGACTTCGAATGGCGCGGACGCCCGGCGAAGGCTTCCGTGCCACCGATGCTCGCCGATGTAGTCATCGATTTACCGGAGTCGGTCGTTCGTTCCACAGAGAGAGCGGCAGCGGCGATTGAGCGCTCTAGCGACCACTTGCCCCCATCTTGGGAGCCGCTCGCTCGACTCCTACTCCGTTTTGAAGGCGTCGCAAGTTCCTCGTTTGAAAAAATTCGGGCTCCGCTCGAAGAGATCGCCGTCGCGGAGATCACTGCCTCAATGAAAGGACCATCCGCGTGGGTTGCCGACAACCTTGCGGTCGTCTCGGAAGCCGTTGAATCCGCTCGACGTACACCACTGACAGTGGCGTCCCTCCTCCAATGGCACCGCCGCCTCATGGATCACGCCACAAACCAACTTGATCCAGGGTTAATCGGGTCGTTCCGCGATCGCCCAGTGTGGGTTGGCGGAAGTTCGCCATTCGATGCCGCCCATGTCGGACCGCCGCCCGAGTTCGTCGAGGACCTCATGGAGGACCTCGTAAATTTTGCCAACACCGACGTACTCGACGTCGTCACGCAGGCTTCGATCCTGCACGCACAATTCGAGTCGATCCATCCCTTCGCCGACGGCAACGGTCGACTGGGACGAGTGCTGATCGGCTGGCTCATAGTTCGACGACTCGGCGTATCGGTACCGCCGCCATTCAGTGTCTTCGTCGTACGAGATCCGGGAGGATATCTCTCCGGTCTGGCGCTCTACCGACTCGGCGAAGTCACACCGTGGGTGCGCTGGTTTGCCCATACCCTCGAGAAATCGGCATCAACGGCAACGTCCTTGATCACTGACATCGGGATACTGACTGCCGAGTGGCAGGATCGTGCATCAGTGGCTCGGACTGCGGGGGGACGACCTGTCCGGATTGGGGCGACCTTTTGGGGAGTACTTGCGATGCTGCCCGAACACCCGATCATCTCGGCGGCACTGATCCAGAAGCGATTCGGGATCACCAATGAAGCGGCGCGACAAGCACTTCGTCGGCTCGAGTCTCTCGGGATCATTTCACCCGTCGAGTTGCATTCGGGAGCGCCCGGTCGACCAACGCGCTGGTGGGCCGCCGAGGAACTGATCGACACCGTTGCGCGGGCGAACTGAAGCTCGAGCCAGTTAGAGCAGACCGAACTCCACGGCGGCCAGCAGCAATGGGCCCGCACTCCACGTGGAAACGCAACTACGAGGTCGTCCTGTCCGAGGTCGCCCAAGCAGTGGGCGCTGAGGGACTCGAACCCCCGACCTGCTGAGTGTAAATGGGAACGGTTTTGTCGCGAGGGGTCGTCAATGGTCGCCTTTGTCGATATTCATTGAGATTTCCGTCGCCCCGTGTCGGTTCTGTCGCGCCCCGTCGGTTCCTTGTGAGGGATGTCTTGAGGGATGAATCGCGACGTTCTTCACCCCTCAAGGTCACATTCCCTTCGCAAGAAATCGGCGAGCGAAATCTCGTTGAAATGATGTCAGGTGAGCGGTCACGGCTTCCTCCTCGTGAAAGGTCAAACGATCGCAGTTGACTCACGTAGCGGTGCACTGACCCCCGGAAACCGCCTCGGCCTAGAGGGACACCATGAAAGCTGGCGATTCCTTGATCTTACGTAACTGCTCATAGACGATAAGTACTAAAGTTAGAATATGACGTATCGAGAGGAGACTTCAGCCGGAGAGTTCCTTCGACATGCGCGCATCAGCGCCGGACTGTCACAGACCGAAGTCGCACGTCGTGCGCTGGTCGCTCAGAGCGTGATCAGCGCCTACGAGTCCGGTCGTAGAGAGCCTTCGGTCTCAATGCTCGAACGTCTCGTGCGCGCGACGGGACATCACCTAGTGCTCGATCTCGAGCGCTCGGGCGATTATCCGCCCGGTCTCCCAGACACCCCTCTCGGTCGCCGACTCCGCCAGCGTCGACGCTCGATACTCGCTTGTGCAACGCTCCATGGCGCGAGCAACGTCCGCGTCTTTGGAAGCACTGCGCGGGGCGAAGACCGGCCTGACAGCGACGTCGATTTGTTGGTGGACCTGGATAAGGGAACAGGCCTATTCGCCCTAGAAGCACTCCGTCGGGAGCTTTCGGAGATTCTCGGTGTTCCAGTTGACGTCGCCCCATCAGACTGCCTTCGACCTCGCGTTCGAGAAGAGGTCGAACGCGAGGCCATCCCGCTATGAACGCACGACACGACGACGAGCGCCTCGCCGACATTGTTGACGCGATAACTGCAATCAGGAGCCACCTCACCCGTGGCGACCTTTCCGATGGACTCGTTTTCGACGCCGTTCGGCTACGTCTGATTGAAATTGGTGAGGCGGTAAAGTTGTTGGATCCCAAGCTCGTCGCGAGTGAGCCGGATGTCAAATGGTCGGACGCAGCCGGAATGCGCGACTGGCTTGCTCACCACTACTTCGACACCTCCCGAGCAGTGGTCGAAGCAACTGTGATGGAGGATCTTCCGCCACTTGAAGCAGCCGTCCTGCGGCTTCAAGCACGCCTCTAACTCACCAAACAGAGGCGATCCGCTTGCGGTTTGAGTAGCCACCTCCGAACTGCAATGGCGGCCAAGAGATCGATGCCTGAGATCCTTCCGGCAAATTGGTCAATTGAAAGCACGACCATTGAAATGGACTTTCTCGAAGTATCGGCATCGTCGACGCGTGCGGGTTCACGTCGGGCC
>PLZP01000088.1 GCA_003152215.1 Acidimicrobiaceae bacterium | reverse complement strand
GCACCACCGTCGTGTGAGAAGACGATGTCGCCGTGCATCATTCCTTGATCACACTGAGCCCAGAGCGTGACGGTCGACGTGGCAGTGAGGCCGCACGCGACGATACTGCTCAGTAGAGGTTTCGACCGAATCGCGAAGGTCTTGCCTCCGTCGTACGAGGTCGCGAGGAAAGCAGTTCCCGGACCCACTTGCTCCTGGGTCGTCAACCAGACGTCATTGCCAAACGCCGCAATGTTGGGCAATGCAGACACATCCTTTAGTCCGATAGGAAGGAAATGCGCGGTCCAATGACTCGACGTCACTGGTGAACTATCCAACTGCCCACTCGCGCACGACTTGTGCGGGTTTGGACAAGAGGAGGTCACGGCGTAAAACGCCGTCGATGTTGACGCGACAGTATTGACCCTTTGGTCCGCTCGTATGATATCTCGCTGCCATGACACGCCGCCGTTGAAGGTGGCGTAGAGCGCTGTCTGTGAATTCGCGATTTGCACGACGGCCAGACCATCGTTTCCGTTGGCGAAATCCAGTTCATAGAGTGGTCCACTCTGATTGGTTCGGCCAAACGTTACGGGTGGGGCGTTCACCCGCGTGAAGGTCTGACCTCCGTCGTCTGATCGCTCGAGGGCGTAGCAACTCTTGTCGTTGGCACAGTTACGAGTCCACAGTACGTAGAGCACATTGGAGAGTCCCACTTGGCTCAACAACACCGGTTGGGGAGATTTTGTGGCGGGAGTTGAGGCCGATGAACTCGACACCGGAGCACAGCACGTTGCCACAATGAGGGCGAGAGTAAAGATCGGAACGCCGCGGTGCGCTCCTCGTTTGGTGTGACCTCGCATGGCTCTGGTTTAGCAGCCGACACGACCGCTGAGATGAGCAACGACTCAAGGAGAAGTGACAGATGGTGACGTCAGTCGACGGGAGAAGAGGCGACGCCGTGGGTGACCTTGCGCAGGAGTCGGGCCAGTTCGCGTTGCTCGCTCGCGGTGAGCGAGGCGACCGCGACACGTTCGTGTTGATTGAACTTTGGGAACAGCGCTTCGATCAGGTGCTCGCCTGACGTTGTGAGCTCAATCGAGACCCGTCGTCGATCGTCCTTATGGGGAAGTCTTCGAATCAGTTTTCGGGTTTGCAAGGTCTTGATGACGCCGGTCAACGTCCCTTTGGTGACGCCGGCCTCTTCGGCCACGTGGCCGGTTTCCTGCGTGTCCCATATCCACAGGATCCACAACACCGTGAAGGCGACCCAGCTGAGGTCGTACTCGGCGAGCACCGTTCGCTCCATGTGATTGCGCACGGCCGTCCCGGCGCGGTACACGTTCGAGATGGCGCTCATCGCGTTGAAGTCGAAGTGCTGACCCTTGAGTCGTGCCTTGATGTCCTTCTCCGCTTGCAGCACGACCGCGGGCGACTGGGAACTGATGCGTCGGCTCATTCGCTCTGTCGCAAGGTCGTGCCACCGGCGAAGGTGGTGCCGACGGATCGGAAGTAGCCGCCGATGATCTCTTGGGGAGCCAACCGTGCCAACTCTTCGGTGGGCGAATCGAACAACTCCAACGTCGCGGTGCCCTTCCACACGGGACCGAGGTCGAGATTGACGCCTGCCATGGTGACCACTTCATCCATGGAGTCAATGCCATCAAGTTCAATACGTGGGAACCACCGGTGGTGCAACATTGCGTGGCCGTTCACGAAGCCGTTTGACGACGTCGGTGCTTGGAGTGTCACGGTCGCGTTCGCCAGGCGGCGATCGCCCGCAGCGAGGGTCATGCCGAACATGCCCCCGGCTTCAAGGCGCGGCCCGGCGCTGCCCACCGTGACTGGACGGGTCTGATGAATCGAACCGAACTTTTTCGGGTAGCCCTGGAGGTAGCCGCGGACCAGTGCGAAGTCCTTGTCGACCCAGATGAACACACAACGGCTGTAGAGCTGGCCGTCGTAGCGACANNGGAAGAACGGCGCGCACATTGGCGGGATCGGTGCGGTACTCGACGGTGAGCAGGTCACCGGAGTAGTGCCACGGTGGTGGCGGCAAGATCGACGCCGCACCGGACATCGTTCGCGGGAAGGGGAGGCCCTGAAACGTCATTGGTACTTTTTAGTCCAGCCGTCGGACGGCCGATCAAACCAGATGTGGACCTGACCGGTGCCGATGGAGTTTTCGTACTGCGAATACATGCGACCGGGCGCGGTGCATTCGACGCCGCCAAGCGCGTGGACCATCATCTGATAGTGGGCGAAGTGGCCCTCGGGCCGAACTTTCATGAACTCGTCCATCTCGTTCACGACCTGGGCATGGTCACCGCGGACGAGCGCGTCAATCACACGGTGGTCCCACTGTCGGGCCTCGTCAGAGTAGATATTCTCCTCGGGCGCCGCTTCGTGCGCGCGCAGGTTGCTCAGTTTGTGGAACGTGTGACTGAGAGCTCCCGACGCGATGAGCACGACGCGCAGGTCGCTCTGGCGAACCGCTTCGGCCACCACTTTGCCAACGGTCGCAAAGTCACTGGATTCCGCCGTCTGGCAGACACCAATGGAGGCCCACGCCTCGCCGCCCTGGAGAAAGGACAGGAAGTTGAGCGTGGCGTAGGTGACGGGAAGGTGTTCGTTGTCGATGGGCGTGATCCAACAGTCGTCGGTTTCGTCGGCGATCTTGCCAATCAGTCGGGCGAAGTCGGCATTGCCCGGCATGTCGTAGGGGACGCTCGACATCCCTCGCGGCAGTTCCTCGCTCGTGAAGAATCCCATTCGACGCTCGGCAGCGGTGACGACGAATTCGACCGTCGTGAACCAGTGGCTATCGAATACGAGCACGAGGTCGGGCTTTAGAACGTCGAAGGCCTCTCGTCGAAGCTGTTGGAGCCCCGTAAAGAGAGTGCTCTCGTTGCCGTTATTCAATTCTCGACGGAGGTCGTCGGGCAACACGATGGTGGGTACGTGCGCGAGAAGTCCCGCGCCGACGATTTCACCCATGGGTAGTACCTTCCTTTATTTGCAACGTTTTCAGATCTGAGTAGAAGTCGAGCGCGTAGTCGCCACCTTCACGCCCAATGCCGCTGATGCCGGTGCCCCCGAAAGGTGCGCTGAGATCGCGCACGAGAAAGCAGTTCACCCAGATGGTGCCGGCGCGAAGCTGCGTGCCGAGTCGCTCGGCGCGCTCGTCGCTGTTCGTGTAGATGATGGCGGAGAGTCCGTACTGCGTTGAGTTGGCGAGTTCGACCGCTTCGTGTTCGTCGGCGAACGTCTGGATGGTCAGTACTGGTCCAAAGACCTCACGCTGAACAATCTCGGAGTCGTTGGACTTGGGCTCGACGAGCGTGGGTTGATACCAGAGACCGTCGTCGCGATCGAGTCCCCCACCGAAGACGATGGTGTCCCCATTGTTACGGGCTCGTTCGACGAAGGCGCCAACGCGCAAGAGGTGCTCGGGGTGGATGAGCGGCGACACGGTCGTCGCGGGGTCACGGCTGTCGCCCAACACGTGACGCTTCGTGGCCACCTCAAAGAGGTTGACGAACTCCTCGCGAATCGACGATTCGATCAAGAGCCGCGTGCCCGCCAGACATACCTGGCCCCCGTCGTCGTACATGACGGCCGCCTTCTCCGCCGCGGCCTCGAGGTCGGCGTCGGCGAAGACAATGAAGGGACCCTTGCCACCGAGCTCGGCCGTGAAGGGGACCAGATTCTGGGCGGCCGCCCCGCCTATGAGACGTCCGGTCTCGGGCGAACCGGTGAATGAAATCCGGCGAACGCGCGGGTCGCGCACCAGTGCCGCACCGACCTCATCGCCCATCCCTTGGACCATGTTGAAGACGCCCGGAGGAAACTCTGCTTCGTCGACCAAGTCCATCAACATCGAACAGGTCAGTGGTGACCATTCGGCCGGCTTGAGGATGACGGTGTTGCCGGCCGCGAGCGCCGGCGCACACTTCCACGTCGAGAGCATGAAGGGCGCGTTCCAGGGCGTGATGACAACCGTGACGCCGGCGGGCATACGAAGCACCGTGTTCTCGGTCCCGTTGGATGACCACCGGCGTGGCGCGTAGTTCCGAGCGAGTTCGGCGTAGGCGCGAAAGTTGCGAGCACCACGTCCAATTACTCGCAGTTTCAGACTCTCTTCGAGCATCGCCATATCGAGACATTCGACGTGTGCGATCTTCTCGACGTCTCGATCAATGAGATCGGCGAGACGATCGAGATATACGCCTCGTTCCATAGTGGAGAGAGCGGCCCACGCGGGAAAGGCATCGCGTGCCGCCGCCACGGCAAGATCGGCGTCGACCGCAGTACCTCGAGCGACGTCGGCCAACTTCCAGGTCCAATCGAGCGGCGTCCGGTCCTCAAAGGTGCGCGACGATGACACCCGCTGGCCATTGATGTAGTGATCCGGCGAGACGCTTACGCCGTCGACCTCCACTCGAGGCGTGCTCACGATTGGAACTTCGGGCGAATGGAAGGAGCCGGCAGTTGGTCACGCGTCGTGGCGTTGGGTCGTCGTTGTCCGCGGAACTCCCACTCGGCCCCGAGAGCGGTGGAGAGGACCTCTTCGGTCTCGGTGGGCTGTGCGCCTACTTCGTCGCTCACTGGTGTGGGACCCTCCACGATGTGGTTCGTCAATGCTCCGAGTCCCTCGACCTCAACCGTGACCACATCGCCCGGTTGGACGGGACGCGAGATCGCGGGCGTACCCGACAAGATGATGTCGCCCGGTACGAGGGTAATCAGGCGAGCGAGATCCGCCACGAGGTAATGCATGTCCCAGGCCATCTCGTCGGTCGAGCCGTCCTGACGAACGTCGCCGTTCACCGTCGTGCGCATTGCTTTGTGATTGAAGTCCCAGTCGGCTACGAGTCCCGGACCAATCGGGCAGAGCGTGTCAGCGCCCTTCACGCGCAGCATAGAACCGGCGTCGGTGTCACGGAAGTCGTGCAGGCCATAATCGTTGGCCACCGTGTAACCCGCGATGTAGTTGGGTGCTTCGGCGACAGAAATGTTGCGCGCGGAGCGGCCGATGATGATGGCAATCTCGCCTTCGTAGTTGAGGTATTTGCAGTTCGATGGTCGCACGACCGCGCCACCATGGGCGTTGAGAGCGGAGATTGGCTTTTGAAAGTACGTCGGTGCGGGCGGGAGTTCCACACCGAACTCGCGCACGCGCGAAATATGGTTGAGGTGGCAACAGAGGATCTTGGTGGGGGAGACCGGTGGGAGGTGGGTCGCCGCTGCGGCTTCGACGCGGCGACCATCGCGTGCCACCAACGTGTCGCGATCGAGGACGACGTCAGTCGGGTATCCGTCGAGGAGAATTCTTCGAAATTCCACGTCGCTCCCAGAGTCGTTTGCATCTAAACGTTGTCGTTAAGACTAGTAAGTTGCTGGAAGAGTGGCTCCGCGCCAAGTGCTACTTTTCCAACGTATCCCAAGGGGGCAAGATGTCCAGTGAGTACAACCGCCTGCGCGTGCTGTGGCCCGACCATCTCGGGCTGGCGAGGGGTAAGTACGTGCCGGCAAGCTTGGCTGACCACGGCGTCCGTCATTGCACTGGCACCTGGGCCCTCGGTTACGACCGCGGCATGACGCCCGAGACACCGGGGTCGCATTGGAACGAGGGACTGCCCGACTTCGACGCGACCTACGACATGGACGACATCCGACCCGGATGGGAGCCGGGTACCCGGGTCGTCGTCGCCGATCTCATGCGTCTCGATGAGCCCTTCGAAGTTGCACCGCGTCATGCCCTGCGTCGTGCGATCGCCGATTGGAAAGATCTCGGCTTCAGCCCCTATGTGGGCATGGAGTTCGAGGCGTACATCTTCGAGCCAGACGGGTCGGGTGGATGGCGTCCGATCGACACGCCCGGCGCCTACGTCTATGGCACGGGGCCCGCAGTCGACCCGCATGGACTGCTCGACGCCATCTGGGCGGCATGCGAGGAGGCGGAGATACCTCTTGAGTCAGTGAACTCTGAGTACGACTCGCCACAGTTTGAATTCACGTTGCGCTACCGCGACGCACTGACCGCCGCCGACGAGGGATTCCTCTTCAAAGTACTCGCGCGTGAGGTTGCCCATCGACTCGGTCTGCTCCTCACCTTCATGGGCAAGCCGTTGTCGGACCGGGGTGGCTCGGGTCTGCACTTCAACATCTCGCTACGCAACGAGGCCGGTGAAAATGTGATTCACGATCCATCCGCGTCGGACGGCGTATCAGAACTCGCGAGGCTGGCGGTCGCCGGCCTGCTCGCGCACCACCGATCGCTCGCGGGATTGTGTGCCCCCAACGTCAATGCCTATAAGCGGTTACGCCCCGCCTCGCTTTCGGGTTACTGGGCCAACTGGGGCTACGACCACCGCGGCGCGACCGTGCGTATTCCGCCCGAGCGTGGGGAAGGCTCACGTCTTGAGCATCGACTGAGCGACGGCGCAGCCGTCGTGCACACCGCCCTGGCGGCCGTGTTGCAAGCGGCGCGACTGGGCTACGTCAATAAGTTGGAACTCGGACCGGCCGAAGGTGGCAACGGACTCGACACGATTGACGCGACGGTGGGCGTACCACCATCATTGAACGACGCGCTCGACGCGCTCGAAGCCGACCAGGAACTGGTGAGTGCCGTCGGAGCACAAATCGTCGCACAGCACGTGGCGGTCAAGCGAGCAGAGTGGGAGCGCTTCACCGGTGCAACGACAGACTGGGAGATGCGTGAGTATCTCCCGTTCCTTTAACGCCACGAAACCTTTACGGGGAGCTTCTTCGTCCCGCTAATGAAGTTCGAGCGGAAGCGTTCGCTCGGCCCATTGGCCTCGATCTTGGTCCAGGCCTTCGCCATCTCTTCGAACATGACGCGAAGTTCGAGACGCGCGAGATGCGCGCCGAGGCACAGGTGTGCGCTGTGGAGTCCGAAGGCGACGTGGTCATTGGGGGAGCGGTCGGGAATGAACTTCTCAGCGTCGGGAAACTGCTCCTCATCAAAGTTTGCCGAGATGTACCAGAGGACTACCTTGTCGCCCTTCTTTAACTTCTGTCCGCGCAGCTCAGTGTCCTCGACCACCGTGCGCCGAAAGTGCATGGTGGTCGTCGCCCAACGAAGGACTTCGTCCACGAGCAACTTCACCTGCGCCTCGTCCATGTCCGGTAAGGCCGCGAAGATCTCCGGGTGATCGATGAAGACCTGTGCACCAGCGGTCATCGTGTATCGGGTGGTGTCGTTGCCGGCGGCCACCATCAACGCGAAGAAGTTCTTCAACGTGGGGTCGTCGAGCGTATCACCGTCTTTGGTCGGGGCCAGGAGTGCAGTGAGGACGTCGTTGGTGGGCGTCACGCGACGCTCTTCGAGCGCCAGCTGGGCGTACTCGAAGAGTTCGATGGCGACCGGGCTTCGAAACGGCAGTAGTCGGTACTCGCTGGTGTCGGTCTGGTCAACGACGTAGTCGGTGAAGTCGGGGTCGGAGTTGCCGATCAGCGCGTCGCCTTTGCTGACCAACCAGTCAAGGTCCTCGTCGGGAAGGCCCAAGAGGCGTCCGAGCATTCGCATGGGTAGTTCACGGGCAATGTCCTTGACGAAGTCGAACTCCGTCTTGCCGTTCAGATTGGCGAGTACCTCTTTGGCGAGGTCGCGGACGGCCTCTTCATACTCGACGACGGCACGAGGAGTGAAAGGTCGCGCCACTATCCTTCGAAGACGGGTGTGTTCGGGCGAATCCATCTCCATCATCGTGCGACGGGCCTCGGTCTCCTCTTCGTCCATATCCTCCAAACGGATACCTAGGCGACTCGAAAACAGCTCAGTGTGGCGACTCGCGAAGAGCACGTCCTCGTACTTTGTGAGGCTCCAAAATCCACGTCCACCGTCGCTCTCCTCGGTCCACGCCACGGGATTGTTCGCTCGGAGGTCCGCGAAGACCTCGCGGGGAATGCCGACGACGTAGGTGTCGTGTGACGTGATGTCGATCACGGGTGAATCTGACGGCACTGGACCCCCTTGGTTGAGCCAAGAGTACTCGTTTGGCGCCAAACGAGATTGCTCCACGAAGCCACCCGCCGCTTCGTATTATGGGGCAATGAGCAAGCCGCTAATTGGCATGTCGGGACGCCGTTGGCCAGCTTCGGCCCTCGCGCACAACGTACCTAAGGCCATGTACGAACTCAAATTCGACTTGCACTTCTCGGACTATCCGGCGTCGGTGGCCGCCGCCGGGGGACTTCCCGTTGAGTTGACCCGTGACGCGGACGTCGTGGGCGTCCTCGCTCGTCTCGACGGACTGATCCTGAGCGGGGGAGCGGACGTCGAGCCCGATCGCTACGGACACCACGCAGATGAAAACCTTGGGGCCATCGAGCCAGACCGCGACGAATGGGAGTTGGCCCTGTTTCGTGAAGCTCGACGACTCGAGATGCCGATTCTCGCCATCTGTCGAGGTGCCCAACTCGCCAACGTCTTTTACGGCGGCACACTCAACCAACACGTTGAACTCGATGATGGCGACGGTCATCCCCAGTGGGACACCGACGGGCGCGAACGTACGCACGAAGTAAACGTCGTTCCGGGCTCGCTGCTCTCGACGCTCTATCCGGCGTCGACCGGTGTGAACTCACTCCACCACCAAACTTTGGCGGTCCTCGGCAACGACCTCGTGGTGTCCGCAACCGCGCCCGATGGTGTGGTCGAAGCGGTAGAACTTCCCGGTCATGACGTGCTCGCCGTGCAGTGGCACCCCGAACTCCTTGACAAGCCCGACCCGACGTTTCGTTGGCTCGTTGAACGCTCCGCGGAGTATCTCTCAAAGAAGGCGTGAACCACTGTCACGTGTGCTGTGTCACGAATCGTTGCGTCCACGCATTGATTGACACAACGGATCGTCACGGTCGCGAAGAGAACCGAGAGAATGGTTCTTGACAAATCTCGTTTGAGTCCGTACATTCATGCGGTCGCCTCTAACGATGGGGCGGCTCTATATCGGGGGACTCCATGAGCGATGTCGGCACGAAGACGCTTGGCGGCAAGAAGAAACTGACGTTGAAGGATGCGGTAGCTCAGTCGGTGGGGTTGATGGGCCCGGTGTTCTCTATTGCGTTCTTGGTGCCGCTGTTGGTGGGCATGAACGCTTCTGGCCGGGGCGCTGGGAACGCGGCGTCACTGTCGGTGCTGATCGCGGCGATTGGTGTCGTGGGTCTTGGTTGGATCGTGGCGGAGTACACCCGAAAGATCCAGGCGGCCGGATCGCTCTACGACTACGTCACCGACGGACTCGGTACCAAAGTGGGTACGGCCGCGGGATGGCTCTACTACACGGGCATGGTGGCCCTCGGGTCGGCCATCTTGCCGATGATTGGCGGCACCATTCACGACACGATTCAAGCTGAATTCAACGTCCAGCCCTTTCCACAACTGGTGTGGGACATCTTGCTGTTCCTCCTTGTCGCAGTCGTCATGTTCTTCGGCGTGACGCTCTCAACCCGCATGCAGTTGACCTTGGCGATGATTTCGCTGTCCGTTGTCTTCGTCTACTCAATCTTCGTCATTGGCAAGAGTGGCGGCATTCACCACATCGTGACTGGCTTCTCACCAAATAGTTCGCCGACGCACTGGAGTGGGGTGCTCTTTGGTGTTCTCTATGGCGTGTTGCTGTTCACCGGATTCGAGACGTCAGCCAATCTCGGCGAAGAAACGGAGAATCCGAAGCATGATATTCCTCGAGCGGTCCTGCTTTCTGTCCTGGCCATCGCCGGTTTCTATATCATCGCGACCTTCGCGCAGATGTCGGGCTTTCACTTCAACCTCGGCTCCTTCGGCAAGAACGCCGCGGCGCCGCTGTTCACGCTCGCCGGACCGAGTTCCGCCGGTGGCTACGGCTCGGTGTTCATGCGACGCCTGGTCGAACTGGTCGTCATCTTCGACATGATCGCGGTCTTGATTGGTTGTGCGGTCTCGGCGTCGCGAGGAATTTTTGCGATGGCGCGTGACCACAGCCTGCCCCAGCCCCTGGCGAAGATCTCTTCGAAGGGCACGCCAATTGGCGCGAGCAACTTTGTCCTCTTCATCTACGCGGTCTCCATCACGCTGACCGTGACGACGTCGATCTTCGCGATCACCGGCTACCCGCACTACTTCGCGATGTTCAGTTGGCTCTCGACGTACGGTGGCTTCGCCATCGCGGTCATCTATCTTCTGATCTCCCTCGGCGCACTGGTCGGACTGAAGGATCGCGGCAAGTCGATGGCGCTCTACTTTGCGTGCGCCGTTGGCATCCTGGTGACGGTTGGCGCAATCTTCGGTTCAATCTACAAAGTGACCGAGCCAACGATTTCGGCGCCGTACGCCGCCGGTGGAGTGCTGCTCCTAGGGTTGATCATCTCGCTCTTTATGACGAACACGCCACATACCCAGACCGACTTTTCTGAACTCAAGGAGTCAGAGCAAGGTCCGCTAAAGATCTAACACCGGTGTTGGTGCCAACGCTTGAATGTGACACGTCGCACGTCGTCACGACGAGGATGGATAATCTCGATACCATGAATCTTCGTCTGCGACCCTATACGAAGGCTGACGAGTCCGCGGCACGAAGTGCCCATATGGTTGCCGTCGCCGAGGGCTCGCACATGCTGCTCGGCTTTGATGACGACACACCGTGGGATGACTTTCTCAACTCGATTGATGATCAGCGGGCGGGACTCCATCACTCCCAGTACGTGGTTCGCGGCGTTCAACTGGCCGCCGACGTGAATGGAGAGATCGTCGGGCGAGCATCAGTTCGATTCGAACTCAACGAGTTCTTCCAAACCCAGGGCGGCCACATTGGCTACTACGTGCGCCCCGAGTATCGACAGCGAGGCTACGCCACGGAGATTTTGTGCCAGGCCCTGATCATCGCTCGCTCCGAAGGTGTGGGACCAGTCCTCATGTACTGCAGCGACAACAACGTGGGTTCCTGCCGGGCCATTGAGCGAAATGGGGGAGTGCTCGACGAGACGGGACTCTCGGTCGATGACCAGTGGACGTGGCGCCGGTACTGGATCCCGTAGCAATTCTCGGCCCGTTCCTCGCTTAGGTACGATTGGTTCACGCTCAGAGGAAGAGATCGATGCAAGGCACGGGACATGCACGACAGTGGATTGGTCTCAGTGTTGTCGTGGCCATCGGGCTCGCCGCGACACTGTACCTCGGACTGAGAGCTCCTCCTCCCTGGCCATCGACCTTCTGCCAGCCGGTCAGCCGAGTCGTCGGCGTGGATGCAACGCGGATCCTTGAGTACAAGTTCAGCTCGTCGTCGGGTATGGGCTTTTTGCTGGACTCCCAGGGGCTGCACCACGACATCGGCACGGCCTTTACCCACGCGCCCACGTCGCAGCTTCGCAGTGAGCTCGCTATTTACCGGCGAGCAACTGGAAATGATGCGTCACTCCTCCAGCTCACCACCGCGATCAGCACGTTCGACTCGCAGGTACGCACCCAACTTCAGAGATGCGACATCCGTCCGCTCGGTAAGTAGGTCCGCGAATCGACGGGGCCCAGAAGAGTGGAATCAAGTACTTTACGCACACGTCGTCTCCCCCTGTTGGCGAAACAAGTTCCTTACGAAGACAGTGACGTGAGACCCATCACAGGGATGTCCCGGTCACCAGCAGAAGAGCGAATCCGTCGTAGCCCTTGCTCCCGACGGTCTGTACCGCGGTACCGTCGAGTCTGCTGTTCGCCGCCGCTTGCTCCAGGAAGGCGCGAACGCCATGCACGCGCGAGTCACTGCTGTTCGCGTCCACCACCTCTCCATCCCGCACGACATTGTCGGCCACGATGACAGTTCCCGTGCGCGAGAGCAACAGTGAGAGCGCCAAATACTCTGGGTAGCCCTCCTTATCCGCATCAATGAAAATGAAGTCAAAGGGTTCGGTGCCATCGTCAATCAACTCTTGAAGTGACGTAGTTGCTGGTCCGACAAGAATCTCGACGAGGGAATCGAGTCCCGCATTTTCGAGATTCGCACGCGCGACGTCAGCGTGATGTGGCTCCAACTCCAATGAGATGAGCGCACCGTTGCTCGGCAGTGAGCGGGCGAGCCAGATAGTGCTGTAACCGCCGAGCGTGCCGATCTCGAGAATGCGCGTGGCCCCCATCATTTTGGAGAGCAATGTGAGTAACTTCCCTTGATTCGGCGCCACGTTTATCTGGGGGAGTCCAGCCGCATCACTCGCAGTCAGCGCGTTCGAAAGCGCGTCATCTGCGGGCACTAGTTGAGATACCAGATACTTATCGACCTTCGTCCAGAGTTCTTCGTTCATGGATGAAGTATGTCATTTCAACTATCGGCCTGGTGCGACTCCGATCAACGCCTCCCACATCGCTGCGGACCAACGTCGAGAGATCAATGATGGTTCGATCGTCGCTCGTGCAGAATCAACCTCTCCACTAAGGACCACCCTCTAAGTCAAAAGACTGGAATTTCGGTCCAGGCGACTTCACCCAAAGGGTGGAGAGACACGCGCCTGTGCCGAGGATGGCACTTCCGGACGGCGTCACACCAACGACGCGGATCGGAGCATCGCCGGTAGTTCTGATATGCGAAACGATTGGTCCTTCTGCTTCGAAATCGCGACCACAGTATGAAAGGCGTGAGTATGAAGAAGAGAAGACGTTCACGCTGTGAAAGTCCAACGCACTCCAACTCAGCAGCCCAACTGTGCCGATTGTGGTTACGACGGCCATTGTCGCCAACCAGAGTGCCAACGGTGCTCGAAGGACGAAGGTGCCAAT
>PLZP01000095.1 GCA_003152215.1 Acidimicrobiaceae bacterium | reverse complement strand
CGACCGCACGACCGCTCATGGCGAGGACATTGCGCTGGACGAGTCGGTCCATCCCTGCGATGCCGATCGCGGAGAGCAAGGCGCCGATGGTCGTCGGGATGAGACAGACCAAAAGCGACACGAGGATGACTACCTGCAAGGTGGCCCCGGCAAAGTTTCCGAAGGGCACCAAGGTCACGACGACGGGGATGAAGACGATGGTCAACACCGCCAGCAGGATGGTGAGGGCAATCTCGTTTGGGGTCTTCTGACGGTTCGCCCCCTCGACCAAGGCGATCATCCGGTCAATGAATGTATGTCCACGCTCGGCCGTAATTCGCACGACAATTCGATCCGAGAGCACCTTGGTGCCACCGGTCACCGCGGAGCGGTCGCCACCAGATTCACGAATGACGGGCGCCGACTCACCGGTAATCGCCGATTCGTCGACGGAGGCGATGCCTTCGATGATCTCGCCATCGGAGGGAATTACGTCATTCGCCTCACAGACGACAAGGTCACCCTTGGCCAGCAGCGCCGCCGCGACGAGTTCCTCAGTGCCGTCGGGACGCAGTCGTCGGGCCTCAGTCTCCGAGCGCATCTTTCGAAGCGTGTCCGCCTGCGCCTTGCCCCGGCCCTCCGCCATTGCTTCGGCGAAGTTCGCGAACAATACGGTGAGTACCAGCCAGATAGTGATCGACCAGGTAAAGGTGCTGGGGTGCGAGATGGCTTCGATGAAAGTAATCACGGAACCCACCAGCACGATGAACATGACCGGGTTCTTGACTTGGACCCGGGGATCCATCTTGCGCAACGAATCACCAAGGGCTTGGCGCAGGATCTCTCGGTCGAAGAGACCCCGGGATTTGGCGACGCCGCCGCGCGGTGCCTCGCTGGTCGGTGCTGTGATGACAGTGCTCATTAGAAGAACCTCAAGTGACTAAGTTGCTCGACGATTGGGCCGAGCGAGATCGCGGGGAAGAAGGTCAGGCCGCCAATGATCAAGATGACGCCGATAACGAGACCGACGAACATTGCGTTATCGGTTCGGAACGTGCCCAGTGATTCGGGCACCACATTCTTCTGGGCCAGCGCGCCGCCGAGGGCAAGTGCGGGAATCATGATTGCGAATCGACCGAGCAACATGTCGATGCCACCGATGACGTTGTAGAAGGGGGTGTTGCCGGTGAGTCCGCCAAAGGCCGAACCGTTGTTGTTGCCCTGTGACGTCAGGCCATAGAGAATCTCAGTGAATCCGTGTGGTCCGGCATTCAGTGGGCCTGCTCGCCCCACGGCCAGTGATACTGCGACGGCGGTAACTATGAGTACCGTTATCGGCATCACCAGGGCCGCCAGCCCCGCGAGTTTGACTTCTCTCGCTTGGATCTTTTTCCCGAGATACTCCGGTGTTCTGCCAATCATGAGTCCGCCGATAAAGACAGCGATTATCGCGTAGATCAACAGTGTGTAGAGGCCACTTCCGGTGCCACCGGGCGTCACCTCGCCCATCATCATGCCCGTGAGGATCCCGAGCCCTCCCACTGGCGTGAAGGAGTCATACGAAGCGTCAGCCGAGCCAGTGGACGTCGACGTCGACGCGACACCGAAGAGTGCGGTCGAGGTGTCGCCGAAGCGGACCTCCTTACCTTCCATGTTGCCGACCGTCGAATGAATGCCGGTCGCGACGATCGCGGGGTTGTTCTGGTGTTCGGCGTTCGCGGTGAAGCCAACCCACACGCCAAAGAGGAGGACCATCGCGGCCAACAACGCCGCACCGTGGCGCACGCTGCCCACCATCTTGCCGAAGGTGTAGGTCAAGGCGACGGGAATGCAGAGGAGTAAGAAGATGGACAGCCAGTTCGTGAGACCGGTCGGGTTCTCGAAGGTCGTGGCCGAATTCGTGTCGAGGAAGCCACCACCGTTGGTGCCGAGCTGCTTGATCGACTCCATGAAGCCAATCGGGCCGCGCGGAATCGTCTGGATGACGCCGTTCAACGCGTCATGGAAACTGATCGTGCCCGACAACGTCTGCACCGCGCCTTCGCCCACGAAGATAATGCCGGCGATGAACGCAATCGGCAACAGTACGTAGAACAGGCAGCGCGTGATGTCAACCCAGAAGTTGCCGACGGTCGCCATTGAGCGACGAGCGAAACCGCGCACCAGCACGATCGCCACGGCGATACCAACCGCCGGCGAGACGAACTGCTGCACCGTCAGCGCACCCATCTGAGAGAAGTACGACATCGTCTCTTCGCCGCCGTAGTTCTGCCAGTTGGTGTTNNCGTAGCGCTTCCAGGTCTGCTCCTGGCTCGGACTCGTACCGAGGGCCCAGTAGATAGGACGCTCAACGAAGCCGAGGAAGTGGACGCGACCGTCGAAGACGGCGGCCATGTACGAACCGAGGTAGCGCCAGGCGAGGCCCAACGCCACCACGAGTGAGAGGATAGTGAGGAAGAAGCCCATCTAGAACTTCTCGGGCTTGAACATCGCGTAGCCGATGTAGAAGAACATCACTACCGAAACAATGAGGAGGAGTATCTGGGAAAAGCTCATACGCGGTCCAACGCCCAAATGAGGCCGAGCATCGCGAGAGCGAATCCAATGACACCAAGTGCTGTGTAGAAATCTGCCATGTAGCCAGTGTCATGCGCCAATTCTTAATAGGTTCTTCAAAATTGACGAAGCGTCTTAATAACCTCTTCATTTCGCTTCTCGACCGACTTTGGCCGTCTGTACGATACTGAGACCGTGCGCAAACATGTAGTCGGTTCGATTGTTGGAGTGGCGAGCGTTCTCGTTCTCGGCTTTGCGATGTTGCCGTTGCGAAGCCACATCAGCGTTTCCACCGCTGCACTGGTGCTCGTCATTCCTGTCGTTATTGGATCGGTCATCGGCGGCTTCAGGGCCGGTGTGCCGAGCGTGCTGGCCGGCTTCCTGGTCTATGACTACGCCTTTATTCCGCCCTATAAGTCCCTTGACGTCGGGACGCCGCAGAACTGGACCGCACTCGCTGTCTACGCAATCGTGATGCTCCTCGTGGCGCGCGTCGTGGCCAGTCTGGACTCGTCGCGAGTTGAGACCCTGCGACGTGGCGCGGCGGCCCGACATCTCTCGGAACTGTCGGAGAACTTGGTCGGTGATCGACCCGTCGACGATCTGCTCACGACGATCGTGTCCGCGGTACATGACGTATTTGACATACCCGGCGTCTCGCTGCTGGTCCTCGAAGACGGCAACCTCAAGGTCGTCGCGTCGGCCGGTGAGTCGCTCAACGTTGAGGAGCTCGAGCGACTCAGTCCCAACTCGGGACTCCCGATCAGCGTCGGTACCGCGACGGAGTCGTCGGGAAAACTGCGTACCATTGCCCTCTCGGCGTCGGGGCGAGCGGTGGGCATTCTCGCTCTTCGAGGACTGCCCACGACAGAGAACGACCGCGCGGTGCTGACGACGTTCGCCAATGACGCGGCGTTGGCGCTCGAGCGGGCGCAGCTACGCGAACAGGCCCTGCGTTCGAAACTGCTCGAAGAGGTTGACCGATTTCGTCAGAGCCTCATGGGGGCAGTGTCGCACGACTTGCGCACCCCTCTGGCGACCATCAAGGTCGCGTCCTCGACGCTGTCCAATCGAGCCGGGCACCTTTCGAACGAGCAGTCGGCGGAGCTTTACGGTCTCATTGAAGTTGAAACTGACCGACTCACGAGACTCGTCGCGAATCTGCTTGACATCACGCGCATTGAAGCCGGTGTGTTCACGGTGCATCGAACGCCCACCTCAGTCCAAGAGTTGGTTCGTGAAGCGATGAGCGCGATGGAGCCGACACTCAGCTCGCATCGAGTCGACACGATCATCCCAGCTGGGTTGCCGCCCGTCAACGTTGACCCGCTACTGATCGGACAGGTACTTATCAATCTGCTCGACAACGCCAATCGCCACTCCCCCGTCGACGGCGTCATCACGATCGAGGCGTCGCGAACGAATGCGCACGTGGAACTCTCCGTCGCGGACGAAGGGCCTGGAATTGCCTCGGATCAACGAGAAGCGATCTTCGAGAGGTTCGCACAACTCGACAAGGGTGGCCGCGCCGGACTCGGTCTCACCATCGCCAAGACGTTCGTCGAAGCGCACGACGAGACGATTTGGTACCAGGATGCTCCTTCGCATGGGGCGCGCTTCGTCTTTACGCTGCCGCTCGTCGACGAAGAAACGACGATACGGTAACCAGCGTGGCGAAAGTCCTGGTAATCGATGACGATCCGTCGCTGCTGCGGGCACTGCGCCTCGGTCTGCAAGCTGGCGGCCACGACGTCACCACTGCGACGACGGGCGAACACGGAATTACGCAGGCCGCATTGATTGCCCCCGACGTCGTGGTTCTCGACATGGGTCTACCCGATATGGATGGCATAGCGGTCTGTCACACGATTCGCGGGTGGAGTGACATGCCAATCATCATCCTTTCGGCGACTGGGGCAGAGAATCGAAAGGTGGCGGCACTTGACGCCGGTGCCAACGACTACGTCACCAAGCCGTTCAGCATGCCTGAACTCGAGGCTCGGATTCGTGTTGTCCTGCGCGGACGCGGTGCTGATGCTGACAGTTCCGAAGAAATCTCCTTGTCGTGTGGTGCGCTGGAGCTTGACCTCGTGCACCACGAAGTGCTGCACGACGGAGTGAATGTCGCACTGACCACCAAAGAGTTCGAGGTTCTCGTGTTCCTCGCTCGTCACTCAGGAAGAACCTGCACCCACCAGATGATCCTGAGCGCGGTCTGGGGAACCGGCTACGGCGCCGAGGCGCAGTACGTGCACGCGTACATCCATCGCCTGCGCCAGAAACTCAACGATGAGTCGGGTGCCTTGATCAAAAACGTCCCCGGTGTGGGCTACCTCTTGCACTGCGACGACGACGCGTAGGTCATCGCAGCGTAATGAGGTGAATGTCCTGAATGCCCTGCGTGTGGCGCAGGTTCTCAATGACCTCGGCCGGCGTTGGCTGTTCGGTTGAGAGCACCATGAGGGCCGTCTTCGTTCGTTGGTCGGGGCCCACGGACATGGAACTGATCGAGACGCCGGCCCCACCGAGAGCCACGCCCACGAGGCCAATCATGCCGGGCCGGTCATCGTTGTGGACAACCAGCATCGACGCCGCCGGTGGGATCTCCACACTGTGGCCGTCCACGCCGACGATTCGAGTTTCGAGTCGAGTTCCAATGGTGATCATGGTCCCCGAGACGAGATGATCGCCCGAGCGAACCGTGATCTGGTTGACATAGTCCGGTGACTCGACGGTCGACACCTCGGTGTAGGTGAGGTTGTAGTCCACCGCGAGTTGTGGCGCATTGACGAATGACACGCCGTCGTGACCGGTCGCGGTGAGCAGTCCCTTCAGAGCACACAGCGTCAGGATCTTCGTTCCCGATCCGGCCAACTCACCCAGGTACGAAACCTCGAGATCGGCCGGCTTACCGTCGAGCAGTCCGCCGAGGAACCGACCGAGAATCTCTGCCAGCCCCATGAACGGTCGAACGGCGTTGGACACCTCTCCGGCGGCGACGTTGACGGCGTAGGGAACGAAGTCGCCAGCGAGCGCCAACTGGACCTGCTCCGCGATCGTGACACCAGCCTTATCTTGAGCTTCGAACGTCGAGGCGCCGAGGTGCGGTACGACGACGACCGAGGGCAGCTCGAATAACGGTGACTCCGTCGTCGGCTCCTTCTCGAAGACGTCGAGTGCTGCACCCTGCACATGACCGTTGCGAATTGCGTCGGCGAGGTCAGCCTCGTTGACGATGCCGCCGCGCGCCACGTTGATGATGCGAACGCCGGGCTTCGTCTTCTTCAGAGCCGCCGCGTCGAGGAGATTTGTCGTCTCCTTGTTCTTCGGCAAGTGAATAGTGATGAAGTCACTCTGGGCGAGCAGTGAGTCGAGATCCATCAACTCAACACCCATGTGCTTGGCCCGGTCTTCGGTGATGAACGGGTCATAGGCCACGAGTCGCATGCCAAAGGAGGAGGCGCGTTGCGCGACGAGGGCACCAATCTTGCCGAGACCAACGATGCCCAGTGTCTTGCCGTGGAGTTCCACGCCTTCCCACTTACTGCGCTCCCATTTACCGTTCTTCAACGCCGAATGCGCTTGAGGGATGTTGCGGGCCTGAGCGAGCAGGAGGGCCATTGTCTGCTCGGCGGCGGAGAGGATGTTCGACACCGGGGCGTTGACGACCATCACGCCAAGTTCGGTGGCCTTCGCGACGTCGACATTGTCAAGTCCGATGCCCGCTCGACCGACCACAACGAGGTCCTTCGCCGCGGCGAGCGTCGCCGCGTCGACCTGGGTCGCGGATCGGATGATGAGGGCGTTCGCTCCCTCGAGCGCACCGAGCAACTCTTCGGGGGTGAGCCCCAGACGGATATCAACTTCGTGGCCGGCGTCGCGCAGCTGTTGCAGCCCGGAGTCGGCAATCTCTTCAGTGACGAGAACACGGGCCACGGCAATACCTTTCGTTTGGTCCAGACAGACTAAGGGAACGGGCCTAGGACTCAGCCCGCAGCGACAAAAGCGGCGAGGCGCGACAGACCTTCGACGAGGTCATCGTCGCCCAACGCGTAACTCAGTCGGAAGTGCTCCGTGGTGCCAAAGGCCTCGCCGGGCACGACTGCGACTTTGATCTGCTCGAGCAACGTTTCGGCGAGTTCCGCCGAATTGGTCGCGACGCGGCCACCCAGGGACCGGCCGAACAGTCCCGAGACGTTCGGGTAGCAGTAGAAGGCGCCGTCAGGTTCCGCACAACTCACGCCATCGATTGCGTTCAGCATTGACGTCATTATCTTTCGGCGACGGTCAAACGCCTCTCGCATTTCGTAGACACAACTGAGATCGCCGTTGAGCGCGGCGACCGCGGCCCGTTGCGAGATGTTTGCAATGTTGGAAGTGGTCTGACTCTGGTAGTTCACGGCGGCCGCCATGATGTCGGGCGCACCAATCATCCAGCCAATTCGCCATCCGGTCATGGCGTACGTCTTGGCGACACCGTTGACGACGACCCAGCGGTCACCCAACTCAGGCGCGACGACCGGCATCGACACACTCTTTGCGTCGCCGTAGGTGAGGTGCTCGTAAATCTCGTCGCTCACGACCCAGATGTCGTGTTCGGCCGCCCAACGGCCAATCGCGGCCACGTCGTCGGGACGCGACACTGCTCCGGTGGGATTCGACGGCGACGTGAAGATCAACATCTTGGTTTTGGGCGTTCGCGCCCGTTCGAGCACGTCAACGGTGACGCGAAAACCGTTCGCCTCCTCGGTCATCGCCGCGACAGATTTGCCGCTGGCGAGATAGACAGCTTCCGGATACGTGGTCCAGTACGGAGCAGGAATCAAGACCTCGTCGCCTGGGTTGAGCAACGTCATACAGGCCGTGATCACGGCGTGCTTTCCGCCGTTGGTGACGAGAACCTGTCCGGCCGTCGTGGAAAGGCCACTGTCGCGCATCGATTTGGCGACGATTGCTTCGCGAAGTTCCGCCAATCCGGCGGTCGGGGTGTACTTGTAGTTGACCGGGTCGTAGCAAGCTTTGGCCGCCGCTTCCACGATGTGCACCGGCGTTGCGAAGTCGGGCTCACCGGCGCCGTAGCCAATAACCGGCTCGCCAGCCGCCTTCATGGCTTTGGCTTTCGCGTCCACGGCCAGCGTCGCACTGGGGGCTAAGCCGCCGAGGAGGTGACTTACTCTCGAACTCATGGTTCGCTCCGTTCAATTATCCGTAAGAATAAGTCTATGAGTTCCCCCGACACACTAAAGATTCCAGCCGACCTGCTCCCCCGTGATGGGAGATTTGGATCGGGCCCATCGAAGGTTCGCCCCGAACAACTGAGTGCACTCGTTGCAGACGGCTCGACGTACATGGGTACGTCGCATCGCCAATCGACCGTGCGCAACAAGGTAGGTGAAGTCCGCGACGGCCTCATGTCGCTATTCTCCTTGCCTGACGGTTATGAGGTGTTGCTTGGCAACGGCGGCACCACATGCTTCTGGGACGCGGCCACGTTTCACCTCGTCGCCGACCAGTCCCAGCACCTGAGCTTTGGTGAGTTCTCCTCCAAATTCGCGAGCTGTGTCAAAGAAGCGCCGCACCTCAAAGAGCCCCAGATCATCAAGAGTGATGTCGGCACGCACCCCACCGCCGTCACCGACGAGTCCGTCGACCTCTACGCCCTCACGCACAATGAAACCTCGACCGGTGTGATGATGTCCATCACACGTCCTGAAGGATCAACGGGACTCGTCGCGGTCGACGCCACGTCGGGCGCAGGTGGGCTGATGGTCGACGCGTCGCAGTTCGACTGCTACTACTTCGCACCTCAAAAGTCGTTCGCCTCCGATGGCGGACTCTGGCTTGCACTCTGCTCGCCAGCCGCCATCGAGCGAATTGAGACGTTGGCAGCATCAGGACGCTGGACGCCGGCGTTTCTCGACCTCAAGATTGCGCTTGACAATTCGCGACTCAATCAGACGTACAACACGCCCGCGCTCGCGACCATCCACATGCTCGCCTCGCAGATCAAATGGATGAACGACAACGGAGGCTTAGCGTTCTCCACCGGTCGCTCGCGGACGTCGGCTGAGATTCTCTATACGTGGGCAGAGGCTTCACCGTTCGCTCGTCCGTTCGTCGAGAACCCCTCACAGCGCAGCAACGTTGTGGGAACAATTGACTTCGACGATGAGATTGACGCAACGCTCATCGCAAAGATCCTCCGTGCCAATGGCGTTGTAGACACTGACCCGTATCGCAAGCTCGGACGCAATCAACTACGCGTCGCCATGTTCCCGAGCATCGATTCTGAAGACGTCGCCTCTCTCTGCGCTTGCATCAACTACGTCGTGGGGAATCTTTAGCTTCTAGTGGTGAAAAAGGCTCCGTTGTC
>PLZP01000112.1 GCA_003152215.1 Acidimicrobiaceae bacterium | reverse complement strand
TCGCTCGAAGGTGCGTTATCGTGCGGCGGAAAAAGTTGCCGACCTTGGGGCGGCAATCCTGTGTTGCTTGACACTGCAATTCCCCGATCCGCCCCTGCGGAGAGAATTTCTAGTTGAATCTTTCTCCGTTGTCAAGTGGTTGTTATTGGCGAGTGAGTGCGTAGCGATGCAATTTTGGTCGAAATGGCTGAATTGCTGGAAATAAAGTTCTCAGTTTCGACGAATCAGTCCATCGAAACGCGTCGTCAATTCCGCTCAAAATGAGGGGGCCGATGACTTTTTGTAAAGGTCCATTTCGAAGAGAGGCTACGGAAAGCGCGAACTCTCAGCCGCAGCGATCCGCCAACCAACTCCAACGTTGCGACAGCCGTGTCGACTCCAGTACATCGGTCGATGAGAGACGCTTGATCGTTTGACATTCGCGAATTCACATCGGGCCACGTCCACCGCGAATGCGAAGAAATTACTGGACTCTCGGTGGTGGGTACCCCCCTCGCAATCCCCCCAGTGCTTCTTCGTCGAATGTCTCGAGCGACGTGCGCCGGCGACTGTGGGATAGGTAGGCCGCGAGTACGACAGGCCGAACGAGCGAAACGAATTCGAGTGACGCCATGTGAGAAGTCTCACAGAGAGCGCTCTACGTACGACGTCACTGTTCGCTGCGTGCAGTCACTGAACATTGCGCCGATCGATGATTTTTTGCGCCGATGAGACGCTCGATATGCCACACAACGTTCACCCAACGAATTGACAATTTCATCACTCGGTGTCATGCTCGCAATCGCGGGGCGGACGGAGAACAGTTGTGAAGAAGCTGGTGTCATCGTGACGAAGCGGATTGCCGAGTGAACGTCGCATTGACTCCCCAAACCGTTTCGCCAATCCGTTGGCAATTGACGATTCCGCGACGTGTGTCGCACTCTCCACTTCCATTCGAGCGGCGCCCGAACAACACCCGCTCACTTGTCGGTACTGATATCTGCGGTCACTGAAGTGACCGCCCGCCGCGTCGTGCGCGGACCAATCCTTCTTCAGCAACACAAGGTGTTGCGGACCTGGGTGACGGGTTTTCACAACCGCATCGCGCAGGTCCGCACCAGCAACGAGCACGAAAGTGATTTCTCGTTGGCAGTGAAGGGTGACGCATTGATCCACGGGCCCAAAATGGCCGCCCGACCCGTGGGGAGCGACTGGCGAACCCGACGCCCTAGTCAAGGAAGTATCCAACCCAACAATTAGGGAGACCAAGCAAAATGAAATTTTTCAGTAGTCATAAGAAAGCGGCCGTGGCAGGACTCGCCTTGACGGTCGCGATCGTAGGTGGAGGGGTTGCCTTCGCGTATTGGACTTCGAGCGGGTCCGGCACCGGTGCCGCATCAGACGCCACTGCGACCGCGCTGACCATAACCCAGGACGGCACGCCGATTTACAACAGCACGGTTTCACCACTACCGGGCAGCATGGCGAGCCAGGCTTTCCAGGCGACGCAAACCAGTCAGTTCGGTAACGAAGTCAATTTGGTGAGTTCCACCGCACCATTGAGCAACGTTGTCGTGACAATGGAAGATTGGGCGTGTCAAAACTGGGCGTCGGGCGCATCGCCCTGCGTGACAACGCCCGGATCAAGTTTTAACTACCCGATCACGTTGACTATCTACAACGACGCTGGCAATGGAGTTGTTGGAAGCGTCATTGGCACTGACACGCAGAACTTCAACATTCCCTTCCGCCCATCGGATAATGCAACGTGCACCACCAGCGGAGAGTGGCTTGACAATGCCGCAACTGCGGCGCAGTTCAACGTGGCCGCAGATGGTCTTTGCCACCACGGTTTGGCAAACAACATCACCTTCAACTTCAGCTCGCAGGGACTTGTTCTTCCAAGCACGGTCATCTACGGCATCTCATTTAATACACAGAGCTATGGCCAGGCACCTACGGGTGTGAACGGTCCCTACAACTCGCTCAATGTTGGACTGACGACGGACGACGTGAACCCTTCAATCGGAAGTGACACGAATACGGGAAAACTGGACATGAACACCGCGTTGGCTGGCAATTACTGCGATAACGGTGCTGGTGGTGTTGGAGGCTTCCGGCTGGACTCGCCAGCCCCTTCGAATCCTGCTGCTTGCGTAAGTTCAAATGGCGGCTGGAGTGTGGCCGGCAGCGGCCATGGCGCGCCCTATTACCTTCCCGCAGTGGAGTTCAACGTTGGCACCGCAAGTGGCCTGTACCCAGGCGGTCCTGCACAGCCGATTAACTTCAGCGTGACGAACCCCGGTTCCATCCCCGAAGCGCTCAACACGGTGACGATTGCGATCTCGACAATCACGCACCAGCACGCGACGTCCGGTGGGGCTTGTGACCCGGGTTGGTTCACGATCACTCAACCAACGGTGATTAACGGGTCAGTGGCCGCCGGTTCAACGTGGGATGACACCTCGTCCGGCGCATCGATCCAGCTGAACAACTCGACCACTATCAACGAGGATGCTTGCCAGGGCGCGACGGTGAACCTGACCTTCACCTCCAACTAGCAAAGCGAGTTGGCGGAGTGCGGCATTCTCTACCAACTCAACCAGGTCGGAAGGCCGAGCCGCGGAGTTCCATTATCCGCGGCTCGGCCCCACGGCCAGGAATTGGCAATTTGGTGTTGGATCCGCGAGGGAGTCTGAAGTAGATGAAGGTGAAAGTGCCCGAAGGGACGAAGATATCGGGGCGGGTCGGTGCGACGGCGCTGATTAGCGTTGCACTCGTCCTCGCGGTCACTCACGCCGCCATCGGCTCCGGCCATACGCCCAGCACAACCGGCTCGGAACCGAACTTCACGATTACGAACACGATCAGCAGTTCTGAAACCCTTCAAACGGCCGCCCTCCTCTACCCCGGGGCCCAGGACTATCTCTGGTACACCGCGCACAACCCGTTGAACGTTCCGATAACGGTGCGTACGTTGAGTATTTCGTCCGTCACGCCTCCGCCCGGGTGCTCAACGGCAAATCTGAACTACGCCGCAACGACATTCTCGGGAGCCCTAGTCGTCCCCGCCCAGGGCTCGAACTCCGTTCCCGTCCCAATCTCGCTCTTCGATACCCACACGAATCAGGATTCGTGTGAAAGCAAAGTATTCCTGTTCTCATTCCAGGGCACAGCGACCTTCAGCGTTGCTCGCCTGACGTACACGGTGGTGACTTCCTCGCATGATCCGTCGATGGTCGGCCAAAGCGTGACCTACACCGCCATCGTGCTGGCGAGTCCCGGTTCGTCGAACAGCCCCACCGGCACCGTCACCTTCTTTGACGGGTCCACCCAGATCTGCACGAACGTGTCCCTCCCGAGTGGAGGGCACGGCTCATCGATCGCGCGCTGCACCCCCCCCACGTACCTCGTGAGCGGGACGCACAAAATCACCGCCGCGTACACCAACACCGACCAAAACTTCTCGGATTCGACGTCGCCAGTGTTGACCCAAGTCGTCCAGTCAGCACTGAGGACGACGACGATCGTGGCCTCACAGCCCGATCCATCGGTCGTCGGGGCGCCCGTGACGCTCACTGCGAAGGTTTTTGGTACTCCTCCGGTCCCATCAGGTTCATCGCCGAATGGTTCTGTTGCCTTCTACCTCGGTTTGCCAATAGCNNTGCCTGCAGGGTCAGACGACGTCTACGCGGTCTACGCCGGCAACGCACAGTTCGCGTCCAGCACGTCGCCGGTGATCATCCAGGTCGTGCTCGCCAAGGCCGGGCACTGCTCCGACCCCTACAACAGCTGGTACTTCGGTGACCCCGGATCCTCGAGCATCCACGGGGGTACGGGGAACAACTACTTCTACCTGCCCAGTGGCAACTTCCAGGTTTTTGGCGGGAACGGCGCCAACTGCTTTCAAGGCGGTGACGGCGACAACGACTACAACGGCGGGAACGGCCACAACCACGTCTACTGCGGGAACGGCAATAACTCGATCTCGCTCGGCAGCGGCGACGACACCGTCCAAATCGGCGACGGAACCAACCAGATTTCAGCCGGAGACGGCAGCGACACGGTGTTGATCGGCAACGGGAGCCACAACAAGGTCATCCTGGGTAACGGCAATGACGCCGTTACCACCGGTTCTGGTACCTACGACGCAGTCCAGTTGGGGTCCGGCGCCGATTCGGTGAAGATTGGCGGCAGTCAGTCGTCAATTACCGGCGGTAACGGGAACGAGACGATTTACCTCGGCGTCGGCGCCTACAACACCTACACCGGGGGGCCCCACCACCTCAACGTCTGTCACCTGCCAACGCCCCCGTCATCGTGGCACGGAACAGCGCAGAGCTACTACCACGACACGCTGACCAACTGCACCGTGGTGACGCCATGACGACGATGCCCTTAGCGCGCCATCGGGTCCGCGACGGATTCCTGGTGGCTCTGCTCCTCGTGGTCGCGAGTGCGTTCACCATCGCCCTAGGAACCGTCGCGTGGTCGTACTTCATCGATGGCGGCCATGGTTCGGCAACCGTCCAAGTGGCCGCTCTGAATCCTCCGGCCAACGTCCAGGCCAGTTTCCCGACTCCTACCGTTCGGACCGTCAACGTCACCTGGACTACTCCTAGCGAGCCCGATGGCATGGGCGTGAGCGGCTACTACGTGACGAGATTTCTCGGTTCGACGCCGAGCCCAGCCTGTGGAACCTCTCCCACGGCTCCAACGACATCGCTTTCGTGTTCCGATACCGATTTGGCGTCGAATTCCTACTCGTATGAGGTCACCGCGTTGTTCCAATCATGGTCCTCCGGTGCCACCAGCGGAAACGTAACTGTGCCGCCGCCCGTTTTGGCGTCATTCGTGCTCTCGCCGACCACGCCAACGCCCACTGCGGGCACCAATCTGGCCGTTGGGGTCACTGCGCTCGACCAATATGGGGACCTTTTTCCGTACTACTCGGGTCCCCAGTGTCTCAGCTTCTCGGGCCCCCTCGCCTCTCCGAGTGGCCGCGTTCCCAACTACTCGAACTTCGCATCGTGCGCCGGCGGATCGATCGTCAACTTCTCCGATGGCTTTGGCACAGCCAACGTCACCCTCTATGACGCCCAACCCGAGACCCTCGCCATGACCGACACCCTGACACTGGCAACGGGAAGCACGGCCCTCACGGTGGCGCCAAATTCACTCCAATCCTTCGCGCTGTCGCCCTCGACATCGACTCCGAACGCCGGAACACCATTCTCCCTGACCGTTACGGCGAATGACCAGTACGGGAACCTCGACACTAACTACACCGGGCCTCACTGCGAGGCATTTACTGGCGCCCCGAATGCACCTGATGGGACCGGAAACGCGTATCCAAACAAGGGTAACTGTGCGCTCGGCGACTCGAGC